>NZ_CP045643.1:6997100-7310972 GCF_009498275.1 Streptomyces fagopyri | reverse complement strand
AATGCCTCGACGTCCTCGGCTGAGGCGGGATCGGTGGGTGTGTGGGGGCGTCCGGGTACGACCGTGCACTCCGGGCGGGGCGCCCGGTGCGACGGTGGTCCCCATGGGGGCGTCCCGCTGTGACGGTCGTCTCCGAACGGAGTCGTCGCGGTGCGGCGGGCGTCCTCGGCCGGCGGTCGACCGGGCGTGACGGCGGTCCGCGAGCGACGGGCGTCCGCGATGGACCGGCCTCCGCCGTCGCGCGGACCTCACGCCGGGGAGGCGACGGCCCGGATGCCAGAGGCCGGAGGTCAACAGGCCGTGGCCGGGGGGACGTCGACCGGAACGACGAGGTGCGCCGGTGGCCCTCCGGCACACGATCCGGGGGCGTGCGCCCGATCCGGCCAGGGATTCTGTGTCCGGTCGGCCCCCGGACCCCACATAATGGCCTGAGACATCGGAGGTCTGTGGGACATCCGGAGTGACAGGGAGGTCCGCCATGGCAGTCACCGATGAGGCGATCGAGAAGATCAAGGACATGATCGTCTCCGGCACTCTGCGCCCCGGCGACCGGCTCCCCAAGGAGAGCGAGCTCGCCGCGGACCTCGGGCTGTCCCGCAACTCCCTGCGGGAGGCGGTGCGCGCGCTCTCCCTGATCCGCATCCTGGACGTGCGCCAGGGCGACGGCACGTACGTGACCAGTCTGGATCCGCAGCTCCTCCTGGAGGCGCTGAGTTTCGTCGTCGACTTCCACCGCGACGACACGGTGCTGGAATTCCTCGCGGTGCGCCGCATCCTGGAGCCCGCGGCCACCGCGATGGCCGCGTCCAGGATCAGCGAGCGGCAGTTGGACGTCCTGACCTCCCAACTGGACGCGCTCGGTGCCGCGCCCTCGGTGGAGGAACTCGTCGCGTGCGATCTGGAGTTCCACCGCGGAATCGTGCAGAGTTCCGGCAACTCGGTCCTGTGCTCCCTGCTGGACGGCCTGTCCGGGCCCACCACCCGGGCCCGGATCTGGCGCGGTCTGACCCAGGAGGACGCGGTCAGCCGCACCCTCCACGAGCACCGGGCCATCCTGACCGCGCTGCGCGACCGTGACGCGGAGGCGGCCCGCTCCTGGGCGACGGTGCACGTCGCGAGCGTGGAGCAGTGGCTGCGCAGCACGCTCTGACCGGCCGCCGCGCGGAGTCCCCCGGCCGGCCCGGCGGCGGCACCGGTGCGCCCGGCCCCCGCCCGCCCGCAGGCTCGGGGGCCCGTCCCCGCCGGGCCCCGCGCGCCCCTTTCCCCCAGGTCCAGGACGTCCGGCTCCGGCAGCGGACGCCCGGCGTCGGGGCGTCACGGGCACCGCTCCCCCGGTCATCGGACGTATCAACCCTCCGCGGGACGACGTACCAGGTCGCCGGGGAGGTTGGCCGGGGACAGCTCGGATGACTGGAGGGTGTTTCAGGGGGCGGAACGGGGCAGTGATCCGTTCACTCCCCTGTGCAAGGGGGCTGCGGAGGCACCCTCGGCACGCCGTAAGGTTGGGACGTACGCGAGGGCACGTCGGAAGGAGGCGCTGGGTGATCGAGCTGGAGGGGGTTCCCGAGCTGATCGACCCAGTCATGGTGGCCGCGTTCGAAGGCTGGAACGACGCCGGCGACGCCGCCTCCGCCGCGGTCGCGCACCTGGACAGGGAGTGGAAGGGCGAGGTCTTCGCGGCGCTGGACGCCGAGGACTACTACGACTTCCAGGTCAACCGCCCCACGGTGTGGCTGGACGGCGGCGTACGCAAGATCACCTGGCCGACCACGCGTCTGTCGGTGGTCCGGGTCGGCGGCGAGAAGCCGCGCGACCTCGTGCTGGTGCGGGGCATCGAGCCGTCGATGCGGTGGCGCTCGTTCTGCAACGAGCTGCTCGGCTTCGCGCACGAGCTGGGTGTGGAGCTGGTGGTGATCCTGGGCGCACTGCTCGGCGACACCCCGCACACCCGTCCGGTGCCGGTCAGCGGGGTCACCTCCGATTCCGACCTGGCCCGCACGATGGATCTGGAGGAGACCAAGTACGAGGGCCCCACGGGCATCGTCGGCATCCTCCAGGAGGCGTGCACCCACGCGGGCGTACCGGCGGTGTCGCTGTGGGCGGCCGTACCGCACTACGTGTCGCAGCCGCCGAACCCGAAGGCGACGCTGGCCCTCCTCAACCGTCTGGAGGACCTGATCGACCTGCGGATCCCGCTGGGCGAGCTGCCCGAGGACGCGCGGGCCTGGCAACTGGGCGTCGATCAGCTGGCCGCCGAGGACAGTGAGGTCGCCGAGTACGTGCAGACGCTGGAGGAGGCCCGGGACACCGCCGAGCTGCCGGAGGCGTCGGGCGAGGCCATCGCCCGCGAGTTCGAGCGGTATCTGCGGCGCCGGGACGGCGGGGGTCCGGCCGGCCCGGCTCCCGGCGGTCACGCCACGGCCGACGGCAGCGACAGCGCGTCCTATCTGCGGGACAACCCGGGCGCGCGCCCGAAGCCGCCCAAGCCCCCGAAACCGGACACCGAGACCGACACCGAGCGTGGCAGCGGCGGCGGCAGCGAGGACGAGGACTCGCCGGAGGACTGAGCGGGCGAGCGGGCGGGCTGTTCGAACAAGCGGGCAGAGCCGGCGATTCCAGCGGACGATTCGAGCGGACGGGGCGGTGCGCACACGGCGCGCCGCCCCGCCGCACGTCCGGCACCGCGTCGAGCGGGCGCCCGACGCCGCATGACACGCGGTCCCGCTCCGGAACGCCCGGAGGTCACTCCGTGCGGCGTCGACCACCCCTGCGCGCCGGCCATATGCCCCACGGTCCGCAGCCTTTGGCCTGATTCCGGCGTGACATCTCTTTCAAGACGAATTGCACAGGTTTCCCCATTCAACTTGTTTTCAAACCCAGTTGACGAAGACGGGGTGGACGAGCCGCCCCGGGCGTGCCAGGTTGTGCCCCGAAGGCGCGGCCCGGAGACGGAGACCGACACCGCGTCCTCCCGCGACACAGCACCCGCACGGACCGAGCGGCGCGACCGCGGGCGCCCGACAGCGCGCCCCCGGGGACCGAAGGGAGCGGCACGCGATGACCGATCAGGAACAGCCGGCACAGGGCCCGGGAACGACCGGGCCAGGGCCCGACGGAGCGGGATTCACCTATCGGGGGGCGGAACAGGAACTGATCGTCGTCGCCCGCCCCGAGGCCCGGCTGCGCGCGGGGACCGAGGGCGTCCACTCCGCGGCGGGCGCCGACGTCTCGGCCCTCGACATGTTCCTCAGCGACGAACAGCTCACGCTGGAGCCACTGTTCGGGGGCGAGGAGCGGCTCCGGCAGACCGCCGCGGCGAGCGGTGACGACGGCCTCGACCTCGCACTCTTCTACCGCATGCGCGGCGCCGGGAACCGCGCCCAGGAACTGCGCTCACGGATCGCCGCGCTGCCCGGCATCGACACGGCGTACGTGAAACCGGGCGCCGTCCCCGCCTCGGCGGGGCCCGCCGGACACCCCGCGGAGGCCGCCGACGGCGGGCGGCGGGTGAAGGAAGGCGCGCCCGTCACCCCGGACTTCACCAGCCGCCAGGGCTATCTTCGGCCGGCGCCCGAGGGCATCGACGCGTACTGGGCCTGGCAGCGGCCGGGCGGTACGGGCCGGGGCGTGACGGTGATCGACGTGGAGGGAGCCTGGCAGCTCGGTCACGAGGACCTGGCCGCGAAGCTCGCCGGTGTCGTCGTCGGCACTCCGCTGACGGACCTCGCCTGGCGCAACCACGGCACCGCGGTGATCGGTGTCATCGGCGCCGACCGCGACGAGTCCGGGATCAGCGGCATCGTGCCGGACGCGGTGACCGCGGCCGCGTCCTTCCAGGGCGTCGGCACGGCCGCCGCGATCCACGCGGCGGCCGACCGGCTGGGTCCCGGTGATCTCCTGCTGGTCGAACTGCACGCGCCCGGGCCCCGGTTCGACTTCGAACACCGCGACGACCAGCGGGGGTACATCGCGATCGAGTGGTGGCCCGACAACTTCGCGGCCATCCGGTACGCGACCGCCAAGGGCGTCCTCGTGGTCGCGGCGGCGGGCAACGGCGCCGAGTCGCTCGACGACGCGGTGTACGAGCGCCGCCCCGCCGAGTTCCCCGAGTGGTGGCGCAACCCCTTCAACCCCTCCCACCAGTCCTCCGGCGCGGTGCTGGTCGGCGCGGGCGCACCGCCGCCCGGCACGCACGGCCGCGATCACGGCCCGGACCGCTCGCGTCTGGCGTTCTCCAACTACGGCGCACGGGTGGACGCGCAGGGTTGGGGACGCGAGGTCACGACCACCGGCGGCTTCTGGGACCGGCCCGGTGATCTGCAGGGCGGCGCCGAGGAGACCGGCTGGTACACGGACACGTTCTCGGGCACCTCCTCCGCCTCCCCGGTGGTGGCCGGCGCGCTGGCCTCGCTGCAGGGGATGCTCAGGACCGCCGGACAGGAACCGATGTCACCGGAGGTCGCCCGCGCGGTGCTGCGGGCAGGCGGCTCCCCCCAGCAGGACGCGCCGGGCCGGCCCGCCTCCCAGCGGATCGGCAACCGGCCGGACATCAAGGCGGCGGTCACCCGTCTGCTGCCGGAGGCGGTCGGCTCGGGCCGGGCCGAACGGTACTGGGACGAGCTGCTGCCGTACCCGCGCGAACTCCCGCCCCGGCTCCGGCTGTTCGTGGCCGGTGACTGGCGCGGTCTGAACAACCCGTCCCCCGAGATCCGCCAGGCGGTGCACTCCGCCTTCGCGGGCGGACGGCCCGACGTACGTGTCTGGTTCTCGGACGACGAGATCGTCGGCCTGGTGGTCACGGGCTGACGTACCCGCAGAGTGCACGATTCACGGAAGGTGGCACCCGTATGAGCACCACCCCGCAGATGAGTCAGCAGCAGGGGCACCAGCACCACCAGCAGGGCCCGAGCACGGCACCTCCCCAGCCGTTCGGGCACCAGTCCGGACAACCCTTCGGGCAGCAGTCCCGGCAGCAGGCCGGGCAACCCCTGGGGCAGCAGTTCGGGCTACAGCCGGGCATGGGCCGGCAAGGGATCGACCGGTCCGGGGCCGGACAGCTGCCCTTCGAGCAGCAGCCGCAGCACACGCAGCTGACGCAGCAGCCGATCGGACAGCAGTTCCCTGAACAGCAGTTCCCCGGACAGTTCCCCGGGCAGCAACCCCTCTGGCAGCAGCCCCTCGGCCAGCAGCAGACGCCCCAGCAGATGTCGCCTCAGCAGATGGGGCAGCAGCAGATGGCTCAGCAGATCCCGCAGCACCTGTGGCAGCAGCTCCAGCAGATGGGACAGCAGCAGCCCTTCCAGCACCTGCTTCAGCAACTCGGCGGGCATCAGCAGGGACAGCTGCCCGGGCAGCTACCGGGACAGATGCCGGGACAGGGACAGCCGCTGGTGCCGGTGGGCGCCGTCGCCTCGCAGGCAACGGTCAGCGGGACCGCTCAGCACTTCTGGGACGTGGTGGCGCCGCTCCCGGGCCAGCCGTCCGTCCTCTACCTGTTCGTCGACAACGCCTGGCGTGCCCTGGTGAACCCCGACCGGATGACGCGCGACGGGGTCCAGCGGGCCTTCGCCCACGGACAGCAGGTCATCGGCGTCTACGACGGCGACAGCGGCACGGTGCGGGCCGTCGTCGTGAGCCAGTGACGGTCTGAGCGGAGGACAAGGGCGCCGGGCGGCACACCACCGCCCGGCGCCCCACGCGTTACGGAACCGAGCGGCTACAGGGCGACACCCAGCAGGGCGTCCACGGCGCGGGAGACCACGCCGGGGGCGCCCTCGTCCGTGCCACCCCGCTCGTGCTGGAGCGCGGCCCAGCGGTCGACCGCGGCGAGCGCGGCCGGCGCGTCCAGGTCGTTCGCCAGGGCGTCGCGGATCTCCTCGACGAGTGCCTCGGCGGACGGACCGTCGGGCCGGGACACGGCGGCGCGCCAGT
Organism: Streptomyces fagopyri; assembly: GCF_009498275.1. Lineage (NCBI taxonomy): Bacteria > Bacillati > Actinomycetota > Actinomycetes > Kitasatosporales > Streptomycetaceae > Streptomyces > Streptomyces fagopyri. The sequence continues at coordinate 7,305,041 of NZ_CP045643.1, read as the reverse complement.
TCTCCAGGCGGGCGACCGCGTCCGCGAGGACGGTGTCCGTCCACTCCCAGTCGGTGCGGTAGTGGTGGGCGAGGAGCGCGAGCCGGATGGCGGCCGGGTCGACCCCGTCGCGCCGCAGGCCGGACACGAAGACGAGGTTGCCCTTCGACTTCGACATCTTCTCGCCGTGCAGCCCGACCATGCCGGCGTGGACGTACGCCTTGGCCATCGGGAACTCGCCGGTGAGCACCTGGGCGTGCGAGGCGCCCATCTCGTGGTGCGGGAAGGCGAGGTCGGAGCCGCCGCCCTGCACGTCGAAGCCCATCCCCAGGTGGTCCAGGGCGATGGCCACGCACTCGATGTGCCAGCCGGGCCGGCCGCGCCCGAGCGAGCCGCCGTCCCAGCTCGGCTCGCCCTCCCTCGCGGTCATCCAGAGCATCGGGTCGAGCGGGTTCTTCTTGCCCGGACGGTCCGGGTCACCACCCCGCTCGGCGGACAGCAGACGCATCGTGGCGGCGTCCAGGCCGGACACCTTGCCGAAGTCGGGGTCGGACTCGACGGAGAAGTACACGTCCCCTTCGAGCTCGTACGCGGCCCCCGCGTCCCGCAGCCGCTCGACGAGCGGCACGATGCCGGGTATGGCCTCGACGGCGCCTATGTAGTGCCGCGGCGGAAGCATCCGCAGGGCGGTCATGTCCTCACGGAAGAGGGCGGTCTCCTGCTCGGCGAGTCCCACCCAGTCGACGCCGTCGCGCTCCGCACGCTCCAGGAGCGGGTCGTCGACGTCGGTCACGTTCTGGACGTAGTGAACCTGCCGCTTGGTGTCGAGCCACACGCGCTGAACGAGGTCGAACGCGTTGTAGGTCGCCGCGTGACCCATGTGGGTCGCGTCGTACGGCGTGATGCCGCAGACGTAGATACGGGCGACGGGACCGGGGTCGAGAGTGACCAGACCGCCGGTCGCGGTGTCGTGGATCCGGAGGTCGCGGCCCTCGCCGGGCAGGGCGGGGACCTCAGAAGCGGGCCAGGCATGCATGTCATGAGCCTAACCGGACGGAACTTCCGTATACGAACCGGACCAGGACTGACGGCTCGTAAGGCCCTCTTGTGGGACGCCTCGCACTGTGCATCGGCGCCCCTTCCCGGCCCGCGCCGGAGCGGCGGAGCCGGGTCTCGGCGCAACCGACAGGCCCGCACACCTGCGCATATCGGGTCATATGACCGTACGTCGAGGGTGTTGTCGCACGGGTGTGCGCCGATGACGCCAGGAGAGCGGCACCCCCGGCGTGTATCAGGCGCACACACCCACCCGGCCGCATCCGCCACGTCGGGTTCCTCACATCGACGGGCGCTCCCGGCCCGCCGGGTGATCCCGCCCCGCAGGCGACCCCGGAAAGGTGACGGCGGCGGACAGGCGGCGGCCTCGGAGCGACGGCCCCACCCGGCCGACGGCCTCACACCGGTGGTGGCCCCACCCGGCCGACGGCCTCACACCGGTGGTGGCCTCACACCGGTGGCCAAGGAATCGCCGGCCACTCCCCGCTCGGTTCCGGATGCTTCCCCGAGGTGAGCATCGCCCCGACGCGGTCGCGCGTGGCGTCGATCTCGGCGGTGGTGATGAGTTCGGCCAGCCGGGTGGCGAGCGGGGCGCCGGGCGCCAGACCGTCCCGCAGCCCGGTAAGGACCTCGACCGCCTCCGGGGTCAGCGGCTCCCCGGCCCAGCCCCACAGCAGCGTGCGCAGCTTGTTGTCCGCGTTGAAGGTGACCCCGTGGTCGATGCCGTACAGCCGCCCCTCACCGGTGGGCAGCAGATGGCCGCCCTTGCGGTCGGCGTTGTTGATCACGGCGTCGAGGACGGCGAGCCGGCGCAGCCGGGTGTCGTCGGCGTGCACGAGCAGCGCCGTACGGCCCTCGCCCACCTCGGCGAAGCCGATGGCCTTCCAGCCCTCCGCGGGCTCCTCGTCGTCCACCAGGGCGAGCAGACCGGCCCCGTCGTCCTCCGGGGACGCCTCGACCCACAGCTGGCACATGCCCTCGCCGTAGGGTCCGTCGCGCAGCACGGTGGTCGGCACCAGCCCCCATCCGGTCGCCTCGGAGACCTCGTACGCGGCGACCTCGCGCTGCGCCAGGGTCCCGTCCGGGAAGTCCCACAGGGGGCGCTCCCCGGCGACGGGCTTGTAGACGCAGAACGCGTCGCGGCCCTCGTACGAGACGGAGCAGTACAGCACCGCGTTCGAGGCCTCACGGATCTGTCCGCGCACCTTCAGCTCGCCCTGGGCGAGCAGGTCGGCCGTGGTCACGCTCCGCGGCGGTATCCGTTCTGGCGCGGACATACGTGTCCTTCCGGGTCGAGCGGGAGGCTGCACAGCGGGCAGGGCGGCCGGCCGGCGTTGACGACATCGAGGGCGCGCTTGGCGAAGGCCCGGGCCTGCGCGCCGGTGAGCCGGACGCGGAGCATCGGCGGACCGTTCTCCTCGTCCTGGAGGAGCCGTTCCTCGGCGTCGGCGAGGTCCTCGTCGGAGTCGGCGTCGAGTTCCACGAGGGCCTGCGCCTCGACGATCATGCGCTGCTCGTCACCGTCCCAGGCCAGCGCCATGGTGCCGACCCGGAACTCCTCCTCGACGGGCGTGTCGAGGGGGGCGGTGTCGGACACCTCGCCCGAGGCGACGGCCGGGACCGGGGCGATGCCGCCGGTACGCCGTACGACCTCGTCGAGGAGTTCGTCCATGCGTTCGGCGAGTGCGGCGACCTGGGTCTTCTCCAGCGCCACGCTGGTCACCCGGGGGCCCGAGGAGGCCTGCAGGAAGAAGGTACGGCGCCCGGGCAACCCGACCGTACCGGCCACGAAACGGTCCGGGGGGTCGTAGAGGAACACCTGACGGGACACGTCCTGTCTCCATTGGATTCGGCATGCGGACCGGCTGACTGCGTCGGCCCGCATCGGTTGCTGACGACTTGCTGACAACTGATGCGCTGCTTCGACCGCTTCACCCTACTGCGGCCGACGATCACGGTGCGCCCGCACCGCCCCCGACCGGGGCGTCGCCGCTCGGGGGCTCCTCGCGCGGCGCCAGGGAGGCGAGATCGCCGGTGTCCCCGAGGCGGACGAGGAACGGACGCAGTCGTGTGTAGCGGATCGCGGTGATGGAACACGGTTCCACAGAGATCCGCTGGAAGAGATCCAGGTGAAGTCCGAGTGCGTCGGCGACGAGGGACTTGATGATGTCGCCGTGCGAACACATGAGGTAGACGGCGTCGCTGCCGTGGTCGCGCTCCACGCGCGCGTTCCACTCGCGTACCGCCTCGGCGGCACGGGTCTGCATGGCGCGCATCGACTCGCCGCCGGGGAAGGCGGCCGCGGACGGATGCGCCTGGACGACCTCCATCAGCGGCTCGTCCCTCAGCTCGGCGAGCTTGCGGCCGGACCAGTCGCCGTAGTGCGCCTCGCCGATGCGCTCGTCGGTGTGCGCGCGCAGCTCGGGCCGGGCGTCGAGCAGCGGCTGCACGGTCTCCTGACAGCGCTGCAGGGGGCTGGTGACGACTTCGGAGAGCGGCAGCGCGGCGAGCCGCCCGGGCAGCGCCGCGGCCTGCTGGGCCCCGCGCTCGTCGAGGGCGACGCCGGGGGTCCAGCCGGCGAGCAGACCCGCGGTGTTGGCGGTCGAGCGTCCGTGCCGGACGAGGATCAGGGTGGGCATGCGAACCAGCGTAAACGGGTGACGCCCGGACCCGGCGGGGCCTGTGGACAACCGCCGCCCCGGCGTGCGCGCCGGCCGGGGCGGCGGGAGAATACGCTCCGTGATCGTCGACTGGGCCATCTACCGCGCCGGGCGCCGGACCGAAGGCCCCGAGGACCTCTCCGACGCCCTGGACACGGCGCGCGCCGAGGGCGACGCGTTCGTCTGGATCGGGCTGAACGAACCGACGGAACAGGAGTTCGATCTCGTGAGCAGCGAGTTCGGACTGCATCCGCTGGCGGTCGAGGACGCGTTGAAGGCGCACCAGCGGCCCAAGCTGGAGGTCTACGACGACTCGCTGTTCATGGTCCTCAAGCCGGTCTGCTACGAGCCGGAGAGTGACGTCGTCACCGCGGGCGAGGTGATGGTCTTCGTCGGGGATTCGTTCGTGGTGACCGTCCGGCACGGCGAGAGTTCACCGCTCGCGGCCGTACGACGCCGTCTGGAGGCGGATCCCGAGTCGCTGCGGCGCGGGCCGACGACGGTGCTCTACTCGATCGCCGACGCCACGGTGGACCACTACCTGGAGGTGGCGACCGAGCTGGGCGCCGACCTGGAGGAACTGGAGGCCGAGGTCTTCTCGCCGTCCGTCGGGGGCTCGCGGAACACCGCGTCCAGGATCTACGCCTTCAAGCGGCAGGTCATGGAGTTCCGCCGGGCGACGGGTCCGCTGGCCGTGCCGCTGACCCGGCTCGCCGGAACCGGCGCGACCGGAACCGCGGTGCCGTTCGTGAACGCCGCGGCGCAGCCCTTCTTCCGGGACGTCAACGACCATCTGACGCGGGTGAACGAGTCGGTGGAGGGTCTGGACCGGCTGGTGTCGGACATCCTCTCGGCGCATCTCGCGCAGATGAGCGTGCGGCAGAACGACGACATGCGGAAGATCTCCGCGTGGGCGGCGATGGCCGCGGTCCCCACCCTGATCGCCGGCGTCTACGGCATGAACTTCGACCACATGCCGGAGCTGCACTGGCTGTGGGGGTACCCGGCGGTGGTCCTGGGGATGATCACGCTGGAGATCCTGCTGTACCGGCTCTTCAAGCGGAGGGGCTGGCTGTAGCGACGAGTTCGCTCACGCACGGAGCGGCGACGGGGGAACGCCGAGCCGCGGGCACGACGGCGGGAGCGCCCCGGGGCCCCGGCAGGCGGCGGGAGCGCCCGGGTCCCAGGCGCCACGGCGGGAGCGCCCGCGATCGGCGTGTCGGCGGGAGCGCGGAGCGGGTACGCGGAGCGGCGACGGGGGGAGCGCCCGAGCCGGAGGTCCACCCGGCCGCGGATCACGCGAACTCGTGCGCCGCCGCCGGGGGACCGCCCAGCGCGTCACGCCGGTCGGGCATCCTCAGGGAGACCATGCGGCGCCAGCCGCCCGCCCGCTCGTAGGCGTAGACGGCGTGGACACCGGCGGTGAGCGTCGCCGCCTTGGTCCGGGGCCAGCCGAGGATGCGCCCCATGTGGGCCGTCACCGCGAGGCTCACGTCCCGGTAGACGCGGATCTCGGCGAGCGCGCAGGCGCGCAGCGTCCCCTGGATGGCGCGGCCGTGCCCGGCCGAGGCGAAGCGCAGCAGTTCCTCGTGGCAGTAGGCGAGATGGCGGTCCTCGTCGTCGGAGATCATGCGGACGGCGCGGCCGAGCTCGGGATGGTCCGCGAAGTGCCTGCGCAGCAGGTCCATCTGCTCGGAGGCGCGCTGCTCGGTGACCCGGCTGTGGGCGAGATAGGTGACGATGTCCCGCACGCTGAGCGGCCGCTCGCTCCTGAGCTTCTCGTGGGCGAGGCCGATGCCCCGGCGTTCGAGGAGCATCGTGTAGTCCGTGTCGGCCGGGACGGCGACCGGGGCGAGACCCCGCTTCCGCATCAGGGCGTTGAAGATCCGTCCGTGCTTGTCCTCGTCGGCGCCGTGCCGGGCGATCTTCGGCGCGAGCCCGCGTTCGTCCGGGGGGACGAGCGCGGCGATGCGCCCGTTCTCCCAGCCGCCCTGCGATTCCCCGCTGGCGGCGATGGAGCAGAAGAGCCGGAACGACTCGTCGTTGTCGAGGATCTCCTGGAACAGACTCTTGGCCGAAAGCATGACTCGCACCTCTCCGCAGGTTCCGCAGAAAACGAGTCAAATCGGATGCCGGGGGCCCGGCAACCGATGTGTCGGACAAATCCGCCGAACGAAGGAGGGACGGGGAGGCCGGGGGGCGTAACCGAGCGGGCCCCCGCGCGTTGTTCACGGTGACGGCCGTGGCGGGGAAGACCCCCCGAGCCCCCACCACGGCCGCGGAACTCTCCTGTCGAAGTATTCCGTCGCGTTACGCCAGACCGGCGCGCTCCAGGGCGTCGGAACCGGCCCGCAGCGAGGCGATGCGATCGTCCAGCGTGAAGCCCGCGGGCGCCAGGGTGAGCGTGGTGACGCCGGCCGCCGCGTACGCCTCCATACGGTCGGCGATGCGGTCGACGGAGCCGAGCAGCGTGGTCTGGTCGATCAGCGCGTGCGGGACGGCGGCGGCGGCGCCCTCCTTGTCGCCGGACAGGTACTTGTCCTGGATCTCGGCGGCTTCCTTCTCGTACCCCATGCGCTGGGCGAGCTGGTTGTAGAAGTTCTGCTTGCGGCTGCCCATCCCGCCGACGTACAGCGCGGTGTAGGGACGGAACATGTCGGCGAGCGCCGTCACATCCTTGTCGGCACCGACGGACAGCGGCAGCGTCGGGCAGACGTCGAAGCCCTCCATCGTCCGGCCGGCCTTCTCCCGGCCGGCGCGCAGGTACTTGATCGCGGTGTCCTCCAGGTGCTCGGCCGAGGGGAAGATCAGCAGCGCGCCGTCGGCGATCTCGCCGGTCTGCTCCAGGTTCTTCGGGCCGATCGCCGCGACGTACAGCGGGATGTGCTCGCGCTCGGGGTGCACGGTCAGCTTGATCGGCTTGCCCGGGCCGCCCGGCAGCGGCAGCGTCCAGTGCTCGCCCTCGTACGAGAGCCGCTCCCGGGTCATCGCCTTCCGTACGATCTCCACGTACTCGCGGGTCCGGGCCAGCGGCTTGTCGAACTTGACGCCGTACCAGCCCTCGGAGACCTGCGGCCCGGACACCCCGAGCCCGAGGCGGAAACGGCCGCCGGAGAGCGAGTCGAGGGTGGCGGCGGTCATCGCGGTCATCGCCGGCTGGCGGGCCGGGATCTGGAAGATGGCCGAACCGACGTCGATGCGCTCGGTCTGCGCGGCGACCCAGCTGAGCACGGTCGCCGCGTCGGAGCCGTAGGCCTCGGCGGCCCAGCAGACGGCGTATCCGAGCCGGTCGGCCTCCTGGGCGACGGCCAGATTGTCCGCGTCCATTCCGGCACCCCAGTAGCCGAGGTTGATCCCGAGCTGCATGGCCGATCCCCTTACCCATCAGTAACGTCCCTTGTGCCGGAGACCCTAGCGCGCGGACGGGCATCCCGGCAGGAACGGGTCGCGGCTCTGATCATCCGGGTTGTCCACAGGGCCACCACGAGGTGAGTTCTGGCCAGTAATCTCGGCGTCCATGGAGCAGAGGCATCTCGGCCGTACCGGCCTTCGTGTGTCCCGGATCGGGCTCGGCACCCTGACCTGGGGCCGGGACACCGACGAGCATGACGCCGCGGAGCTGTTGAAGGTGTTCTGGGAAGCGGGCGGGAACCTCGTCGACACCGCGGACGTGTACGGCGACGGGGAGGCCGAGTACGTGCTCGGACAACTCATAGAAGGCCTGGTCCCCCGCCGTGACCTGGTCATCTCCACCAAGGCGGGCAGCGTGCCCGACCCGGACCGGCGGTTCGACGGCTCGCGCGGACACCTTCTGTCGGCGCTCGACGCCTCGCTCCAGCGTCTGGGCACCGACTACGTGGATCTGTGGCACGTGCACGCCTTCGACCCCGGCACCCCGCTGGACGAGACCCTCCAGGCACTCGACCTCGCGGTCAGCAGCGGCCGCGCCCGGTACGCGGGGGTGTCGAACTTCTGCGGCTGGCAGCTGGCCAAGGCGGCGACCTGGCAGCTCGCAGCGCCCGGGACACGGACCCGGCTGGCCAGTACGCAGATGGAGTACTCGCTGCTCCAGCGCGGCGTCGAGCGGGAGGTGCTGCCCGCGGCGCTCGACCTGGGCGTCGGGCTGCTGCCCTCCTCCCCGCTCGGCCGGGGCGTGCTCACCGGGAAGTACCGGAGCGGCACACCGTCCGACTCCCGGGGCGGCTCGGAGCATCTCGCGCCCTTCGTCGCCCCGTACCTGGACGACACGGCGAGCAGCATCGTGGACGCCGTGACGACCGCCGCGGACGGCCTCGCGGTCACGGCGCTTCAGGTCGCGCTCGCCTGGATCCGCGACCGCCCGGGAGTCGCCGCCCCGATCGTCGGCGCGCGCAACGCGCGGCAGCTCACGGGCGCTTTGTCAGTGGAGGCCCTTAGTCTTCCTGACGAGATCCGCCGGGCGCTCGACGATGTGTCGGCACCGGTGCACCACTATCCCGATCACGACTGGAGCACGCTGTGAGCACGGAGCCCGAGACCACGGAGGAAGCGGAGCCGGGGGCCCTGGGCGCCGCGGCGGAGGGCGACGCGCCCGGGGCCGGTGACGCGCCCGGGGCCGGTGACGCGCCCGGGGCCGGTGACGCGCCCTCCACAAGCGTGGACACCGGCGGAGCCGCCGCCGAGGACGGGTCGCCGAGCGCCGAGGGCCTGGCCGGGGGCGCCGGAGCCGGGACCGAGGGGGCGGCCGGCCAGCGGTCCGAGGCCGAGGCCGAGTTGGCGGCCCAGCGGTTGGAGCGGGAGCGGATCGAGCGGCGGAGGGCCGAGAAGCGCGGACCGATCTCCGCCGGTACGGGCCTCAGCGGGACGGCCGCCGACCTGCTGGCGGCGGTACGGGCCGTGGAGAGCGGTGAGAAGCCCGTGGTCACCGCCTTCCGCGAGCCCGAGCCGGCCCCGCGCGGGACCGTGCCGGAACCCGCGCGACGTCCGCGACCGGTGTCCGCCCCGGCCGCGCCCCCGGCGGCTGCGGTTCCCGCCGCGCGGACCGTCGAGGCCGTTCGTGCCGTCCTGACCGGCGGCGGCGCCCCCGACGGGCTCGCACCACAGGTCGTCGCCGCCCTGGGCGAGGGCGCGGACGGGCAGCTGCGCGAGGACCCCTGGCAGCTGCTGCGGGTCACCGGGGTGCGCCCCGAGCAGGCCGACGGGTTCGCCCGCGCGCTGCTCGGCGCCGAGTGTGGTCCGGACGACGAGCGACGCGGCCGCGCGCTCACGGTGTGGCTCCTCGAACAGGCGGCGCTCGCCGGACACACCGCCCTCGACGCTCCGGCGCTCGCCGCCGCGCTCTCCCAGCGCGCCGTCCCGGACCCGGACGCGGCCGTGCAGAGCACCCTCGCGGAGGGCGAGGCGCTGGTCTTCCAGGACGCGCTGGAGACGACGGCTCCCGCGGCGGCCCCCGCACGCGACACCGCCGAGGAGGACGACGGGGAGGCCGAGGAGCGCCCGGTGCGCGTCCTCGTGGGCCTGGAGCGGTACGCGCTGGCCGAGGAGAGTCTCGCCGACGGACTGGCCCGGGTGATGAACTCCGTGCCGAAGGACGACGGTTCGGCGGCCGAATGGGAAGAGGCCGCCGCCTCGGCGGGCCGCTCCGCCGCCGAGCTGATCCGCACGGTCGCCGGCCACGCCCTCGTCCTGCACACCGGCGGGGACGCCTCCCGGGCCGAGACGGCCGCCCTGTTGGGTGCCGCGCACGGTCTCGGCCTGCGTGCCTGGACCGCCACGCACACCGCCGGCGGCCATGACCTCCGCGCCTCCGGGCCGGCCCCGGGCGATCTGCCGGACGGGCCCGAGGGCGGGACGGACACCACCGTCGTCACCCTCGCGGATCTGCTGTCCGGCGCCGAGGGCCCGGGCCGGGACGCGGACGGCGCCCTGGACCTCGACCTCCTCGTCGTCCTCGACGCACCCCAGCTCGACGTGGAGACGGCGGCCCTGCTCGCCGAGTCGCTGCCGGACGGCGCGCGGCTGGTCCTGAGCGGTGACCCTGGAGTGCTGTGGTCCGCGGGTCCCGGCCGGGTCTTCGCGGACCTGCTCGCCGCCCGCGTGTGCCCGCAGGTCGCCTCGCGAACTCCGGACCCCGGACCCGTCGGCGAGCTGGTCTCCGGGGTCGGGATCGGCGAGCTGAACCAGGTCGAGGCTCCCGGCAAGGAGGTCGTGATCGTGCCGGTGCGCGACGCCGGTGAGGCGGTGCACCGCACCGTGCAGCTGGTCGCGGACTCCGTACCGCGCGCGATCGGCATCCCGGCCGAGCAGACGCAGGTGATCACCCCGGGGCACGGCGGCGCGGTGGGCACGCGCGCGCTCAACACCGCGCTCAAGGAACGGCTGAACCCCGGCCCCGGCCGCTTCGGGGGCTTCGACCCGGGTGACCGGATCGCGTACTCCCCCGCACCGGGCCGGACGATGCCGGGTCACGTGGTCAAGGCCGACGCCGACGGGCTGCACCTGGACTGCTCGGGCGCCCCCGTCGTCGTACCGAAGGAGCGGGTGGAGCACTCCGTTCGTCTCGGGTGGGCGCTCACCGCGCACCAGGCGGTCGGCCTGCGCTGGCCCGCCGCGGTCGTGGTGCTCCCGGGAGACGCCGCGGCCGCCCTGACCAGACCGTGGGTCTACACCGCCTTCGGCCGCGCCGAGCGCCATCTGTCCGTGGTCCACGGGGTGGAGCAGGCGCTCCAGCGGGCGGTGGCCGAGGTCCCGCAGAAGGCGCGCACCACGCGTCTGCCGGCTCTGCTCAGAGCACAGGTCCCGACAGCGGGCTGAGCCTCACGGGCCCACCTCGCGCGCAGCCCTCCCTCGGGGGCCTCGCGGGCGGGCCTCGCGGGCAAAAAGGTGGCGGCCACCGGGCTCCGGTGGCCGCCACCTCCTCGCGCCGGGGTCAGCGATCGGCGTCCAGGGACTCCAGGTCCGCGTCCTCGTCCAGTTCGGAGTCGGTGTCGGCGTCGAGGTCGTCGTCCAGGTCCTCGTCGTCCGACTCGTCGTCGAAGACCGCGCTGACGTCGAAACGGCAGACGACGCGCTGCGGGTCGATCGCCTCGAAGGGGGTCTCCAGCCACTCGCCGGGGTCGGCCGGGTCGTCCGCGGCCGTGACCCAGAGCGTGGAGTCGCCCTCCTCCAGGCCGAACTCCTTGTGCCGCGAGGCGATCTCGTCCGGTTCGAACTCGCCGAACAGGACACCGAGCGCCCCGTGGACCGTGCCGGACGCCGCGTCGAAGCCCGCGGCAGCGGTCGCGCCGTCCTCCTCCACCGCCTCCACCCGCTGGGCCTGCGCCAGCAGTCGCTGGGGCTCCGCCACCGAGTAGTCCCGGCGGATCAGGACGCTCAGGGCGTTCGGCTCCTCGGGGCCCGTGTACGGCGGCAGCGTGTCGTCGCCGGCGGGGATCTCGAAGGGGGTGACCTCGTCGTAGCGGTCGTAGAGCAGCTCGTCGTACTCCTCGGCCGCGGCGGCCAGCTCGTTGAACGCCTCGTAGACGGCCGGGTCGTCATCGCCCGACCTGCGCTCGACCGCGGCCAGGTGGCGGTCGAGCGCGGTCTTGACAGCCTCGGCGGCGGCGCGTACCTCGGCAGCGGTGGGCTGCACAGCATCAGACATAGTGCAGACGCTATCCGTACACGGCCTCTGCCCGCACAATAGATGCGATGCCGGAATACGAATTTGTCGACGTGTACGTGGCGCGCGGGGTTTCCCGCAAGGACGCCACACGCCTGCTGACGGACCATGCGGAGTACGGACACTGGGAGTTGGACCGCCTCAGCCTGCATCGCGACGGCAGCCGCAGGGTGCGGCTGCGCCGGCGGATCATCCGCCAGGTGCGCGCGACGTGGTGAGCGGGAGCGGATGAGACGGAGGGGGCCCCGCTGGTGCGGGGCCCCCTCCGTTCGCGGCGCCACCGGGGGACACGGGTGGTGTCGCGACAGCGCCTGCGCGAGTGCCCGCGCCGCCGTGTCCGTACCTGTCCCCCGGCCTGCCCGTCGTGCCGGTTACGCGCTCGCGCGCGCCCGGCGGTACAGCACCGCGCCCGCCAGGAGCGCGCCCGCGCCCGCCGGGATCACCGCGCCCAGCGGCAGCTCACTGCCGGTGTGGGCGAGCTGTGCGGCACTGTGCGGCTGCGAGACGGACTGCGTCCCCGGGTGGGCGGGGTACCCGGTGGACGGCGTGCCGGGCTGACCCGGGGTACCGGGAGTCGCGGGCTGACCCGGGGTACCCGGAGTGCCGGGCTGACCCGGGGTACCCGGAGTGCCGGGCTGACCCGGGGTACCGGGGGTTCCGGGCTGGCCCGGAGTTCCGGGGTGACCGGGGTGTCCCGGGTGACCGGGGTGTCCCGGGTGACCGGGGTGTCCCGGGTGACCGGGGTGTCCCGGGTGACCGGGGTGTCCCGGGTGACCGGGGTGTCCCGGGTGACCGGGCTCACCCGGGTACCCGGGGTGATCGGGGGGACAAGGGTGACCAGGCTCACCCGGGTGGCCGGGCTGGCCGGGGTGACCCGGGTGACCAGGCTCACCCGGGTGGCCGGGGTGGCCGGGGTGACCGGGCTGACCCGGGTGACCGGGCTGACCCGGGTGGCCGGGGTGCCCCGGGTGACCCGAAGGGGGTGTCTGGTGGCCGCCGCCGTGCCCGCCCGAACCGTTCTCGCACCCGTTGCCCAGCGCCCCGTTGCCGATACCGACCACGTTCACGCTGTTGCCGCAGGCGTTGACCGGCACGTCGATCGGTACCTGGACGTGGTTGCCCGAGCCGACGCCCGGGGAGCCGGCGGCGTGCCCGCCGGCGTGCGCACCGCCTCCGCGACCACCCCCGTTGCCACCTCCGTGACCGCCCCCGTAGCCACCTCCGTGACCGCCGGAGGACGCACCGCCGCCCTGGTTGACGCACGTGTTGCCGATCGCCGGGTTCAGCAACCCGACGACGTTCACGGTGTTTCCGCAGACATTGACCGGCACGTGCACCGGCGCCTGCACCGTGTTGCCCGACAGCACGCCGGGCGAGTTGGAACTGAAGCCGCTCGCACCCGAGTCGGCGTGCGCGTAGCCCCCGGTCGCGGCGATCACGCCGGTCGCGGCCGCCACGGTCATCAGGCCCTTGCGGGTGACCTGTCGCATAGCTGTTTTCCCTGCCTTAGCCCTCGGCTTGGACCATCCGGAAAGCGCGCGCACCCCTTACCGGCGCGTGCGCGAAGCCGGTCGGCCCCGGAGCGCATGGCGCGCGCTCCGGGGCCGACCGCTCAGCCCCTCATGGAGCCGGACCCTCGCGGAGCCGGACCCCAAGGGGTGGGGCACAACGTCAGTGGTTGATGCAGGTGTTGCCGAAGGCGGGGTTCAGCAGCCCGATCACGGAGACCGTGTTGCCGCAAACGTTCACCGGGATGTGAACAGGCACCTGAATGACGTTGCCGGAAACGACGCCCGGAGAGTGCACGGCGGCACCCTGAGCACCCGAGTCGGCGACGGCCAGGCCCGCACCCGCGAGAACCAGACCACCAGTGGCAGCCGCAGCAGCGACGACCTTCTTGATCATTATTCCTCCTTGTTGGCAATGCGATCCCAGCTTCGGATCGCATCACCTGTAACGAGGAAGGAGTAATGGAGCTACGAGCTTATGGTCGGATTCACTCGTGCCGGGCGGCCTCCGTACGCACGGTCGATTGCGGGCGTCAACACGTCAGGACGCCTCGATGAACCGGTCGAGCACGCGCACACCGAACTGCAGCGCGTCCACCGGTACCCGCTCGTCGACCCCGTGGAACATGCCCGCGAAGTCCAGCTCCGGCGGCAGTTTCAGCGGGGCGAAGCCGAAGCAGCGGATGCCGAGGTCGGCGAAGGACTTCGCGTCGGTGCCGGCCGAGAGCATGTACGGGACGGCGCGGGCGATCGGGTCCTCGGCGGACAGCGCGGTCTGCATGGCGTCGACCAGCGCCCCGTCGAAGGTGGTCTCCAGGGCCTTGTCCGCGTGCACGTCCTCGCGCCGGACCCGCGGGCCGAGGATCCGGTCCAGGTCGGCGAGGAACTCGTCCTCGTACCCCGGGAGATAACGCCCGTCGACGTGGGCGGTCGCCTGTCCCGGAATCACGTTGACCTTGTAACCGGCGCCCAGCTGCGTCGGATTGGCGGTGTTCTGCAGAGAGGCGCCGATGAGCTTGGCGATGCCGCCGAGCCTGGCCAGCGTCTCGTCCATGTTCTCCGGGTCGAGCTCGGTGCCGAGCGCGTCGCCGAGCTCGTCGAGGAAGTGCCGCAGGGTCTTGGTCACCCGGACCGGGAACTTGTGCCGCCCCAGCCGGCCGACCGCCTCGGACAGCTCGGTGATGGCGTTGTCCCGGTGGATCATCGAACCGTGCCCCGCGGTGCCGTCCACGGTCAGCTTCATCCAGTGCATGCCCTTCTGCGCGGTCTCGACGAGATACAGCCGCAGCTTCTCGTTGACCGTGAAGGAGAACCCGCCGACCTCGCCGATCGCCTCCGTGACGCCCTCGAAGAGGTCCGGGTGCTTGTCGACCAGGTGCCGGGCGCCCCAGGTGCCGCCGGCCTCCTCGTCGGCCAGGAAGGCGAGGACGATGTCACGGGGCGGCTTGCGCCCGGTGCGCAGCCGGTCCCGTACGACCGCCAGCGTCATGGCGTCCATGTCCTTCATGTCGACCGCGCCGCGGCCCCAGACCATCCCGTCCGCGATCTCGCCGGAGAACGGGTGGTGGGTCCAGTCCGCCGCGTTGGCCGGAACGACGTCCGTGTGCCCGTGGATGAGCAGCGCGGGGCGCGAGGGGTCCTCGCCCTCGATGCGGGCCACCGTCGAGGCGCGGCCCTGGTGGGACTCGAAGATCTGCGGTTCGAGCCCGACCTCGGCGAGCTTCTCGGCCACGTACTCCGCCGCCTTGCGCTCACCCGGCCCGGAGTGGTCGCCGTAGTTGCTGGTGTCGATCCGGATCAGCTCGCGACAGAGGTCCACGACCTCGTCCTCGCCGGAGACGCTCCTGGTCGTGTTCGACTCGCTCACGCTGCTTCCTCCCACTGTCACTGCTGGTGGTCCCCCTCATCCTCTCCCCCACCCCCTGCCCGGCCAAGGCCGGACCCGGTCCGTCACGCGCAGTTCACGCGGCGACGGGGCGTGATCGGAGGCCCTCGAAAGCCTGGTAATGTTTCCTGTGTCGCCGCGAGGGAAACCCGCGCGACAGACACCTTGTCCGGGTGGCGGAATGGCAGACGCGCTAGCTTGAGGTGCTAGTGCCCTTTATCGGGCGTGGGGGTTCAAGTCCCCCCTCGGACACACAGTGACGAGCGAGGGCCGCGACCGTGAGGTCGCGGCCCTCGCTCGTTGTGTTCGACGCGTCACGGACAGATGTGGGACAGATCTCGTCAGCCTGACATACCCCCACGTCAGAGCGTCGCCCCCGCACCGGAATGATCGATTCCGATGCCTCGCGCAGCCGCTTCGCATGGCTGATGACCAGGCACGGGGCTAGCGTCGTACTAAAATTCCACGCTTGTTTGGAGCTGGACCGGAATATCCCCAGGCATACCTGCGGGCCCACCAGCGCCCCGGACGCTCCGGGAACAACTCGTGAGGACCTGATGGCAGCCCTCGAGCAAGGCCCCGATGTCGCACTGTTCGACGAGGAGGTGCGCGCGGAGTTCGGCGACCCGGCGCGCTTCTCCGCCTCCGCCGCCGCCTCTCCCCGCACCCTGGTCGACATCCTCGACGCCTCCGTCCGGGCGTACCCCGACGAGCCCGCCCTCGACGACGGGCACCGCAGCCTCACCTACCGCGCCCTGTCCGTCGAGGTCGAGAACCTGCGCACGCGGCTGAGCGACGCCGGGGTGGGCCTCGGCGACCGGGTCGGCGTCCGTGTCCCGTCCGGCACCAACGATCTGTACATCGCCGTCCTCGCCGTACTGGCGGCCGGCGCCGCCTATGTGCCCGTGGACGCCGAGGACCCCGACGAGCGGGCCGAACTGGTCTTCGGCGAGGCCGGGGTACGGGCGGTCGTGGGGGCCGGGCACCGGCTGACCGTCAACGGCGTCAGCGAGGTCCCCGCGGCGCGGCCCGGCGTCGGTCACGACGCGTGGATCATCTTCACCTCCGGCTCCACCGGCCGGCCCAAGGGCGTGGCCGTCAGCCACCGCGGCGCCGCCGCCTTCGTCGACGCCGAGGCCGACCTGTTCCTCACCGAGGACCCGATCGGACCCGGTGACCGGGTCATGGCGGGCCTCTCCGTCGCCTTCGACGCCTCCTGCGAGGAGATGTGGCTGGCCTGGCGGTACGGCGCCTGCCTGGTGCCGGTGCCCCGCTCCCAGGTCCGCAGCGGGGCCGATCTGGGGCCCTGGCTGGTCGAGCAGGAGATCACCGTCGTCTCCACCGTGCCCACCCTGGCCGCCCTCTGGGAGCCGGAGTCCCTCAACGAGGTCCGGCTGCTGATCTTCGGCGGCGAGGCCTGCCCGCCCGAGCTGGTCCAGCGTCTGGTGACCGAGGGCCGCGAGGTGTGGAACACCTACGGACCCACCGAGGCCACCGTCGTCGCCTGCGCCTCCCTCATGACCGGCGAGGAGCCCATCCGTATCGGCCTGCCCCTCAACGGCTGGGAGCTCGCCGTCGTCGACGAGGCCGGCGAACCGGTCGCCATGGGTGACAGCGGCCAGCTGGTGATCGGCGGAGTCGGTCTCGCCCGGTACCTCGACGCCGCGAAGGACGCGGAGAAGTACGCGCCGCTGGAGTCGCTCGGCTGGCAGCGGGCCTACCGGAGCGGTGACCTGGTCAAGGCCGAACCCGAGGGACTGGTCTTCCTCGGACGGGCCGACGAGCAGATCAAGCTGGGCGGCCGCCGGATCGAACTGGGCGAGGTGGACGCGGCCCTGCAGGCCCTGCCCGGCGTCGCCGGCGCCGCGGCCGCCGTCCGCACCGCCCGCGGCGGCAACCAGCTCCTCGTCGGCTATGTCGTCACCCAGGACGGCTGGGACCGGGCGAGCGCCGTCGAGAAGCTGCGCGCCGCGCTGCCGGCCGCCCTCGTACCGCTGCTCGCCCCCGTCGAGGACCTGCCGACCCGGACGTCCGGCAAGGTCGACCGCGCCGCGCTGCCCTGGCCGCTGGAGGGCCTGGAGACCGGCGGGACGAAGGAACAGCTCTACGGCACCGAGGCCTGGCTCGCCGAGCAGTGGAGCGAGGTCCTCGGCATCCCCGTGCGCGGCGCCTCCGACGACTTCTTCGCGATCGGCGGCAGCAGTCTCGCCGCCGCCCAGCTCACCACCCGGCTGCGCACCCGCTACCCCAGCGCCGCCGTGCTCGACATCTACCAGCAGCCCGTGCTGCGCAAGCTGGCCCGGCACCTGGAGAAGTCCGCGCAGGACGACGGCGCCACGCGCGTCATCGCGCCCGTACCGCTGCGGGCCAAGGTCGTCCAGCTGCTCGTCCTCGTCCCGCTCTTCACCCTGCTGGGGCTGCGCTGGACGGTGGCGCTGGCCGCGCTCGGCAACGTGCTGCACTGGTTCGGTCCCTACCCCTGGGCGCCGAGCACCTCCTGGTGGCTCGTCGGCGCCGGGGCGCTCGTCCTGTTCAGCCCGCCGGGGCGGCTCGCGATCGCGGCGGGCGGGGCCCGGCTGCTGATGCGCGGCGTCAAGCCCGGCCACCATCCGCGCGGCGGCAGCGTGCACCTGCGGCTGTGGACGGCCGAGCGGCTGGCCGAGTTCAGCGGCGCGACCTCGCTGACCGGTTCCTGGCTGGAGCGGTACGCACGCGCCCTGGGCGCCAGGATCGGCACGGACGTGGATCTGCACTCGCTGCCGCCGGTGACCGGCCTGCTCAAGCTGGGCCGGGGTGCGGCCGTCGAGTCCGAGGTGGACCTGTCGGGTTACTGGCTGGACGGTGACCGTCTGGAGATCGGCCCGGTGAAGGTCGGCGCGCACGCGGCCGTCGGCACCCGCAGCATCCTCTTCCCGGGGGCGCGTGTCGGCAAGCGGGCCGAGGTCGCGCCCGGTTCGGCCGTCGTCGGACAGGTCCCGACCGGGCAGCGCTGGGCCGGGGCGCCCGCCGTGAAGCTCGGCAAGGCGAAGCGCGCCTGGCCCAAGGAGCGCCCGCGCCGGGGCACGTACTGGCGCGCGATGTACGGCGCGACGGGCTTCGCGCTGACCGCGCTGCCGCTGCTCGGCGGGCTGGCCGCGCTCCTCGTGGCGAGCCGGTTCGTCACGCCGGACGCCGGTCTCGGCGCGGCCCTGGGGGGCGCCATGGTCGCGCTGGTGCCGGCCACGCTCGCCTTCGGGCTCACGTACGCGCTGCTGATCCTCGTCGGCGTACGGCTGCTCAGCCTCGGGCTGCGCGAGGGCACGTACCCGACGCACAGCCGGGTCGGCTGGCAGTCCTGGACGGTCACGCAGCTGATGGACCGGTCCCGGGAGACGCTGTTCCCGCTGTACGCCGGACTGATCACACCGGTGTGGCTGCGGCTGCTCGGGATGAAGATCGGACGGGGTGCCGAGGTCTCCACCGTGCTCGCGCTGCCGAGCCTGACCACGGTCGGCGAGGGCGCCTTCCTCGCGGACGACACCCTGACCGCGCCCTACGAGCTCGGCGGCGGCTGGATGCGCATCGGGCGGGCCGAGATCGGGCGCCGCGCGTTCCTCGGCAACTCCGGGATGACCGCGCCGGGCCGCAGCGTGCCGGACGGCGGTCTGGTCGGCGTGCTCTCCGCGACCCCGAAGAAGGCCAAGAAGGGCAGCTCCTACCTGGGCCTGCCGCCGGTGAAGCTGCCGCGCGCCACGCAGGACGGCGACCAGAGCCGTACCTACGAGCCGCCCGCGCGGCTGCTGTGGGCCCGCGGTCTGGTGGAGCTGTGCAGGATCGTGCCGGTGTTCTGCTCGGCCGCGCTGGCCGTGCTCACCGTCGCCGCGCTCGGTGCGCTGGGGGCGTGGGCCTGGGCGCTGTGCGGAGTGGTGCTGCTCGCCGCGGGCGGTGCCGCCGCGGTGCTCTCCATCGTCGCGAAGTGGCTGCTGGTGGGCCGGCACCGGGCCGGCGAGCACCCGCTGTGGAGCGGGTTCGTGTGGCGCAACGAGCTGGCGGACACGTTCGTCGAGGTGGTGGCCGTGCCGTGGCTGGCCGGTTCCGTGCCCGGTACGCCGTTGATGACGGCGTGGCTGCGCGGCCTCGGCGCCCGGATCGGCAAGGGCGCCTGGATCGAGAGTTACTGGCTGCCCGAGACGGATCTCGTCTCCCTGGGGGACGCCTCCACGGTCAACCGCGGCTGTGTGCTGCAGACCCACCTCTTCCACGACCGGATCTTGCGGACGGATAATGTGGTCCTCCGTGAGGGCGCCACCCTGGGCCCGGGCGGAATCGTCCTTCCCGGCAGCACAGTCGGGGCGCGCAGCACACTGGGACCCGCGTCGCTCGTCATGGCGGCGGAATCCGTTCCCGACGACACCCGCTGGCTGGGCAACCCGATCGAGGCATGGCGTTCCTAGGCGCGGCCCGTACGGCGTCCGGGGACGGTGCACCGGCACGTCGTACGAGCACAGCGCAGGGAGCAGACGCAGCAGTGACCGTTCAGCAGACAGTGGGATCGGACCCGTACTTCCCGGCCAACGGTGATCCGCGCTTCCGGGTGCATCGGTACGAGCTCGCGCTGGACTACCGCCCCGGCCCGAACCGGCTCTCCGGCACCGCGCGGCTCAACGCGATAGCGGGCCGCGGCGCGCTCGCGGAGTTCCAGCTCAACCTGGCCGACTTCCGGATCGGCCGGATCCGGGTCGACGGCAAGGCGCCGCACTACACGCACCGGGGCGGCAAGCTGCGGGTCCGGCCGGCGAAGCCGATCCGGGCCGGGGCGGCCTTCACCGTGGAGGTGCACTGGGCGGGCAACCCCAAGCCGGTGAACAGCCCCTGGGGCGGGATCGGCTGGGAGGAGCTGGAGGACGGGGCCCTGGTGGCGAGCCAGCCGGTGGGGGCGCCCTCCTGGTTCCCGTGCAACGACCGGCCCGCCGACAAGGCCTCCTACCAGATCTCGGTGACGACGCCCTCGGCGTACGTGGTGGTGGCGGGTGGCAGGCTGCTGACCCGTACGACGAAGGCGTCGACGACCACCTGGGTGTACGAGCAGGCGGCGCCGACCTCCAGCTATCTGGTCGGGCTGTCGATCGGGAAGTACCAGACGGTACTGCTGGGCGACCCCGGGCTCGGTGGTGTGCCGCAGACCGGGCATCTGCCGGCGGACCTGCTGGCCGAGTTCTCCCGCGACTTCGCGCGGCAGCCCGCGATGATGGAGCTGTTCGAGGAGCTCTTCGGGCCGTATCCGTTCGGCGAGTACGCCGTGGTGGTGACCGAGGAGGAGCTCGACGTCCCGGTGGAGGCGCAGGGACTGTCGTTGTTCGGCGCGAACCATGTGGACGGGGCGCGCGGTTCGGAGCGGCTGATCGCGCACGAGCTGGCGCACCAGTGGTTCGGCAACAGCGTCTCCATCGCGGACTGGCGGCACATCTGGCTGAACGAGGGCTTCGCGAAGTACGCGGAGTGGCTGTGGTCGGAGCGCTCGGGCGGCCGTACGACGCAGCAACTGGCCGCGGTGGCGCACCGGAAGCTGTCGGGGCGGCCGCAGGACCTGGTGCTGGGCGACCCGGGTCGCAAGCTGATGTTCGACGACCGGCTCTACGAGCGCGGGGGGCTCACGCTGCACGCGGTGCGCTGCGCGACGGGCGACACGGCCTTCTTCCGCATGCTGCGCGGGTGGGCGGCCCTGCACCGGGGTGGCGCCGTCAGCTCGGCGGCGTTCGTCGCGCATGTCGCCCGGTACGCGGCGGAGCCGCTGGACGACCTCTTCGGGGCGTGGCTGCACACGGCGAAGCTGCCGCCCCTGCCGGTCCTGACGGCACCGCTTCCGGCGCGGCCCTCGTACCCGCCGACGAACGCCGACTCGGTCTAGACCGGGCCGGGCCCCGGCCTCCCGCCGGTCCGGGGGCGGGGCGCGGGGGCGCAAGGGCACGGGGGCAGGGGGCAAGGGCGCGGGGGCACGGGCGGCCTGGGGGACAATGACGGTCATGACCAGTCGTACCTGTCCGTGCGGGCTGCCCGAGCCGTACGCGAAGTGCTGTGGGCGCTTCCACCGTGGAGAGGCCGCCGCGCCGACCGCCGAGGCGTTGATGCGGTCGCGGTACAGCGCCTTCGTCCAGCGCGACGAGGGGTATCTGCTGCGGACCTGGCATCCGCGGACACGGCCGCCGCGGGTGGAGTTCGATCCCGGGACGCGGTGGACGGGTCTGGAGATCCTCGGTACGGGTCAGGGGTCGGCCTTCCACGCCACGGGGACGGTGACGTTCCGGGCGTCCTACCGGGGCGGCTCGCTGCACGAGCGGAGCCGCTTCGAACGGGTCGGCGGCGCCTGGGTGTACGTGGACGGCGACGTCGCCGAGTAGTCCCGGCGGGTCACGGCCGCCGGGCGGTCACGGCGCCAGGATGTCGAGTTCCTGGAGGGCGCCGACCGTGATCTCGCGGGTGAGCTGCTCGGCGCGGACGGCGTCGCCCTCGCGGACCGCCTCCGCGACCCGGACGTGCAGGGTGACGGCGGCGGGGTCGGGGTCCTCGAACATGATCTCGTGGTGGGTACGGCCCGCCAGCACCTCGGCGACGACGTCGCCGAGACGCGCGAACATCTCGTTGCCCGACGCGTTGAGGATCACCCGGTGGAAGGCGACGTCGTGGACGAGGTACGCCTCCAGCTGATGGCCGCGTGAGGTGGCGACCATGCCGAGGGCGCACTCGGTGAGTTCGGCGCACTGCCCTGCCGTGGCGTGCCGGGCGGCGAGTCCCGCGGCGACGGGTTCGAGGGCGGAGCGCAGCACCGTGAGCGACCGCAGCTGGTGGGGACGGTCGGCGCCGGCCAGCCGCCACCGGATGACCTGCGGATCGTAGACGTTCCACTCGGCCTTGGGACGGACGGTCACACCGACCCGGCGGCGGGACTCCACCAGGTGCATGGACTCCAGCACCCTGACCGCCTCGCGCATCACGGACCGTGACACCTCGAAGCGCTGGGCCAGCTCGTCCGTGCGCAGCACGCTCCCCGGGGGGTACTCGCCCGCCGTGATGGCCGGTCCGAGGCTGTCCAGTACCTGTCCGTGCAGCCCCCGGCCCGGTGTGCTCATGGGGTCAGGGTACGAGGCCGGGCTCACGAACAAAAAGTCAGACTTATATGTCACAGACACTTGAATTAGTCGTACCTAATGCGTTTCAGTGTCGTCGACATCAGATGTCGACGAAGACAGTGAGAGCCCGATGCAGCAAGTGCGCACCCCCCATGTCGTCGTGGTCATGGGCGTCGCGGGTACCGGCAAGACCACCATCGGTCCCCTGCTCGCGGCCCGGCTCGGCGTTCCCTACGCCGAGGGCGACGACTTCCACCCCCAGGCCAACATCGCCAAGATGACGGCCGGGACCCCTCTGAGCGACGAGGACCGCCTGCCGTGGCTGGACGCCATCGGCCGCTGGGCGCACGAGCGCGACGGACTCGGCGGGGTCGTCAGCAGTTCGGCGCTCAAGCGCGCCTACCGCGACCGGCTGCGGGCCGCCGCACCCGGGGTCGTCTTCGTGCATCTGACCGGCGACCGCGCCCTCATCGAGGAGCGGATGTCGCACCGGCAGGGGCACTTCATGCCGACGGCGCTGCTGGACTCGCAGTTCGCCACCCTCCAGCCGCTGGAATCCGACGAGGCGGGCGTCCGCGTGGACGTCGCCGGCGGTCCCGACGAGATCACCGGACGGGCCGTGGCCGCGCTCCGGTCCCTCGAACGGCCCTCGCGGTAGCACCACCCACCCGTCCGACGAACTTTTTCAGAGCAATCAGAGCAAAGGGAGAACCGTGACCAGACTCAGCGTCGAGATGCTGGCAGCGGACGCCGTCGAGCCGATCACCTCCGCGGGCCATGCCCAGCTGGGTGTCGCCGTGCTGGCGGGCATCGCCGTCATCGTCCTGCTGATCACCCAGTTCAAGCTGCACGCCTTTCTGGCCCTGACCATCGGCTCGCTCGTGCTCGGCGCGGTCGCCGGGGCGCCCCTCGACAAGGTGATCGTCAGCTTCACCACCGGCCTCGGCTCCACCGTCGCCGGTGTGGGCGTCCTGATCGCCCTGGGCGCGATACTCGGCAAGCTGCTCGCCGACTCCGGGGGCGCCGACCAGATCGTCGACACGATCCTCGCCAAGGCGGGCGGTCGCGCCATGCCGTGGGCGATGGTGCTGATCGCCTCCGTGATCGGGCTGCCGCTGTTCTTCGAGGTCGGCATCGTGCTGCTGATCCCGGTCGTCCTGATGGTCGCCAGGCGCGGCAACTACTCCCTGATGCGCATCGGCATCCCGGCGCTGGCCGGCCTGTCCGTGATGCACGGCCTGATCCCGCCGCACCCCGGCCCGCTCGTCGCGATCGACGCGGTCAAGGCCAACCTCGGCGTCACGCTCGCGCTCGGCGTTCTGGTGGCCATTCCGACGGTGATCATCGCGGGCCCGGTCTTCTCCCGGTACGCGGCCCGCTGGGTGGACGTACCGGCTCCCGACCGCATGATCCCGTCCCGCGCCTCCGAGGAACTGGACAAGCGCCCCGGTTTCGGCGCCACCCTCGCCACCATGCTGCTGCCGGTCGTCCTGATGCTGTCCAAGGCGCTGGTCGACATCGTCGTGGACGACCCGGCGCACAAGGTGCAGCGCGTCTTCGACGTCGTCGGCTCGCCGCTCATCGCCCTGCTGGCGGCCGTGATCGTGGGCATGTTCACGCTGGGCCGCGCGGCCGGCTTCACCAAGGACCGCCTCTCCACCACGGTGGAGAAGTCCCTCGCGCCGATCGCGGGCATCCTGCTGATCGTGGGCGCGGGCGGCGGCTTCAAGCAGACCCTGATCGACTGCGGTGTGGGCCAGATGGTCCTGGACATCTCCAAGGACTGGTCGATCCCCGCGCTGCTGCTCGCCTGGCTGATCGCGGTGGCCATCCGGCTCGCGACCGGTTCGGCGACCGTCGCCACCATCTCGGCGGCCGGCCTGGTCGCTCCCCTCGCCGCCGACATGTCGACCGCGCACACCTCGCTCCTGGTACTGGCGATCGGCGCGGGCTCGCTCTTCTTCAGCCATGTCAACGACGCCGGTTTCTGGCTGGTCAAGGAGTACTTCGGCCTGAGCGTCGGCCAGACGGTCAAGACCTGGTCGGTCATGGAGACGATCATCTCCGTGGTGGCCGGCGGACTGGTCCTCCTGCTGTCACTCGTGATCTAGGGGTACGGCGATGGGTCACCCTCTGTTCGACATCAGCGGCCGCACGGCCCTGGTCACCGGCTCCAGCCGGGGCATCGGGCTCGCGCTCGCCCGCGGGCTCCTGGAAGCGGGCTGCACGGTCGTCCTCAACGGACGCGACGCCGACCGCCTCACCCTGGCCGCCGCCGGACTGCCCGGCGACGTGCGCACGGCGGTGTTCGACGTCACCGACGGCCCCTCGGTCGCCGCCGGTGTCGCGGACGTCGAACAGCGGGTGGGCCCGCTCGACATCCTGGTCAACAACGCGGGCATGCAACTGCGGGCCCCGCTGCTGGAGTTCACGGACACGGACTGGCACCGGATCCTGGACACCAACCTCACGAGCGCGTTCCTGGTCGGCCGGGAGGCCGCGCGCCGGATGACCGCACGCGGCCACGGCAAGATCATCAACATCTGCTCGCTGCAGAGCGAGGTCGCGCGTCCCGGCATCGCCCCGTACGCGGCCACCAAGGGCGCGCTGAAGATGCTCACCAAGGGCATGTGCGCGGACTGGGGGCCGCACGGGGTACAGGTGAACGGACTGGGTCCCGGTTACATCGAGACCGAGCTGACCCGGCCCCTCGTCGAGGACGAGGAGTTCAGCGACTGGGTGCGGCGGCGCACTCCGGCCGGGCGGTGGGGCCGTACCGAGGACCTGGTCGGCGGGGTGCTCTTCCTCGCCTCACCGGCGGCGGACTTCGTCGGCGGGCAGGTGCTGTACGTCGACGGCGGCATGACGAGTGTGCTCTGAAAGGTCCGGGAGGGACTCCGGGACCCAGGGAATCCGAGAGGGACACGGCGATGCTCGGTTGTGTGATCCACGGTCAGGGCGATCTGCGGGTCGAGGAACTGCCCGTGCCGTCCGCCGGGCCCGGTCAGGCGCTGGTCGCCGTCCGGTACGGCGGGATCTGCGGGTCCGATCTGCACTACTGGCGGCACGGCGGCGTCGGTGACTTCCGGCTCCGGGAGCCGATGGTGCCGGGCCACGAGGTCGTCGGCTCGGTGGTGTCGTACGGCGTCGGGGCCTCGGGTCCGGTACCGGGTACGGCCGTCGCCGTGCACCCCGCCACGGCGTGCGGGACGTGCCCCGAGTGCGCCGACGGGCGGGCGAACGTGTGCCGGGACACCCGCTACCTGGGCAGCGCGGCACGTACGCCGCACGTCCAGGGCGGGTTCTCTGCCCTGCTGACGGTGCCCGCCGCGCAACTGCGGGCGCTGCCCGCGGGGCTCCCCCTGCGGCGGGCCGCGCTCGCCGAACCGCTGTCGGTCGCCCTGCACGCCGTACGCCGGGCCGGCGAGGTGCGGGGTCGGCATGTACTGGTCACCGGGGCCGGGCCGATCGGCTGCCTCGTGGTGGCCGCCGCGAGGGCGGCGGGCGCGGCACGGGTGACCGCCACCGATCCGCTCCCGCGGGCTCTGGAGTACGCGTCCCGGGCCGGGGCCGACACCCTCGTACGCGCCGACGACCCGGCCGATCCCGGGTGGCCGCCGGAGACCGATGTGGCCGTCGAGGCCTCCGGGGTGGCGGCGGGGCTGGACACCTGCCTCCGTCTCGTACGGCGTGGCGGGGTCGTGGTCCAGCTCGGCATGCTGCCGCCGGGGAACAGTCCGTTCGCCGGGAACCTGCTGGTGAGTCGTGAGATCGAGTTGCGCGGCGCGTTCCGTTTCGGCGCGGAGTTCGACGAGGCGCTGACCCTGCTCGCCGCCGAACCCCGCTTCGACGCGCTGATCAGCACGGTCGTGCCGGCGACGGAGGCCGAGCCGGCGTTCGCCCTGGCGGCGGACCGCGGCCGCTCGTGCAAGGTGCTGCTGGACTTCGGGGAGCAGCCCCCGTAGGTCCCGCGGACAGTGGTGCCGGCCGGGGCCGGCACCACCCGCCGGAACCCTCGTACGTCGAGGCCGGGGTATGTCGAGGCGGATGCACGCGGAGCCAGGGCCAACCGAGATCGGCCCGCGTCGAAGCCGGCGCCGGTCGAGGACACTGCTCGTCGAGGCTAGTGCCGGTCGTCGGGTCGCCACAGTGGGTGTTCGCGCTCCGCCCAGTCCCGGCTCACCGTGCCGGTGCGCATCCCCCGCCGGGCCTCCGGGTCGCCGAGGGCCATCCCGATGTGGCCGCCGAGGACGATGCCGATCGTCAGGGCCAGCCAGTCGTGGACGAAGGTCGCCGAGGTCCGCCACATCAGCGGGGTGAGGTGCGTGAACCACATGAGCAGCCCGGTGGCGAGCATGACCAGACTCGCGCCCGCGATCCAGGCCGCGTAGGTCTTCTGGCCCGCGTTGAACTTGGCGGCGGGCCGGGAGGAGAACCGGTCACGCCGCAGGGCCGCGCGCATCCAGCGGCGGTCGTGCGGGCCCCAGCGGTTCAGCCGGCCCAGGTCCGCGCGGAAGGCACGGGAGACCAGGCCCGCCAGGACCGGCACCGGGAGCAGCAGGCCCGCGAACTCGTGGACCCTGACGACGAGTTCACGGCGGCCCACCAGTTCGGCGAAGAACGGGAGGTACAGGCACGCCGCCGTCGCCACGCACACACCCATCAGCACGGCCGTCACCCGGTGCACCCAGCGCTCCGCCCGGCTGAAGCGCCGTACGTGCGCGGAGGGCGCCGAGACGGCGGGGGTGTCGTCAACTCGTGGGTGCATCGTCGCGTCCGTTCGAACGGCCGACCCATGCGTCCACGTCGTAGCCCCGGTCCTCCCAGTACCCGGGACGCACGTCCTCGGTGACGGTGATGCCGGAGAGCCACTTGGCGGACTTGTAGAAGTACATGGGGGCGACGTAGAGGCGGACCGGGCCGCCGTGGTCGTGGCCGAGGGCCTTGTCCTGCATCCGGTGGGCCACCAGGACGTCGGGGCGCCGGGCCTGCCGCAGCGTGAGGCTCTCGGTGTACGCCCCGTCGAAGCAGGTGAACCGGATCGCGCGGGCCGTGGGGCGGACGCCGGCCGCGTCGAGGATCTGCGAGAGGCGCACCCCTTCGAAGGGCGTGCCGGGCACCCGCCAGCCCGTGACGCACTGCACGTCGTGCACGAGCCGCGTCTGGGGCAGTGCCTTGAGGTCGGCCAGGGTGTAGCTGCGGGGACGGTCGACCAGGCCGTCGATGGTGAGGCGGTAGTCCGCGGGGCCCTTGTGCGGGACGGAGGAGGTCACGGAGTAGTAGCGGAAGCCGCCGCCGTTGGGGAGCAGTCCGGTCAGCCCCGTGGGGTCGCCGGCGAAGAGCGACTCGAGGCCGCGCTGGAGCGGGGGCGCGGCCAGCACGCCGAGCGCGCCGAGTCCGAGTGTGCCGAGCAGGAGCCGGCGGCCGATGGGCGCGCCGGGCTCGTCGGGGCGCTCCGGTTCCCGCTCCGCCGGGCGCTCCGGCGAGCGTGCCGGTGAGGCCTGCGAGGTACGCGCCCGCCGCCGCTCCGGTCCCTGCTCCCGGGAATGTTCAGGGTTCACACACCCATACGAGCACTCCCGACCCCCTTCAGGCCAGCGCCAGCGGGTGCCCGTCAGAATTCCGTCATCGAATTCTCAGGTTTCTCAGACAGCGGCCGTGCTTCCGGGGGCGCCGCGGACCTGTCGGCCCGCGGCGTCTCCCCGCCTCCGGTGCCGCGGCGGGCACCTTCCGGCGACTTCTCAGGACCCGGACCCGGACCCGGCCTCGGAGTCGGTCCTGGCCCCGGCCTCGGAGCCGGTCCTGGAATCCGCCGCCTTGTCCAGCTGGAAGGCCTCGTTGCCGAGCCCGATCCGGGCGTGTGCCTCGGGTGCGCGGGACCGCAGCACCAGGCCCTGGACCAGGCCGACGACCAGGGCGGCCAGGACGAGCGCGGGCAGCAGCCGGCTGAGCGTGGAGTCCGGGCCGGTGCCGACCAGGACGTCGAAGTCCTTGACCGTGTAGCCCGCGATGACGAGCAGGGCCAGGCCCGAGACGGCCGCCGTGACCAGGCGCCAGGCCTGGGCCCGCGCGGCGCCGCGGCGGACGAAGAAGACGATGACGGAGAGCGAGGCCGCCGCCATCAGCAGGATGACGCCGAGCGCGCCGACGTTGCCGCCCCAGGTGAACAGGTGCAGCACGGGCGCGGTCGGGTCGCCGGTCGGCTTGTCGTCGGTCACGGCGAACGCGACCAGGACGATCACGGAGACGGCGGTCTGCAGGAGCGATCCGGTGCCGGGGGCGCCGCTGGCTCCGGTGGTCCGGCCGAAGGCGGCGGGCAGCAGCCCCTCGCGGCCCATGGCGAAGGCGTACCGCGCGACGACGTTGTGGAAGCTGAGCAGTGCCGCGAACATACCGGTCACGAAGAGCACGTGCAGGACGTCCGTGAAGGTGCCTCCGAGCCGGGACTCGGTGAGGAAGAACAGCAGTCCGGCGCTCTGCTTGCGGGAGGCGTCGACGATGCCGGAGGGACCCGTGGCGACGGTCAGCGCCCAGGAGCTGATCGCGAAGAAGACGGCGACGAAGCCGATCGCCAGGAACATCACCCGGGGTACGAGGATGTGCGGGCGGCTCGTCTCCTCCGCGTACACCGGTGCCTGTTCGAAGCCGGTGAAGGCGGCGATGCAGAAGCACAGCGCGGTGCCGACCCCGGCCCCGGTGAGCGTGTCGGGGTTGAAGGCGTGCAGCGAGAGCCCTTGCTTGGCGGGATCGGCGACGGCCGCGATGTCGAAGATGACGACGAGCGCCACCTCGACGACCAGCAGGACGCCGAGCACCCGCGCGTTGACGTCGACCTTCAGCCAGGCGAGCGCGCCGACGACCAGGACGGCCGCCAGGGCCGGTATCCACCAGGCCATGTCGACGTCGAGGTAGGTGGAGAACAGCCCGGACACCTCGAAGCCGAAGATGCCGTAGATGCCGACCTGGAGCGTGCTGTAGGCGAGCAGCGCGACCGCGGCGGCGCCCGCGCCCGCGGTGCCGCCGAGACCGCGGGCGACGTAGGCGTAGAAGGCGCCCGCGTTGTGGACGTGGCGGCTCATCTCGGCGTATCCGACGCTGAAGAGCACCAGCACCACACCGAGGATGACGAAGAGCAGGGGCTGTCCGACGATACCCATCACCGCGAATGTGGTGGGCATGACACCCGCGACCACCATGAGGGGGGCGGTGGCGGCGAGGACGGACAGGAGCAGGCCTCCGGTGCCCAGCCGGTTGGCCTTGAGGGCACGGTCCTGCCCCTTGAAGGTGCTGATGCCGCCGTCGGCCGCGGCGGGTCTTCCCGTGTTCGCACTGCTCGATGTGCTCGAACTGCCCGTCGTCATCGCGGGGTCGTCCTTTCGGATGTCCGGTGGTCCGGTTCTTGGGAGCGGTCGTTCACGCCGTGCCGAGCGCGCTGTCGCGGGCGGCACGGAAGGCTTTGTACGGGTCGCGGTCCGGGTACGACCACGGCACCGGGGTGGCGTGCGGACCGATGCGGTGGAAGAGGGCCGCGGCCTCGGCGCCCCGGCCCTCGCAGGACTTCGCGTGGGCGAGGAAGTTGAGGTCGACGAGACGGCGGGGGTGGTCGTCGTGCTCCCACTCCAGCCACCAGTCGAAGGCCGCCTTCATCACCTGGCGGGCCCGGCGTCCGACCCAGTGCCCGGAGGCGGTCGGATCGGCGGGTTCACTGCCCGCGCCGGCGAGCACGCGGTAGCGCTCGGCGTGCGCGACGACGGGCAGGATCGCGAGCGGCGAGTCGGCGGGGGCCTGTTCGGCCGCCCAGTTGGCGAAGTCGTAGACCTCGTGGAGCGGGTCCTGTCCGGCCTGGGCGCGGCGCTCGGCGAGGCGGGCGACCATCAGGTGGTGGGCCTGGTGGTGCTCCGGGTGGCGGTGGCGCACCTCGTCGAAGAGCCGGACCACGTCGGCCTCGTCGCCGAGCGTGCGCTCCAGGGCCAGCAGGCCGAGCCAGGGCGTGGGGTCGGCGGGGGCGAGCGCGGCGGCGGCGTGACAGGTCTCGCGGGCCCGTTCGGGACGGTCCTTGCCGTGCAGGGCGCGCTGGACGGTGGCCCAGGCGAGAAGCACGGAGGCGTCGGCGGACTCGGGCTCGGCGAGTTGCCAGTCGCGCGCCCAGGCGAGGGTGCCGCTCTCCTGCGCGAGGGCGGTGACGCGGTGGCCGCGGCGGTCCCAGTCGTCTGCGGTCAGGGCGAGCAGCGAGCGGACCGCGGTCCAGCGGCCCTGCGCCAGCGCTGAGCGCGCGACGACGAGTTCGGCGTCGTCGAGTGCGGCGTCGAAGGCATGGGCCGAACCTCTGCGGCCGCGGCCGAGCGGAGGAGGGGGCGGGGGTGGCGACACCGCGAGGGTTCCTCACAGACGCGGCTGGTCAGGTGGCGATCGCGGACAGCAAACCCTTGGCTGAGGGTTCACGTCAAGGCCCGACCGATGTCCTACACGTGTCAACTCCTCGGTTGTGACCATGAGTTGATGACCGACGGGGCCGAGGCGCGCGTATCAGGGCGGGGACGCTCACGAAGGCGGAGGCGCGCATGACACCAGGACGCTCACGAAGGCGGAGGCGCGCATGACGGCGGGACGTGCGGGCGCCTCTCTCGCGTCCGCACGTCGGGGCGACCGCCCAGGGGGGTCAGCCCACCGCCTCGGCGGCCGCGCGGCCCGCCGTCCGGCCGGAGAAGAGGCAGCCGCCCAGGAACGTGCCTTCGAGGGAGCGGTAGCCGTGCACTCCGCCGCCGCCGAAGCCGGCGACCTCCCCCGCCGCGTACACGCCTTCCAGCGGATCGCCGCCCTCGGTCAGGACCCGCGACGAGAGGTCCGTCTCCAGGCCGCCCAGCGACTTGCGGGTGAGGATGTGGAGGCGTACGGCGATGAGCGGACCCGCCTTCGGGTCCAGGATGCGGTGCGGCGCGGCGGTGCGGATCAGTTTGTCGCCGAGGTAGTTGCGGGCCCCGCGGATGGCCGTCACCTGGAGGTCCTTGGTGAACGGGTTGGCGACCTCCCGGTCGCGCGCGACGATCTCGCGGCGCAGCGCGGCCTCGTCGATCAGCGGCTCCTTGGTGAGCGCGTTCATGCCGCGCACGAGCGCGCCCAGATCCTTCTCGACCACGAAGTCGGCGCCGTTGTCCATGAACGCCTTGACCGGGCCGGGCACGTCGGCGCGCGCCCGCCCGAAGACACCCTTGACCGACTTCCCGGTCAGGTCGGGATTCTGTTCCGAGCCCGAGAGCGCGAACTCCTTGCCGATGATCTTCTGATCGAGCACGAACCACGTGTAGTCGTACCCGGTCCTCATGATGTGTTCGAGCGTGCCGAGCGTGTCGAAGCCGGGGAAGAGCGGCACCGGCAGCCGGTTGCCACGCGCGTCCAGCCAGAGCGAGGACGGGCCGGGCAGGATGCGGATGCCGTGGTTCTCCCAGATGGGGTTCCAGTTCTGGATCCCCTCGGTGTAGTGCCACATGCGGTCGCGGTTGATCAGGTGCGCGCCGGTCTCCTCGGCGATCCCGAGCATCCTGCCGTCGACGTGCGCCGGCACTCCGGAGATCATCCGCTCGGGCGGAGTACCCAGCCGCTCGGGCCAGTTGGCGCGCACCAGGTCGTGGTCGCCGCCGATACCGCCCGAGGTGACGATCACCGCCTGCGCCTTCAGTTCGAACGCCCCGGTCACCGTCCGCCCGCTGGGCTCGCCGCGTTCGATCGCGGACGGTTCCAGGATCTCGCCGGTGACCGTGTCGACGGCGCCCGCGCTGCGGGACAGGCCGGTGACCCGGTGGCGGAACCTGAGCTCGACGAGACCGCGCTCGACGCCGGCCCGCACCCGCCGTTCGAAGGGGGCGACCAGTCCGGGCCCGGTCCCCCACGTGATGTGGAAGCGGGGTACGGAGTTCCCGTGGCCGTTGGCGTCGTAGCCGCCGCGCTCCGCCCAGCCCACCACCGGGAAGAAGCGCACGCCCTGCCGGTGCAGCCAGGGCCGCTTCTCACCGGCCGCGAAGTCCACATACGCCTCGGCCCAGCGGCGCGGCCAGTGGTCCTCGACGCGGTCGAAGCCCGCCGTGCCCATCCAGTCCTGGAGGGCGAGCTCATGACTGTCCCTGATGCGCATCCGGCGCTGCTCGGGCGAGTTCACGAAGAAGAGACCGCCGAAGGACCAGTGCGCCTGGCCGCCGATCGACTGCTCCGGCTCCTGGTCGAGCAGGATCACCTTGCGGCCCGCGTCGACGAGCTCCGCGGTCGCGGCGAGCCCCGCGAGACCCGCTCCGATCACGATCACATCTGCGTCGTAGGCCATGGGCCCGTCCTCTCGGCATGACAACGGCGCATGACGACGGCGCATGTCGGCTTCGTCACAGGTCGCCGTCGTCACAGGTGACCGTCGTCACGGCTGGTTGATAGGAAAGTGGCGTTCAGGACATCGGCGGGGACCGATCGGGACAGCCGTTGACCGGCCCGCCGTTGTTACTGATCGGTCAGATCCTTCGGCAAGAGGAGTGACCGAGTCAACCATCCTGTTGCGGACACTCCATGGGCGGCGCCCGGCGGGTGGCACTACAGTCGGCGGGATACGCACCCGTGACCCGATCCGACCCCGGATGCATCGAGGTACCCAGCGTGTCGCTTCTCGTTCTGATTCTCTCGGTGAGCGCCGCCTGTTGTCTGGGTTTCGGCTTCGTGCTCCAGCAGAACGCCGCGTCGCACGCCCCGCTCAACGACTTCCTCTCCCCCCGTCTGCTGCTCGACCTCATCCGGGTGCCGCGCTGGCTCGGCGGCATCGCACTCATGGTGTGCGGCATGGTCCTCGGCGCGATCGCCCTCGGCAAGGGCGAGGTCTCCCAGGTGGAACCGCTCCTCGCGACCAACCTGCTGTTCGCGCTCGGCCTCTCCCGCCACCAGACGAAGAAGTCGCTGGGCCGCCAGGGCTGGTCCGGGCTCGCCCTGCTCGCGGGCGGAGTGACCGCGTTCATCCTGGCGGGCCGGCCCAAGGGCGGTGACGCGGTGTCCGATCCCCTGCGGCACTGGCTGATCATCGGCGCCATGATCGGGCTCGCACTGCTCCTCACCACGTACGCCAGACGTTCCCGGCTCGGTGCCGCTCCGGTGCTGCTCGCCCTGGCCGCGGGGGTGCTGTACGGGGTGCAGGACGCGCTCACCCGGGTGAGCGGGCAGCGGTTCGGCGAGGGCGGCTGGGGCGAACTGCTCATCAGCTGGCAGCCCTACGGGGTGCTGGTCCTCGGCGTGTCGGGGCTGGTGCTCGTGCAGAGCGCCTTCGAGACGGCGGAGCTGCGGATGTCGCTGCCCGCGCTCACCGCCGCCCAGCCGCTCGCCGGGATCCTCTGCGGGGTGGGGTTCCTCGGGGACCGGCTGCGGACCGACGTGGGCGCACTCACCTGGGAGGCGGCCGGCCTCGCGGCGATCGTGACGGGCATCGTGCTGCTCGGGATGCACCCCGCGATGCCGGCCGGCACGAAGAGGACGCGGCCCGCGCGGGATCTCCAGCGACGCTGAGAGGGCCGGAGCGGGGCCCCGCTCCGGCCGGGCGGGTACGACGGTCCCCGCGGCCCGGTGGACCGCGCGGCCGGGTGAACCGTGTGCCCGGCGGACCGTGCGGCCCGGCGGACCGTGCGGTCGGCCCGGTGAGCGGCACCGCCCACGCGCGGCACGGTCACCCGATCGGCCGAACGGCACGCGTCACCCCGGAAACACCCCCGCCGACGGAGCGGCACGCCCCGGCCCCTCGGCATCGCGTGGCCGCCCGGAATCGGAGCATGACGGAGGGACCGGGGGCGCGAACGCCCCGGGGCCCCGCGGGAGACGGCCCTAACGGTGCGGCCGACCGGGGGCGGTGGGACGGGGCCGTTGGATCGGAGCTGTTGGACCGGAGCTGTTGGACCGGAGCTGTTGGACGGGAGCTGTCGGACGGGAGCTGTCGGACGGATGGGTTGACTGGCGGAGGCCGGCCGAACAGCCGGTTGGACGCGGCCGGTCGAACGGGGCCGGTTCGATGGAGCTCGGGCGGATGGAGCCGGGCGAACGCGACCGGCTCGACGGGGCCCGGCGGACGGGGCGGCCGGATGAGACCGGGCGGATGGAGCCGGTCGCGCGGAGCTGGTTGGCCGGGACCCGTCGCACCGGGCTGGTTGGATGGACGTATGAGTGCCGCTGACGAGATCCTCGACATCGTGGACGAGAACGACGTGGTCGTCGGGCAGTCCCCGCGCGCGGAGGCGTACGCGCGCGGACTCCGCCACCGGTGCGTGTTCGTCCAGGCCCGGGACGCGGACGGCCGGCTCTTCGTCCACCGCCGCACCGCCACCAAGCTCGTCTTCCCCTCCCTGTACGACATGTTCGTCGGCGGGGTGGTGGGCGCGGGCGAGTCGTACGACTCCGCCGCCCTGCGCGAGGCCGAGGAGGAACTGGGCGTCTCCGGGCTCCCCGGCCCCGTCCCGCTCTTCAAGTTCCTCTACGACGACGGCGCGGGGCGGACCTGGTGGTCCGCCGTCTACGAGGTCCGCTGCGACCTCCCGGTGGACCCGCAGGTGGAAGAGGTCGCCTGGCACACCTTCCTCACCGAGGAAGAGGTGGAGCGGCGCCTGACGGAGTGGACGTGGGTGCCGGACGGGCTGGCGGCGTACGAGCGCCTGCGGGAACACCGGGCGGCGGGCTGACTCCTCGCGCCGCCAGACGGTGGCGGCCTGCGCCGCGGCACGGCCGAGTAGGGTCCCGCACGTGATCGAATTCGTGCGGAACGTCCGGCTGTGGTTCGCGCCCGAGGAGGTCCGGCAGGAAGGTCGCACTCCCGACTACCGGTTCTCGCTGGCCAACGAGCGCACCTTCCTGGCCTGGCTGCGCACCGCGCTGGCGCTGATCGGGGGAGGCTTCGCCGTCGACCAGTTCCTGCCCGACCTGCGATGGGCCTGGCGGGTCGGTCTCGCGCTGGCCCTGCTGGCGTCGGGCGTGCTCTGCTCGCTGCGGGCGGTCAACCACTGGGTGCGCTGCGAGCGGGCGATGCGGCGGGGGGACGACCTCCCCGTGTCGCGCTTCCCGGCACTGCTGGGCATCGCGGTCGCGGTGGTCGCGGTCGCGATGGTCGTCGTCGTCCTCGTCGGCTGGGAAGGATGACCGCGCCCGTCCCGGAGCGGGATCCGGGACTGCAGCCGGAGCGCACCCGGCTCGCGTGGCGGCGCACGACCCTGTCGAGCACCGTCGCCGCGGTGCTGGCGGCGAAGGCGGCACTGCACGGCGGACCTTCGGCGACCGGTGTCGTGGCCGGTGTCCTGTGCGGCGCGCTGTGGCTGGGATTCCTGGCGATCGCGAACCGCCGCATCCGGGCGCTGGCCGCGTCCGGCCCCGCCGGGCCGCCCACTCTCGCACCGCGGCAGGCCGCGGCCGCGACCCTGTGCACGGTCGCGCTCGCGGTCTGCGCGGCGGCACTGGTCTTCTGAGAACCCGGGCGCCGGGCACGGCCCCGGTCCTCGCCACCCGTACGCACGGTCCTCCCTACGCCTGGCCTTCCGTATGCCCGGTCTTCCGCACGCCCGGGTCTTCCGCACCGCCCCCGGACGGCACACATGCCCGACCGATGGCGAATTGGCGGAAATGTAATGCTTTGTGGCGCTAGCCTGAGCCGTCGCTTCCCGCCGGGCACGAATCCCCACCACGCACGAATTCCCGTCACGCACGAATCCCCACCACGCACGAATTCCCGTCACGCACGAATCCCCACCACGCACGAAGGTGAGCACCATGACCACCCTCCATCCGGAGCACACGGCCCACCAGCACACCCACGGTCCGGCCTGCGGGCACACCGCGGTGCCGCACGGGGACCACGTCGACTACGCGCACGACGGACACCTTCACCGCGAGCACTCCGGACACTGGGACGAGTGCGAGCCGAGCGGCCACATGACGCACGACGACCACGGGGGTCACCAGCACGGAGAGGGCTGCGGGCACCCCGCGGTCGAACACGGCGGCCACCTCGACTATCTGCACGACGGACACCGGCACGCCGAGCACGACGGCCACTGGGACGACCACTAAGGCTGTCCCGGTTCGCCCGAGCCCCTCTCCGGCGTCCCTCCTCGACGCCCTCCCGGCGTCTCCCCCGCCCCCCGGAGGAGACGCCGATCACGTTTGGCGTACACCCTGGACGACATACCGACTGGTCGGCATCATGGTCACGTCCGGCTCCCTCGCGTGTAGGAGAAATGATGAGTCCCGACCACCCGCCAGGTCTCGATCTCGACCGGCTGCGCGGCCTGCTCGACGGCGAGCTGCCCGGTCTGACGCACGGCCCGCTGACCGGCCGGCTGATCGAGGGCGGACGGTCGAACCTCACCTACGCGGTCACGGACGGCACCACGCGATGGGTCGTACGGCGGCCTCCGCTCGGCCATGTACTGGCCACCGCGCACGACATGAAGCGCGAACACCGGGTGATCAGCGCACTGCACCCGACGGCCGTCCCGGTGCCGCGCCCGGTGCTGCTGTGCGAGGACGTGGAGGTGCTGGGCGCGCCGTTCTACGTCATGGAGTTCGTGGACGGCACGCCGTACCGCACCGCCGAGCAGCTCGCGCCGCTCGGCCCGCGGCGTACCCGGGACGCGGTGCTCGGACTGGTCGACACGCTCGTCGAACTGCACGCCGTGGACCCCGCCGAGGTGGGCCTCGCCGACTTCGGCCGCCCCGAAGGCTTCCTGGACCGGCAACTGCGGCGCTGGGGAAAGCAGTTGGACGCCTCCAGAAACCGTGAGCTCGCCGGGATCGACGAGCTGCACGCGGCCCTGGGCCGCGCGCTGCCGCACTCCCCTGCGCCCACCGTCGTGCACGGCGACTACCGGCTCGACAACGTGCTGATCGGCGACGACGACCGGATCAGGGCGATCCTGGACTGGGAGATGTCCACGCTCGGCGATCCGCTGACCGACCTGGGCCTGCTGGTGATGTACAGCGCGCCCCTGGAACTGCCCGACTCCCCCATCAGCACGACCGCTTCGGCCGCCGGACACCCGGACCCGGCGGAGATCGTCGAACGGTACGCCGCGCGCTCGGGGCGCGACGCGTCCGACGTCGCCTGGTACACGGCGTTCGCCTGGTTCAAGCTCGCCGTGATCCTGGAGGGCATCCACTACCGCTACACGCTCGGTCAGACGGTCGGCGCGGGCTTCGACCGCATCGGTGACCTCGTGCCGTTCTTCATCGAGCACGGCCTGACCACTCTTCAGGAAGGCTGATCCGCGATGGACTTCGCATTCGACGCGCGCACCGGGGAACTGCGGGACAGGCTGCTCGCCTTCATGGACGAGTACGTGTATCCGGCGGAGACGGTGGCGGAGGAGCAGCGCGCCCTGCTGGCCTCGCCGTGGGACACGCCCGCCGTGGTCGGGGAGTTGAAGGCCGAGGCACGCAGGCAGGGCCTGTGGAATCTCTTCCTGCCCGACGCCGAGCACGGCGCCGGGCTCACCAACCTCCAGTACGCGCCGCTCGCCGAGATCACCGGCCGCAGCCCGCACCTGGCGCCGACCGCGCTGAACTGCGCGGCGCCGGACACCGGCAACATGGAGGTGCTCGCGCAGTTCGGCGACGAGCGGCAGAAGAAGCAGTGGCTGGAGCCGCTGCTCGCCGGTGAGATCCGCTCGGCGTTCGCGATGACCGAACCGGAGGTGGCCTCCTCCGACGCCACCAACATCACCACGCGCATCGAGCGGGACGGCGACGAGTACGTCGTCACCGGCCGCAAGTGGTACATCTCCGGGGCGATGAACCCGGACTGCCGGATCTTCATCGTGATGGGCAAGACGGATCCGGACGGGCCGGACATCCGCCGCCAGCAGTCCATGGTGCTGGTCCCGCGCGACACGCCGGGAGTCGAAGTCCGGCGCGCCATGCAGGTGTACGGCTACGAGGACCACTCCCACGGCGGGCACGCGGAGGTCGTCTTCCACGGGGCGCGGGTGCCCGTGACCAACCTGGTCGGCGAGGAGGGGGGCGGCTTCGCGATCGCCCAGGCGCGGCTCGGACCCGGCCGCATCCACCACTGCATGCGGCTGATCGGCATGGCCGAGCGGGCGATCGAGCTGATGTGCAGGCGGGCGGTGTCCCGCACGGCGTTCGGCAAGCCGCTGGCCCAGCAGGGCGTGGTCCAGAACTGGATCGCCGACGCGCGGGTCGCCGTCGAGCAGCTGCGGCTGCTGGTGCTGAAGACCGCGTGGATGATGGACACGGTCGGCAACAAGGGTGCCCACACCGAGATCCAGGCCATCAAGATCGCCACCCCGCGCACGGTCGTCGACGTCCTCGACAAGGCGGTGCAGCTGCACGGTGCGGGGGGTGTGAGTCAGGACTTCCCGCTCGCCGAGTTGTGGGCGAGTGCGCGGACGCTGATGCTCGCCGACGGCCCGGACGAGGTGCACCAGCGGTCGCTGGCGCGGCGGGAGATCAAGAAGTACGTGTGAGGCCGGGGCGGTGGGGGTCCTCGCCCCCGCCGCCCCCACCCTTCCCATCCGTACCCGGGGGCGGAGCCAGGGGTCAGGGATTCAGAAAGGGCGGGCTCCGGGACGGGGACTACGGGCGCAGTGCGCGCAGCAGCAGGTCCGCCAGGTGGTCGGCGACCTCCTGGGGCGTGAGCGGGCCGTCGGGGCTGTACCACGTCGACAGATGGTGCACGGAGCCGAAGTGGTAGTCGACGACCAGGTCCGCCGGGGTGGCCGTGGAGAAGACGCCCTTCTTCTGGCCCTCCTCGATCAGCGCGCGGAACCGCTCGTGGTAGCGGCGCCGCTCGGACCGTACCTGCTTGAGCTTCTCCGGGCCGAGGTGATGCATCGACCGGAAGAAGATCGAGGCGTCGTCGAGGTTGTCGATGGTGGTGACGACCACGTCGGCCGCCGCGCCCCGGACACGCTCCTCCACCGGCGCGTCGGAGTCCGCGAACGCGTCCAGCCGCTCCTGCTGGATGCGCAGCACGCGTGCGTACACCTCGTGCAGGAGGTCGTCCTTCGAGCCGAAGTAGTGGTACAGCGCCCCCTTGGTGACGCCTGCCGCCTCGACGATCTCCTGCACGGAGGTCCGGTCGTAGCCCTGCTCGGCGAAGAGCCGGGTGGCGGCGGCCAGGAGTCGCTGCGGGACGGGCGTACCGTCGCCGTCCGTCGTTCTGGGCACTGCCGCCACCTGCCTTCCGTGCGTGGTTCGATGAGAGCGCCGTTCGGCGGACGGCGCTGCTCGGTGAGGAGCGCCGTCCACCGGGATTGTCGTCTACTCCGGGCCCTGCGAGCGCGTACGCAGTTCCCGACGGAGGATCTTCCCACTCGCCGTCTTCGGCAGGTCGGGCAGGATCTCCACGTACCTCGGATACTTGTAGGCGGCCAGTCTCTCCTTGCAGTACGCGGCGAGCGCGTCGGGGTCCTCCTCGGCGCCCGGCCGCAGGCTGATGTAGGCCTTCACGGTCTCGCCGCGGTAGCCGTCGGGGATGCCGACGACGGCCGCCTCGCGGACCGCCGGGTGGGTGTAGAGGACGTCCTCGACCTCGCGGGGCCACACCTTGAAGCCGGACGCGTTGATCATGTCCTTCTTGCGGTCGACGACGTAGAGCCAGCCCTGCGGGTCCATGAATCCGATGTCGCCGGTGCGCAGCTCCCCGTCCGGGAAGGTCTCGGCGGTCGCCTCGGGGCGCCGCCAGTATCCGGGCACGACCTGCGGTCCCCTGACGAGGATCTCGCCCTGTTCCCCGAACGGGACCTCCCGGCCCTGCTCGTCGACGATGCGTACGACGCTGTCCGGGCCCGGCAGACCGACGGCCAGCGTGCCCGAGACCGGGTCGACGGGGGCTTCCCGGCCCGGCGGTACGGAGGCGCACGGCGCGGTGCACTCGGTGAGCCCGTAGCCGTTGCGGATGTAGGGCCCGAATCCGGCGCGGAACTTCTCCACCAGGGCCGGCGGCAGGGGCGCGCCGCCGGAGGAGATGTTCACGAAGGACGAGAAGTGGTCCGGCGTGACGGACGGATGGGCGGCCAGGGCCATGAAGGCGGTCGAGGGGCCGACGGTGTAGAGCGGCCGGTGCTCGGCGAACGCGTCGAGCACGACCCCCGCCTCGAAGCGGTAGGCGAGGACCAGTGTGCCCTCGCTGTTGAGGCAGGCGGCGAGCTGGCAGACCATGCCGGTGATGTGGAACAGGGGCGCCATCGCGAAGTACACCGGCGCCTCGGGCAGGGCGAGACCGGTCCGCTGCCGCTCGGCGTTGTACATGATGTTGCCGTGCGTGTTGGTGGCGCCCTTGGGTGTCCCGCTGGTACCGGAGGTGTAGCTGATCAGCGCGATGTCCGAGGGGCCCGCGTCGCGGCCCTCGGGGGCCTTGTGCCCCTGCGCGGCGACCGTCCCGAGGTCGTCGGCGTCGGCGGCCCGCGGAAGCCGCCCGAAGGTCAGCACCCGCGTGTCGTCGCGGGTCTGGAAGTCCAGTTCGCAGCCGGTGAGGACGATGCTCACGGTCGAGTCGGCCGCCGTCTCGCGCAGATACGACTCCCACGCCCGGTCGGAGCAGACCAGGGCGCGTACGTCCGCGTCGTGCAGGACGTGGCGTACCTCGCCCGACTTGTACATGGGGTTGACCGGCACGACGGTCGCGCCGGCCTTCCAGGCCCCGAGCAGCGCGAGCACGAAGTGCGGGGAGTTCTGCAGCAGGATCGCGACCCGGTCGCCGCGCTCCAGACCGCGGGCGGCGAGGTGCCCGGCGACCGAGTCGCTCAGCTCGTCCACCTCGCGGTAGCTCAGCCGGCCGTCGAAGTAGGCGAGCGCGGTGCGGTCCGGAACGTCCCGCACGGCCGCGCGCAGAGCGTGCACCAGGGAGTCGGCGGGATTCACGGGCGCGTTCTGCGCGTCGCTGAGGAGGCCCACCCAGGGGCGGTCCGCATAGGTGGTCACCGGCCCGCCTCCCACTTCTGCTGGATGTGGTTCATGTTCGTCAGCCAGC
This sequence comes from Streptomyces fagopyri, assembly GCF_009498275.1. Lineage (NCBI taxonomy): Bacteria > Bacillati > Actinomycetota > Actinomycetes > Kitasatosporales > Streptomycetaceae > Streptomyces > Streptomyces fagopyri. The sequence continues at coordinate 7,264,220 of NZ_CP045643.1, read as the reverse complement.
GGTCCGGTTCCGCCGCCCGCACCTGGTAGTAGCCGGCCACCTCGGTGTGCGGCAGGATCAGGAAGCGGTCCTCCTCGATCCCCGCGAAGAGGGCGTTCGCGACGTCCTCCGGCTCGATGGCGGTCGGCTGGAGCACCAGGTCGCCCGCGCTGCCGGTGGCGTCGAGCATGTCGGTGCGCACCCCCTGCGGGCAGATCGCGTGCACCTTCAGGCCCCGGTGGCGGTAGGTCAGCGACAGCCACTCGGCGAAGGCGTACGCGCCGTGCTTGGTGACGCTGTAGGGCGCGGCGCCGATCATCGTGAGCAGTCCGGCGGCGGAGACGGTGGAGACGAACCGGCCACTGCCGCGCTCCAGCCAGGCCGGGAGCAGCTCGTGGGCGGCGCGGACGTGGGCCATCACGTTGACGTCCCAGGCGAGCTCCCAGACCTGCTCGCCGGCCGCCTCGGTGCCGCCCGAGGCGACGCCCGCGTTGGCGCAGTAGACGTCGATCGTGCCGCCGAGGGCGTCCCGGGCCTCGGTCACGATCGTGGACGCGTCGCCGGGGACCGCGGTGCCGCCGATCTCGTCGGCCACGGCACGGGCCTTGTCGGCGTCGAGGTCGTTGACGACGACTCTGGCTCCCTCGGCGGCGAAGCGGCGGGCCAGCGCGGCTCCGATGCCGCCTCCCGCACCGGTGACGACCACTCCCGCATCCTGCACGGCTTCCACCATCGGTCTCCTTCGACGCGACGCCAATCGGCTCTGCGAGCAGTGGGCCCCGCACACGGTCGGCTCTGCTGCGACGCCAGACTAACCAGTCGGTATGTTGCAAGGGAAGGGGCGTCGGTCCCGTGCGGGGTGCCTGGGAGTGTGACATGGTGCGGATGAGCCGCGCGGGTCCGGCCAGGTGACGGGCACCGGCGGGTTCCGCACGTCGGGCGGTTGCGCATAGCGTGCCGGTGCCCCTTCCGCGATCACGGAGGTCCCCCATGCGCCTCTCCCGACGAGCCCTTCTCACGGCCACCGCGGCGGCCGGCCTGACGGCGGTCCCCGCCGCCATGACCGGGACGGCGGTCCCCACCGCCATGACCGCGGCGTCCACCGGCCACCCCGTCCGCACCGGCTTCGAGCGCCTCCGGGGCGACGGCTACGCGCTCCTGCACGGCCGCAGGGTCGGGATCGTGACGAACCCCACCGGCGTCACCGCGGACGTGCGCCACATCGTCGACGTCATGCACGCCGACGCCCGGGTGAACCTGGTCGCCGTCTTCGGCCCGGAGCACGGCTTCCGCGGCACCGCGCAGGCGGGCGGCTCGGAGGGCCGCTACGACGACCCGGCGACCGGACTGCCCGTCTACGACACCTATCTCAAGAGCGGGCAGCCGCTCGCCGACGTCTTCACCGCCTCCGGCGTGGACACCGTGGTCTTCGACATCCAGGACGCGGGCGCGCGCTTCTACACGTACATCTGGACGCTGTACGACTGCATGGAGGCGGCCCGGCTGGCGGGCAAGCGCTTCGTGGTGCTGGACCGGCCGAACCCGGTGACCGGACGGGCCGCCCTGGGGCCGGTGCTGCACAAGGAGTTCGCGAGCTTCGTCGGCCGGCAGCCGATCGCGCAGGCCCACGGGATGACGGTGGCGGAGCTGGCGCGGCTGTTCAACGCCGAGTTCCTGACGAAGCCGGTGGCGCTGGACACCGTCCAGATGTCGGGCTGGAAACGGGCGGACTTCTACGACGCCTCCGGCCTCCCCTGGGTGCCGCCGAGTCCGAACATGCCGACGGCCGACACCGCTCTGGTGTACTCCGGTACCTGTCTCTTCGAGGGGACGAACCTGTCGGAGGGACGGGGCACCACACGGCCGTTCGAACTGCTCGGCGCGGAGGGCCTGGACGGCCGGTGGGCCGGGGCGGTCGGTGGCCTGGGGCTGCCGGGCGTGCACTTCAGGGAGGCCTATTTCGCCCCCACCTTCTCCAAGTTCGCGGGCACGACCATCGGCGGCGTGCAGATCCATGTGCACGACCGGGCGGCGTTCGACCCCGTCCGAACCGGCATCGCGCTCCTGGTGACCGCCAGGAAGGTCTGGAGCGGCTTCGCCTGGCGCTCCGACAACTGGATCGACAAACTGACCGGCTCCACCGGCGTGCGCACCATGATCGACGCGGGGGCGACGGCCGACGAGGTCGTGGCGTCCTGGCGGGACGAACTGGAGGCCTTCCGGCGGACCCGGAAGGCCCATCTGCTCTACGCCTGAGGGGTGTCCCGGCGGCGGGACGGGTGAGCGTCCCGCCGCCGGGCGGGTGTCGACGGCGCGACCGGGATCAGCGGTGCGACGTGTACTCCACGACCTGCTGGTACGTCGGCCGGTTCTGCCAGGTGATCCTGCCGTGCTTGATGCCGCCGAGCGCCCGCTGGACGATCGAGTCGGCGCACCACTGGTCACCCGCCGAGCACTGGTCGTCCCCGGGGTAGACCTGGGCGGCGGTCAGGCCCGAGGCCGTCTTGAGCGTGCTGATCAGGATGTCCCGGCAGGCGCTCAGGCTGCCGCCGCCGCAGTACTTCTGCGCCAGCCCGCCCTGGACCGGCCGGCCCAGCACCGCCCTGATGTCCTTGTCGACATAACTCCACCAGCCGTACTGGAAGGAGCTGCCCGCGTGCGCGCCGGTCGGGCCGTGCGCCGCCGACGGCGACTCGTCGACGGGCAGGTTGGCGGTGAAGGCGGTGTAGAGGTCGGTGCCGAGACCCGGCGTGAACTCGGCCTTGACCAGCAGCGGCCACCAGGCGTCCAGGATGCGGATCGCGTCGGCGTTGCCGTAGGTCTTCGAGCCGGCCGACGTCTCCTTGCGCCGGGCCCCGGCCGTCACCCAGTCGGACAGCTTGGTCACCGCGGCGGCGGCCGTGGTGTCGGTGACCGGCGAACTCCTGACGACCTGGAGCAGCTTCGGCAGCACGTCCTCGGCCCGCAGGTCGGCCAGCGCCGCGTCGGCCATCGCCCTGGTCAGCGAGGACCTGGTCACCCCGCCCGCGGCGACCAGCTTCTTCACCCGGTCCTCCAGGAGGTTGCCGCGGTGCACGGAACCGTCGCCCCACGGCGCCGTGGTGTAGTCCTTGGCCTGCTTGTTGTTCCAGGAGATGTAGTAGTCCTGGTCGGTGGAGTTGGGGTGGGCGGACGCCGGGGTGTAGGCGGCGGTGTTCGTGGCCGGATCCCAGTTCTGCCACTCGTAGGGGGCCTGCGCCCAGACCGGGAACTCGGCGTCGACACCGCTCGCCCGTACCGGGTTGTCGCCACTGTTGTAGTAAGCGGTGTGCGCGGAGTCGGCGTAGAACCAGTTGAAGGTGTAGTTGATGTGCTGCACCGCGCTCTGGAAGGTCGCGGGGCTCTTCACGTAGTCCGGGTCGTTGAGCATCTGGAAGCCGATGATCGAGTCGGCCTCGTGCATGTAGGAGGAGCGCAGGGTGGTGTAGGCGACCTTCTTGCCACCGACCGTCGCGCGGTACTCCACGGGACCGTACTTGGTCCGGTAGACCTGCATGCGGTAGGAACCCGCCGCGGTGCCGTCGGCCGTGGTCGGCTTCCAGGAGTTGGACCGCTCGACCTTGTCCATGGCGGTACAGGTGCCGTGGTAGAGGTAGTGGAAGTCGTCCTGGCACAGCTCGACGGCGTAGGTGTCGATGATGTCCTGGCCGGACGTCGTCGCGCTCCAGGAGTAGTCCTGGCCGCGGCCGAGCTCGACGTACATGCTCAGTCCCGCGAAGGAGGCGCCGCGGGCGCTGAGACCCGGGCCCTGGATCTCCTGGAGCATGAGGAGCTGTGGGGCGAAGTAGCCGGTCTGCGGGCCGAAGACGGCGATCGGGTGGCCGCTGGCGGTGGCCTCGCCGCTCACCACGAGGGCGTTGGACATCCCGCGCTTGGCCGAGGTGAGGGTCGTCGCGGCCGCCGTGGCCGAGGCACCGGTCGCCTTGGCGGTGCCGGCGCTGCCGGTGCGGTCGTAGACCAGCGGCTCCTGGGCCACCGAACCCGCGTCGGGCAGCGCCTCGCCCTGCGCGGTGTCGGGCTTGGTGGCGTACGGGAAGCTCTCGCCGTTGTGGACGGTGAGCACGGCCTCGGGGTCGTTGCGCTCGCGGAAGGACTCCCAGACCCTGGTGCCCTCGGTCACGCCGTACTGGGACTGCGCGGCGAGCAGCGAGAGCGCGTTGTTGACCTCGCCGCCGCCTCCTGAGCCGAACAGCGCGCCGATCACGGAGGCCAGCGCGACCAGGTCGGTGAGTTTGAAGTGGTCGATCGTGCCGGCGTTGGTGATGGCGTCCTTGTGACCGGTCAGGACGTACTCGCCGGGGAAGTAGCGGCCGCTGTCGGAGGCGTCGATGTAGGCGTTGATGCCGTCGAGGTAGGCGTTGGCGTCCGCGAGGGCCTGGGTGCCGCGGGCTCCGGCGTTGGCGGTGGCGCTGTCGATCTGCGCCTGAAGATCGGCCTCGGTGTAGGGCGCGTTGCGCCAGAACTCCTGCTCCAGGCCCTGGTTGGAGGGGGCACCGCCCGCGAAGGACGTCAGTTGGCCGCGGCCGACGTGCCGGAAGACGTCCATCAGCCACAGCCGGTCCTGGGCCGCGGCGAATCCGGCGCCGTACTCGGTGCCGTAGCGGGTAGTACCTGTGATGTGGGGCACACCGGACTTCTTGTCACGCACGATCGTCACGTCAGTGCGGCCGCCCGGCCTGGTGGTCGAGGCGACCTGGTCGGAGGCGACACCGAACGACGCGTCGTTGAAGAAGGTGTTGATCTTGTCGTCGGTGAGCGTGGAGTAGCCCGCGGCGAGGTTGCTGTAGGGGCCGAGCTGGTCCTCGGCATGGTCGGGCTGGGTGCCGAAGACCTGGTTGAGGAGGATCTGGGCGAGGGTCGCGTTGCCGTTCTCACCGGGCGGAAGGATGTCGGAACACCGACCGCCGCAGTAGTCGTTCGCGGCGATCCCGGCCGTACCGCCGGCCGCGGCGGCCTGGGTCACCGGGGTCAGCAGGCCGGCGACCAGGACGCAGATGGATACGGCCTTCAGGAACTTGGGGAATCTGCGGGGAGTTCTCAGTCTGTCGAGGGTGGTACGTGGGGTGCACCGTGGCATGGCAGCTCCTCCCGACGGGGTGGGCCGGACGTTACCGCCGGTATCCCCGAGTTGGAAGATGAACATGCGTCAACTTTTAACGATCACAGGGTGGTTGGGGGTCCCGGGGCCGCACGGGAATCCCCGGCCGACACCCTCGGGGATCACCGGGCCGCGGGAATCCTCCGGGGCTCCCGGTATCCCGGCTCACACCTGTTTGCACAGGTGAGGACGGCGAAGGGGGGTAGGCCGGGGAAGTTCGGCCGGTGACTTGTGGCACTCGTCGGAAATCGGAGGGAGCCGAATCGCGTGTCGATACGTCTACTCGGCGACGTCCTTACGACGACGACGCCGAAGTGACCGAAGTACAGGTGCAGGTGTGACGGAGGTGCAGGGCGATGGCGGGATTCCGGAGTCTGGCGAGACAGGTGCGAGATCCGAGGAGTGATCTGGCACTGCGGCGCTATTCACTGCGCAAGTGCCTTGAGCGGTTCGCCCCCTACGGGCATCGGGCGACCTGGGACCATCTGAGTTCCCGGGCCGGTTTCGGCCCCGAGGACCGGTCTCCCGACCCGGCGCGGCTCGTGGCCGCACTGGAGGAACTGGAGGAGGCCCGCTCCGTCTGGCTCGCCTACGAGGTCGAGTTCGCCGAGCGTCGCAAGAAGGAGAAGCACGACGGGCTGCGCCGACCGGGCAGCGTGGACGACTGGCACCGGCTGACCTGGGGCGGCTTCGGTGTCGCGTGGTGCGACGACCCCAGGATCCATCCCCGCGAGCCCATGGCCGAGGTACTGAGCCGGCTGATCGCCGCGCTGGAGCGGGAGCCCGGGGCGGTCTGCCCGGTGTGCACCGGGGGGCGCCTCGCGTGGAAGTACGACCTGGCCCACGAACCGTCGTCGGGTCCGGTCTGCCGGGGTTGCGGGATCGTCGTGCCGCGGCCCGTCCTGACACCCGCGGCGGTGGCGGAGGCGCGGCGCGGACGGCTGCTCGTCCCGGCGTAGGCGCTCCGCCGGGTCGAGCGGTTGGGTGCGGGGGCTCGCGGCGCCGGGTGTGGGGGCTGCGGGTCGGGTGTTCGGCGCGGGCTGTCCGTGGCTGAGCGCGCCGTTCCCCCGCGCCCCTCAAGTAGGGGCACTGCCCCGCAGTCCGTCGAATCGCTCGGGTCAACTACGGGGACTGCGGGCCCGATGTTCGGCGCGGGCCGTCCATGGCTGAGCGCGCCCTTCCCCGCGCCCCTCAAGAAAGGGCACCGCCCCGCAGTCCGTCGAATCGCTCGGGTCAACTACGGGGACTGCGGGCCCGATGTTCGGCGCGGGCCGTCCATGGCTGAGCGCGCCCTTCCCCGCGCCCCTCAAGAAAGGGCACCGCCCCGCAGTCCGTCGAATCGCTCAGGGGGGAGCCGGGCGCGGGGCGGCGAGCCCTGTAGGTCGCCCACGGCGTCACCGTGAGCCTCCGCGCGCCTCCGCACGTCGCGGAAGCCGACGGTAGCAGCCGTAAATCCGCTCGCTCCACTCCTTTGCGGTCCGGACAGTCGGGGGCGACGAAACCCGGCTGCGAAGCCCGCGGAACCCGAGGAGAAGCCGATGTCGACGCTGCGCGTCACCGCCGAAGTACTGACCGTCCACGAGCACCCGAACGCCGACGCGCTCGAACTGGCCCAGGTGGGTCTGTACCGGGCCGTCGTCGCCAAGGGCGCCTACCGCACCGGCGAGACGGCGCTCTACATCCCCGAGCAGTCCGTGCTCCCGCCCGCGCTGATCGAGGAGCTGGGCCTGACCGGACGGCTCGCGGGCAGCTCGTCGGACCGGGTCAGGGCCGTACGACTGCGCGGGGAGCTGTCGCAGGGCATCGTCTGCCGTCCGAAGGCGCTGGCCGGTGTCGACCTGGACCGTGCCGCCACGGACGGCACCGACTTCGCGCCGGCGCTCGGCATCGTCAAATGGGTGCCCCCGATCCCGCCCACCATGAGCGGCGAGATCGAGTCCGCGCCCGGACTGCTGCCCTGGGTCGACATCGAGAACATCCAGCGGTACCCGGACATCTTCGTACCGGGCGAACCCGTCGTGCTGACGGAGAAGCTGCACGGCTCGGCCTGTCTGGTGACCCACCTCGCGGACGAGGCACGCGCGCACGTGTCCTCCAAGGGCTTCGGGGCCAAGTCGCTGGCGCTCAAGGAGGATCCGCGCAATCTGTACTGGCGCGCCGCGCACGGACACGGGGTCGCGCGGGCCGCGGCCCGGCTCGCCGAGCGGCTCGGCGCACGCCGGGTCGGGATCTTCGGTGAGGTGTACGGGGCGGGCGTACAGGACCTCTCCTACGGCGCGGACGGCCGCCGCGAGTCCCTCGGCTACGCCGTGTTCGACGTGTCCGCGGAGATCGACGGCGAGATCCGCTGGCTGGACCCGGCGGCGCTGCTGGAGGGCGAACTGCCCCTGGTACCAAGGCTGTACGAGGGCCCGTACGCCATCGACCGGGTCCTGGAGGCCGCCTCGGGCCGGGAGACGGTCTCCGGCCGCGCACTGCACCTGCGCGAAGGCGTGGTCATCCGGCCCGCGACCGAGCGGTACAGCCCGGTGACGGGCGGCCGGGCCATCGCGAAGGCGGTCAGCCCGGCGTATCTGACCCGCAAGGGCGGCACGGAGTACGAGTGACCCGGACGGCGTCGCCCGCCCGCCGCCCCTGCCCGGACCGCGCCCCCGCCGACCTGACGGACGGCCGGGCGGCCGGGCGGCAGGCGGACGGGCGGGCGGCCGGGCCGGACGCCGCTGACCCTGGGAACCCCTGGGAACCCCGGACGACTCCCGGGGTCAGCGGCAGTCCTCGGGCTCCGTGGGGCACTGCGGCGCCGGCCCTGACGTGGCGTCGCGCTCGGCCATGAGCCGGGAACCGGTCCGGCGCTCGCCGAAGACGTCGTCCGGGTTGGAGAGCACACAGTTGTCAAGGGACAGACACCCGCAACCGATGCAGTCCGTCAGATGGTCCCTCAGCCTGCTCAACTGCTTGATGCGCTCGTCGAGTTCGGAACGCCACGCCTCCGAGAGCCGGGCCCAGTCCGCGCGCGTCGGCGTGCGCTCCTCGGGGAGCTCGGCGAGCGCCTCACGGATGGTGGCCAGCGGGATGCCGACCCGCTGGGCGGCGCGGACGAAGGCGACGCGGCGCAGCGCGTCCCGGTGGTAGCGGCGCTGGTTCCCGGTGGTCCGGCGACTGCTGATCAGGCCCTTGGACTCGTAGAAGTGCAGGGCGGAGACGGCGGCGCCGCTGCGCGCCGACAGCTGGCCGACGGTCAGCTCATGGATCTTCTCGGGGATCTGGGGCACCCCTGCGACCCTACCGACTCCGTCACCCGCCCGGTCCGTTGACATGCGTCCCGCGCACGACCATGCTAAGCAGTCGCTTAGACATGGAGATGTGGGAGGACAGCGAGATGGCAGAGCCGAGGACGTTCGCGACGGTCGACGAACTGCGTGCCGCCGTGGGCGAGCAGCTGGGACACAGCGACTGGGTCGAGATCGAGCAGAAGCGGATCGACCTCTTCGCGGAGGCGACCGGCGACCACCAGTGGATCCACGTCGACCCCGAGCGCGCCGCGTCGGGCCCCTTCGGCACGACGATCGCGCACGGCTATCTCACCCTGTCCCTGCTCCCGCTCTTCGGCCCGCAGCTGATCAGCGTCGAGGGCGTGCGGATGGGCGTCAACTACGGCACGAACAAGGTCCGTTTCCCCGCCCCCGTGCCGGTCGGCTCACGCCTGCGCGCCACCGCGACGATCACCGGTGTCGACGACGTGACCGGCGGCGTCCAGTTGTCCCTGGCCTTCGTCGTGGAGCGCGAGGGCGGCGACAAGCCGGTGTGCGTCGCGGAGTCGGTGTCGCGCTACTACCTCTGACCGGCACCGGCGGCGAGCCCGGGGCCGCTCCTCGGACGAACTCCCTGGAGCTGCCCCCTCGGGCCTGCCCCCGGGCCTGCCCCTCCGGCCGCGGGCCTACTCCTTGGACCCCACCATGCGCAGCACGAGGTCGGCGTAGAGACCGCCGACCTCGTCGGGCGTGCGGGGGCCGTCGACGTTGAACCAGCGGGCCACGTCGATGCAGAGCGAGAGCACCGCGAGCGTGGTGCCCGGGACGTCCGGCACGTCGAAGTCGCCGGCCGCGACGCCGTCCTCGATGATCCCGCGCACGGCGGCGTCGGTCTGCCGCCGCAGGGCGATGATCTCGGCGCGGGCCTCGGGGCCGAGCGCGTCGAGTTCGTACTGCACGACCCGCGCGGTGGTGTGCTGCCCGGCGTGCCACCGTACGAAGGAGCGCACGGCGGCGGTGAGCCGCTCGGCCGCGCCGCCCTCGCCGTCCGCCGCGGTGCGCACGATGGCGAGAGCCTTGTCGTGCCCGATCCGGCTGATCCGGTGGAGCAGTTCTTCCTTGGTCTTGTAGTGGATGTAGAGCGCGGCCGGGCTCATGCCGGCCCGCCCGGCGATGTCCCGGGTCGTCGTCGCGTGGTACCCGCGCTCGGCGAAGGCCTCCACGGCGGCGATGAGCAGCCGCCGGGCCGCGTCCGGGGTGACCTCGGCCCACGGCTGCATCTCGCCGTCGGCCGTCTCCTGCGCCGCACTCATCGCTGGTTCGCCCCTTCCACTGACAGGACGAACACCATACCTCTGATACTGAGCGAGCGCTTAGCGTGCCCGCTCAGGGCGCCCCGCCTCGCTCAGAGCTTTTCGAACGGGCTGTACGAGCGCTGCGCGAGCTGCGCCTCCTGCCGGTCCCGGATCACCTTGGCCAGCGTGAAGGACGAGGTCACCAGATAGAGGACGGCGATGCCCAGGAAGGCACGCACCCAGGTGTCGGCCTCCAGCTTGAAGATCCCGACGGTGGTCGCGACCATGGCGACGGAGAAGGAGGCGACCGCCTGGCCGTAGAAGGCCGCGGTGGACTGCTGCTTGACGGATGTGTCGGTCATGCGGACCAGACTCGGCCGATCCGGCGCGGGCCGCATCCGCTCCCGTACTCACCCGCGTACTCAGAAGGCCGAAACCCCGGTCAGCGCGCGCCCGATGACCAGCTTCTGTATCTGGCTGGTGCCCTCGTAGAGGGTCATCACGCGGGCGTCGCGCAGCAGCTTGCCCGCCGGGTACTCGTCGATGTAGCCGTACCCGCCGAAGACCTGGAGCGCGTTGTTGGCGGCGCGCACGGCGGCCTCGGAGGCGAAGAGCTTGGCCTTGGAGGACTCGGTGGCGAACGGCAGCCCGCGGTCCACGAGGTCGGCGACCCGCCAGGTCAGCAGGCGCGCCGCGTCGACGTCCACGGCGATGTCGCTGATCAGCTCCTGGACGAGCTGGTGGTGGGCGATGGTCTTGCCGAACTGCTCCCGCTGGGTCGCGTACGTCACGGCGGCGTCCAGCGCGGCCTGGCCGATGCCGACACAGCCGGCGGCCACCGACATCCGCCCCTTGGCCAGGGCGGACATGGCGACGGAGAACCCCTTGCCCTCCGGCGCCAGCATGGTGCTCGCGGGGACGCGGACGTCCTCCAGGACCAGCTCGGCGGTGGCCTGGCCGCGCAGACCGAGCTTGCCGTGGACGGTGTGGCGGGTCAGTCCCGGTGTGTCCGCCGGCACCAGGAAGGCCGAGACGCCCCGGTGGCCGGGGGCGTCGGTCGAGCGGGCGAACAGCAGCACCACATCGGCCCAGGTCCCGTTCGTGATGAACATCTTGGTGCCGTTGATGACGTAGTCGTCACCGTCACGCACGGCCCTGGTCGTCAGATGGCCGGCGTCCGAGCCGGTGCCGGGTTCGGTGAGGCCGAAGCAGCCCACCTGGGTGCCGGAGGTCAGCCCCGGCAGCCACTGCCGCTTCTGCTCCTCGCTCCCCCAGTGCGCGATCGTCTTGGCGACCAGACCGAGGGAGACGGAGACGATGCCGCGCACGGACGAGTCCCCGCGCCCCAGCTCCTCCGTCACCAGGCAGTACGCGAGATGGTCGCCGCCGCTGCCGCCGTACTCCTCGTCGACCGTGAGGCCGAGGAAACCGACCTCGCCGAGCTTCTTGACGAGGGACCGGTCGACTTCCTCCGCCCGGTCCCACTCGACGACGTGAGGGGCGATCTCACGGTCCACGAAGTCCTTGGCGAGCTGCCGGACGGCGGTCTGCTCCTCGCTGAGCTCCAGGTTCATGACGGAACACCCCACGTGAAAGCGGTACATCGGAAAATGTAAATTAGCACTGCTAGTTTAAGCGCGCAGCCCTACTATGTGCGCCATGGCCCGACCGCGCAAGCCCCTCCTCAGCACCGACCGGATCGTCGAGACGGCACGGGCCCTGGTGGACGCCGAGGGCCTGGCGACCCTCTCCACCCGCCGGCTCGCCGCCGAACTGGGAGTGAGCGGGCCCTCCCTCTACAACCACTTCCGCACCAAGGACCAGATCCTGGAGGCGGTCGCGGACTCCGTGAGCGCGCAGGTCGATCTCTCGATGTTCGAGGACGGACGGGACTGGCGCACCGCGCTGCACGACTGGGCCGTCTCCTACCGGACCGCCCTGCGCGACCACCCGAACATCGTCCCGGTCCTCGCGCGCGGCCCCGGCCGCCGGCCCGCCGGTCTGCGCCTGGCCGACGCGGTCTTCGGCGCGATGGTCGGCGCCGGCTGGCCGCCCGCGCAGGCCACCTCCATCGGCGCCCTGATGCGGTACTTCATCATGGGCTCCGCCCTCGGCTCGTTCGCGGGCGGCTTCGTCGACGACGAGACGGCGTACGACCCCGCCGACTACCCCCACCTCGGGCAGGCCCATCTGCTCGCCGAGCAGCAGGAGAAGATCGACGAGCGGGCCTTCGAGGTGGGGCTCACGGCGCTGCTCGACGGGTTGGTGCAGCAGTTCGAGCGGGTGACCGCGCCGGAGTGACCGGACTCCGGCGCGGCGGGCCCGACGAAGCCCGGCGGACCGCGTACGAAGCACGGCCCATGCAGCACGGCGGACCGCGTACGAAGCACGTCCCCTGCAGCACGGCGCCCGGCGCACGGCCTTGGGAGCCTGGCGGGCAGCGTACGGAGCCCGGCGGGCGGGGCGGCGCGCGAGGTCTGCCCCGTGGCGGCGGACGGGGTCACACCGCCATCGTTCGGCCGTCGCCGAAACGTTCCTGGCGCATCCTGGGCGTATGACCAGACGGAACGATCCGGTCGCGCCCGGTCTGGCGGCGCTGGCCGGGATGATCGCCGACGAGACCCGCGCCGTCTTCCTGCTCGCGCTGCTCGACGGCCGCGCCTGGACCGCCGGTGAACTGGCCCGGCACGCCGGGGTCGCGCCGTCGACGGCCAGCGAACACCTCGGCAGACTGGTCGCGGGCGGCCTGCTCGCCGAGGAGCGGCAGGGCCGCCACCGCTACGTACGCCTCGCCGACAGCCGTGTCGCACAGTTGGTGGAGGATCTCGCCGCCCAGGTCGCCCCGGGTGCCGCCGAGCGTCCCCGCTCGCTGCGGGAGGCCGGCACGGGTTCGGCGATGGCCCGCGGACGCACCTGCTACGACCATCTCGCCGGGCGGCTCGGCATCACCCTCACCGACGCCCTCACCCGGCGCGGACTGCTGCGCCAGGACACCGGCTTCGCCCTCACCGACACGGGTCTGCACTGGTTCGACACGGCCGGCATCGCCCTGAACCGCACCGGCCGCCGGCCCCTCAGCCGCGGCTGCCTCGACTGGACCGAGCGCCGCCCCCATCTCGCCGGCACCGCGGGCGCGGCCCTGTGCCACCACGCCCTCGACGCCCGCTGGTGCGTACGCGTCGGATCGGAGCGCGCGGTCAAGGTCACGCCGGAGGGAGAGCGCGCCTTCGCCGCACTCCTGGGCATCGAGGCGTCGGCGCTCCGCTGAGGGCCCCGCCGTACCGACGTTCGCTCCGCGCACCGCGGTGTCCGGAATCCGCCGGTGCCGCGCCCCGCCCGTACCTAGCCTCAGGAGCATGATGAACGCCTCCTCCCCTGCCCCCGCCCGCCGCACGGAACTGCTCGCCGCGGGCGCGGCGACGGTCACCGTGGTGCTGTGGGCCTCCGCCTTCGTGTCGATCCGCAGCGCGGGCGCGGCGTACTCTCCGGGGGCGCTGGCGCTCGGCCGGCTGCTGGCGGGGGCCGTGACGCTGGGCACGATCTGTCTGCTGCGCCGCGAGGGCCTTCCCCCGCGGGAGGCCTGGCGCGGGATCGCGCTCTCCGGGCTGCTGTGGTTCGGCTTCTACATGGTCGTCCTGAACTGGGGCGAGCAGCAGGTGGACGCCGGTACGGCCGCCCTGGTCGTGAACACCGGCCCGATCCTGATCGCGCTGCTCGGCTCCCGACTGCTGGGCGACGCCATGCCGCCGCGGCTGGTCGCGGGCATGGCGGTGTCGTTCGCGGGCGCGGTCGCGGTAGGGCTGTCGATGTCCGGCAAGGGTGGTTCCTCGGTCCTCGGGGTGGTCCTGTGTCTGCTCGCGGCGGTCGGCTACGCGGCGGGCGTGGTCGCCCAGAAGCCGGCCCTCGGCCGGGCGAGCGCCCTCCAGGTCACCACGTTCGGGTGTCTCGTGGGCGCCGTCGCCTGCCTGCCGTTCGCGGGACGGCTGGTCCACGACGTGGCGCACGCGCCCGCCTCCGCCACCCTCAACGTGGTGTACCTGGGCGTCTTCCCGACCGCGCTGGCCTTCACGACCTGGGCGTACGCCCTCGCCCGGACCACCGCGACCCGGATGGGGGCGACGACGTACGCGGTTCCCGCACTGGTCGTCGCGATGTCCTGGCTGTTCCTCGGTGAGATCCCCGGGGTCCTCACCCTGGCCGGCGGCGCCCTGTGCCTCGCCGGGGTCGCGGTGTCGCGGTCACGGCCGGGTCTCTCCGGTCCGGCGCGCGCCACGGCCGCACCCCGGCCGTCGGAACATGCCCGACCGGGCGAGCACGCCTGACGAGGAGGGGGGCGACCCGCCCCGGGATACACCCGAGTCGGGGACCCGCCCGAGTCCGGGACCCGCCCGGGTCAGGAACTCCCGGCTCGGGGCCCCTCTCGGCCCGGGCTCCCACCCTGCCTGGGGTACCTCCGAGTCGAGCGCCCACCCGAGTCGGGAACTCCCCCGGCCCGGAGGCCCACCCGGCTCGAAGGCCCACCCGGGTCATGGACCTGCCCCGCGCCGGGATACCCCGTCAGGGACCCTCCCGGCTCCGGGACCCTCCCGGGTCGCAGCCGTCCGCTCCCCCGCGATCCCCCGCCGCCTAGAACTCCACCACCGCCCGTCCGCCCTTCCCCGCCACCATGTTCTCGAACGCCCCCGGGATCCCCTCCAGCCCGATCCGCTCGGTGACCAGCATCGCCAGGTCCAGCCGGCCCGCCCGTACGTGCTCGGCGAGCACCGGGAGGTCGCGTGCCGGGTCACAGTTGCCGTACACACAGCCGGCCAGGGTCCTCCCCCAGTGGAAGATCTCCAGCGCGTTGAAGGTGACCTGCTGGTCCTTGCCGCCGATGCCGACGACCGTGGTGCGGCCGCCGCGGCGGGTGGAGTCCCAGGCGGCGCGGATGGTGACGGCGCGGCCGACGCACTCGACGGCCACGTCGACGCCGTGCCTCCCGGTCAGGGCGCGGATCTCGCGGGCGGTGGTGTCGGAGGCGACGACGTAGTCCGTGGCGCCGGCGGCCCGGGCCAGCGACTCCTTCGCCGCGGAGACGTCGACGGCGACGATCTTCGAGGCGCCCGCGATCCTGGCGGCCTGGAGCGCCGCGAGGCCCACCCCGCCGACCCCGAACACGGCGACGCTCTCGCCGGGCCGGACACCCGCGGAGTGGTGGACGGCGCCGTATCCGGTGAGGACGGCGCAGCCGAGCAGGGCGGCGTCGGCGAGCGGAATGCCGTCCGGGGCGGGGAGTACGCATCCGGCGGCCACCACCGTCTCCTCGGCGAACGCTGCCACGTTCAGGCCGGGGTGGAGGTCGCTCCCGTCGGACGTACGCCGTGCGTACACGTTCCCCGCTCCGGTCAGCGCGTCGGCGCACAGCCACACCTCCCCCAAGGAGCAGGCGTGGCAACTTCCGCAGGAGGGAGCCCAGTTGAGGACCACTTCGGCTCCGGGGGCGATGCCCGTCACACCTTCGCCCACGGAGACGACGGTCCCGGCGCCCTCGTGGCCGAGGACGGCGGGGACGGGCACCCGCATGGTGCCGTCGGACAGCGAGAGGTCGGAGTGGCAGACCCCGGCGGCGGCCAGCCGTACCCGGACCTGGCCAGGCCCCGGTTCGGGGAGGTCGATCTCGGCGATCTCCAGCGGAGCGCCCACGGCGGGCAGGACGGCGGCGCGAACCATGTGCGTGCTCCTGGGGTCTAGAACTGGAAGGACTTCGTCTGGAGGTACTCGGACAGGCCGTGCGTGCCCAGCTCGCGTCCGACACCCGACTGCTTGTACCCCCCGAACGGGGCAAGGGGGTTGAAGCGTCCGCCGTTGATGTCGACCTGTCCGGTGTCGAGCCGTCGCGCGAACGCCACCGCCTCGGCCTCGTCTCCGGCCCAGACGGCCCCGGCCAGCCCGTAGACCGTGCCGTTGGCGATCCGGACGGCGTCCTCCTCGTCCTGGTAACGCAGGATCGAGAGCACCGGACCGAAGATCTCCTCCTGGGCGATCGTCATCCCGGGTTCGACGTCGGCGAAGACGGTCGGGCTGACGAAGTAACCCTGGGCGCGGGGGGCTTCGGGGCCGCCCGCGACCAGCCGGGCGCCCTCGGCGACACCCTTCTCGATGTAACTCCGCACCCGGGCCTGCTGCTTGGCGTTGACGACCGGACCGATGCGGTCGCCGTACTTGACCGCCGCCGCGGCGGCGAGCTCCACGGCCTCCTCGTACCGGGAGTCGTGCACCAGCATGCGGGTCCAGGCGCTGCACGTCTGGCCGGAGTTGGACATCACGTTCGCGACGCCGACGTTGACGGCCTTCGCGAGGTCCGCGCTCGGCAGGATCACGTTGGCGGACTTGCCACCGAGTTCCAGGGCGACCCGCTTGACGGCGGCGCCGGCGGCGGCTCCGATCCTCCGGCCGACAGCCGTGGAGCCGGTGAAGGAGACCAGGTCCACGTCCGGGTGCTCGGCGAGGGCCTGCCCGGCCACCGGCCCGAGACCGGTGACGAGGTTGAAGACACCGGCCGGCACGCCCGCCTCCGCGACCGCCTCCGCGAAGAGCTGGGCGGTCAGAGGGGTGTCCTCGGCGGGCTTCAGGACGATCGTGCAGCCGGCCGCGAGCGCCGGGGCGACCTTGGCGACGATCTGGTGGAGCGGATAGTTCCAGGGCGTGATCGCGCCGACCACCCCGACGGGTTCCTGGTGGACGACCGAGTTACCGACCTTCTCCTCGAAGGCGTGGGTGGCGGCGAGTTCGGCGTAGGAGCCGGCGACCAGGACCGGTACGCCCGCGTGCACGGCCTGCGAGAACGCGAGCGGTGAGCCGAGCTCCGCCGTGACGGTCTCGGCGATCTCGTCCTTCCGCGCGCCGAGTACGTCCCGCAGGGCGGCCAGCCGCGCGGCACGCTCGGCGGGCGGGGTCGCCGCCCAGGCCGGGAGGGCGGCGCGGGCGGCTCGTACGGCGGCGTCGACGTCCTGCGCGGTGCCCGCCGGGACCCGGCCCACCACCTGCTCGTCGACCGGGTTCACCACCTCGATGGTGTCGGTGCCGGCGGCGGGGCGCCAGGCACCGTCGATGTACATGCCGTCATGTGCCTTCATCGTGTTCCTCCCGGGCGGGGCCGCGTCGTCCGGACCCTAAACTAGCGATGATAGTTTTGTGGCGCCAGAGGGACACGGGGGCGCCTGCCGCCCGGACGCCGCCAGGACCTCAGAAGTCGGCCCGGGTGGGCGTGTCGAGACGCGCCACGGACTCCTGCCCGAACGCCCTCTCGTACGCCGTCCGGATCCGCTCGATCCCGGCGTCCCTGGTACGGGCCTGCGCCGGCGGATACAGCAGGGTCAGTTCGTACGACCGCTCGCGCTCGATGACGCCACGCGCGTCACGGTACTGTCCGCGGCCGTCCCGCACGGTGAGTCCCTCCGGGAAGGCGGGCGTCACCTCTCGGTCGACGAAGGCCATGAACTGCGCGTCGGTCACGGCCGGTCCGCCGTCGGGCCGCTCGGTGCCGAACAGCAGCCGGGTCTCGACGTAGGCCCTGCCGGAGGCCGGGGTCTTCGGGCCCGCGTCGTCGAACAGGGCGTACGCGGCCGGGGCGCCGGCGGCGAGCAGGGCGGTGGCGGTGGCGGCGCCCACCCGGGCGCGGATGCTGAGCGGGGACGTGCACGCATGCGTAGCGAACTCACTCGTCCAGGTCCGGCAGCCGCGCCGGAGCGGGGCAGATGCGTTCGCCGTGCTGGTCGAAGACGAACAGGTGGGCGAGGTCGACGAGGAGGGGGACCTGGAGGCCGTGCCGGAGTTCGAAGTCGGGGGTGGTGCGGACGACGAGGTCGCCGGGCTGGCGGCCCTCCGGCGGAACGTCGTCGGCGCGGACGGGTTCCGTGCCCTCCGGGTGATCCATGACGGCCACGGGCCCCGTCCGCAGCCCCGCGGCCCGCTCACGGAGGCGGCCCAGGACGGTGCCCGCACGGCGCCGGCGGCGGACCTGACGGACCGGACGCGGTGCCTCCAGCTCCGGCACGTAGGCGGGCCGCGAGCCGGTGTTGAAGTGGACGAGCACCTCGTGCCCCTGGAACTCCACGTGTTCGACCAGGCCGCTGATCGGCACCTCACCGGGCCTGGCCTCCGACGGTCTGGCGATGCGGACCCCCTCGGAGCGCAGGCCGACGATGACCTCCCTGCCCTGCTGCACCCGCAGCAACTGGTGGTCGAGGCAGAGCGGTTCGGGCAGCCGGAGGTACTGCCGGCCGAGGCTGATCGTCATCGCGCCGTCGAGCGGGGCCCGGACGAGGCCGCGCAGCAGATTGATGCGGGGCGTGCCGATGAAGGCGGCGACGAAGACGTTGGCGGGCAGCGCGTAGACCGTGCGGGGCGTGCCCAGTTGCTGGAGCACGCCGCCGCGCAGGACGGCGACCCGGTCGCCGAGCGAGAGCGCCTCGGCCTGGTCGTGGGTGACGTACACCGTGGTGACGCCGAGCTTTCTGGTGAGGCCGGCGATCTCGGCGCGCAGGTGGTTGCGGAGTTTGGCGTCGAGGTTGGACAGCGGCTCGTCCATCAGGAAGGCGGAGGGGTGACGGGCGATGGCGCGGCCCATCGCGACGCGCTGGCGTTCGCCTCCCGACAACTGGTTGGGGAAGCGGTCGAGGAGGTCCTCGATGCCGAGCATCCGGGCGGTGGCGTCGACGCGCGGCCGGGGGTCCTCGCCGGGCGCCTCGATCCGCAGCGGGAAGCCGATGTTGTCGCGGCCGGTCATGCTCGGGTAGAGGGCGAAGTTCTGGAAGACCATCGCCATGTCCCGTTCGGCCGGCGGCAGATCGTTGGCGAACTCGCCGTCGAGGCGCACCTGGCCCTCACTCGGGTCCTCCAGTCCGGCGATCATCCTCAGCACGGTCGACTTGCCGCAGCCGGAGGGTCCGAGCAGGACGAGGAACTCCCCGGGCCTGATGTCGAGCGAGAGCCGCTCCACCACGCGGACACCGCGTGCGTACGACTTGCTGACCTGGTGCAGGGAGATGGCGCGTGTCATGAAGGGTGCCCCCGGGGGCTCACAGGGCGCTGGTGCTCCGCGGTCGGACGTCCCGGCGGGTCGCGGGGGACGTGTGAGTCACGGAAGCTAACGGACCGCACACGCCCGGGGGAAGACACTCGGCGGGATCGGTCGGCACGGTTCACCCCGGGAGGAAACGGACGATCGTCTACCGCTGCCCGGGGTCGCCGGTGGCGGGTACCGGCCGGCACCCGCGGGAGGGTGCCGGGCAGGACCCCGCCCCGGCCACCACCAGCGATGCCGATGCCGTCCGTCCGGTCACGAGGCGGGCGCGGTCGCCCAACCCGCCCTCCGCCAGGCGCCACCGAGTGCCCGGCCCTGCCCGGCAGTGTCGGGGAAGGGCGAACTCCGGGTCACAACCCCGCCTCGGCGGGCGCGAGTTCGACGGGGACACCGTTGAGCACCGCCGTGCCCGACAGCGGGTCGAGGAGCGAGCCGTCGAGGAGCTGGTTGACGTTGACGCCGGGGTCGAGGGCGGCGTGGCTCATCCGGGTGCCGGGACGGTCGTGCCCCCAGCCGTGCGGCAGGCTCACCACTCCGCGCCGGACGGCGTCGGTGACCTCCGCGGGGGCGGTCACCTCTCCCCCGGCACCCCTGACGCGTACGGCCGTACCGTCGGCGAGGCCGAGGCGTGCGGCGTCCTCGGGGTGGACGTGCAGGGTGCAGCGGTTGGAGCCGCCGGTGAGCGCCGGCACGTTGTGCATCCAGCTGTTGTTGGAGCGCAGATGCCGGCGGCCGACGAGCACGAACCCGGCCGGGCGTTCACGCAGGGCGTCCCGCAGCCGCGGCAGATCGTCGGCTATGGGGGCCGGCAGCAGTTCGATCCTGCCGCTGCGGGTCTTCAGCGGCTGCGGCAGGCGGGGGCGCAGCGGCCCGAGGTCGATGCCGTGCGGCCGCGCGAGCAGCCGGTCCAGGCTGATGCCCTCCGGACGGGCGCCGAAGCCGTCGCCGTACGGGCCCAGGCGCAGCATCATGTCGAGGCGCCGCTCGGGTCCGGTCCCGCCGGTGAGCGCCGCGGCGAGTTCGCGGGGGTCGCGCCGGTGCACCGGTCCGTGCGCGTCCTCGACCGCCTTGCCGAGGGTGGAGTCGACGACCATGGCGTCGACGGTGGCCGGATCGGCCCCGTGCATGCCGGTCGCGGCCAGCACCAGCCGGGCGAGGATCTCGGTCTCCGCCATCCGGCCGGGTTCGAGGGGGACGGCGGGCCGGTTGTAGCGGACCTGGTTGCGCACGGCGAGGGTGTTGAAGGCGAAGTCGTGGTGGGCGCTCTGCGAGGGCGGGGGCGGCGGCAGGACGACATGCGCGTGGCGGGAGGTCTCGTTGAGGTACGGATCGACGCTGACCATGAAGTCGAGCGAGTCGAGGGCCTTGTCGAGGCGGTCGCCGTCGGGAGCGGACAGGACGGGGTTGGCGGCGACGGCGATGACGGCGCGGACCGGCGCTCCTTCGGGTGTGGCGGTGTCGATCTCCTCGGCGAGGGCGGACAGCGGCAGTTCGCCCTTGGCCTCGGGGTGCCGGCTCACCCTGCTGTGCCAGCGGCCGAGGGCGAAGCCGCGGCCGGGACCCGCGGGCCGGGGCGTCCGGTCGGTGGCGGCGAGCGGGAAGAGGGCGCCGCCGGGCCGGTCCAGGTTGCCGGTGAGGATGTTGAGGACGTCGACGAGCCAGCTGGCGAGGGTGCCGTGCGGAACCGTGCAGCTGCCGATGCGTCCGTAGACGGCCGCGGTGGGCGCCGCGGCCAGCTCACGGGCGAGCGCCCGGATGGTGTCGGCGGGTACGTCGCAGGCCTCGCTCGCGGCCTCGGGGGTGAAGTCCCCCACGGCGTCCGCGAGTTCCTCGATGCCCTGGAGGTGCGGCGTGAGTTCGCCCGGGTCCACGAGCTTCTCCTCGAACAGGACGTGGGTCATCGCCGCGAGGAGCAGGGCATCGGTGCCGGGCCGGACGGCCACGTGACGGTCAGCGAGTTTGGCCGTGCGGGTCCGGCGCGGGTCGATGACCGTGAGCGTGCCGCCGCGGGCCCGCAGCGCCTTGAGCTTGCCGGGGAAGTCGGGTGCGGTGCACAGACTCCCGTTGGACTCCAGGGGGTTGGCGCCGATCAGCAGGAGGTGGTCGGTGTGGTCGAGGTCCGGCACCGGGATGGCGTTGGCGTCGCCGTAGAGCAGGCCGCTCGACACGTGCTTGGGCATCTGGTCGACGGTGGAGGCGGTGAAGACGCTGCGGGTGCCGAGGGCGGTGAGCAGGACGGTCGGGTAGAGGGCGCCGGCCATGGTGTGGACGTTGGGATTGCCCAGGACGACACCGACGGCGTTCGGGCCGTACCGGTCCACCACCGCGCGCAGTCCCGCCGCGACGGCGTCGAAGGCCTCGTCCCACGTCGCCTCGCGCAGTACGCCGTCCTCACGCACGAGGGGGGCGCGCAGCCGGTCGGGGTCGCCGTCGGCGGCGCCGAAGGAGGCGCCCTTGGGACAGAGGAACCCCTTGCTGAACACATCGTCGCGGTCGCCGCGGGCGCCGGTCACCCGAGTGCCCTCGATGGTGAGGGTCAGCCCGCAGGTGGCCTCACAGAGGGGACAGACGCGCAGGGCGGTGCGGGAGTCCGGGGTGGTGTTCGAGGTACGCGAGTCCGGACTGGGGCCGGGGGTGCGGGAGTCTCGGGTGGTGCCGGAGGTGCGGGACACGAATCCTCCCGGAGGACGGTGGCAGCGGTGGCACACGGACGCGGCCGAGCATACCGACCGGTACGGATGACCGGGAGGGCCTTCTCGGGGTGAGGCCGGAAATCTCCGCACCCGGTCCGCGAGCCGCGCGGCGGGAGTCCCGCCCGCCCCGTGACACCCGGCACGCCCCGCGGGCCGACGACGGGGCTTTCGCGACGCGCCCCGGCCCGCGCCCGGTTCAGTCGAGGACCCGGCCCAGATAGGCGCGGAGCAGCTGCCGGGTCTCGGCGATGACCCGCTCGTCTCCTTCCGGGGTGATGCGGAAGGCGAGGTGGACCAGGGTGTCGGCGGCCTCCACGGCGACGAGGAAGGTGCGCCGCAGGTCCTCGTCCGGGGTGCGGTCGAGATAGCCGGAGAGCAGTTCGGTGAGCCGGTCGGCGACGCGGGTGTTGGGCTCGGCGTGGCCGGAGCCGACCGGTATCTGGTTGCCGAAGTCGACCAGGGAGAAGCCGGGCGCGGTGCGCTTCATGGCGAGGTACTCGTCGAGCACGGCGTCCATGGCCGCCCGCCAGCCTCCCGTGCCGTCCGACTCCCCGAGGCGCTCGGCGACGCGTTCGGTGTAGTGCTCCAGGTTGCGCTGGGCCAGTGCGTCGGCCATGGCGCGCTTGTTGCCGAAGAAGCGGTAGACGGAACCGATCGGGACACCCGCGCGCTCGGCCACGGCCCGGGTGCTCAAGGCGTCGTAGCCGACCTCGTCGAGGAGTCCGGCGCAGGCGTCGAGGATCCTCGTCAGTCTCTCGGCGCTGCGCCGCTGGACGGGCGCACGCCGGAGCGGGGTCGCTGGGGGCACAGGCTTCATGATGCCTTTCCGCCGGAGTCCGGTGAACCTCCCGTGCCGGTTCGGGCCCTGCCCCCGTTCCCGCTCGCCCCGGTCGTCCCCCTGCGGGGCGGGGCCGTCACGGGGGTCCCGGCGGTGGCCCCCGCGGGGGTGGCCGTGGACGCCGGGGTCCGCGTCGGGCCGCGCGCCGGGGCGCCGCCGTGCGTCGGTCCCGCCACCGACGCCGTGATGTCGGCGGTGCTCTCCACCGGTTTGCCGTGCACGGTCCACACCGTCCGGTCGTCGGCGTAGAGGCGTGCGGTGACGTGGTGGGTGCCCCGCGGCACCAGGTCGCCGGAGAGGTGGTGTTCGGCGCCGCGCAGCGTGGCGATGGTGCGGCCGTCGAGGTAGAGCAGGGCGACGCCGCGGCCGGTCACGGCCCGCGCCCCCGCCCCGGCGGGCGAGAAGCGGAAGTGGCGGACGCTCAGGCGCACGTCCCAGCCGTAGTCGGAGTCCGGCTGGACCTCGATCGCGATCTCGGGCGCGTTCTTCTTCTCGACCTCACGGTAGTGCCGTCCTTTCTCGTCCGTCCCGTCCAGGAGTCTGCCCACGGGCGGGGCCGACACCCGCTCCGCCCGCCCGTGCCCGTCACCGGAGCCGCAGCCCGCCGGTCCGCCGAGCAGGCCGCAGACCGCGAGCGCGGCGAGCAGTCCACGCTTCCACGACATGCCCGGGAGAGTAGAACAACGGTCCGACAGCCGGATCCCCCTGGAGTCGGGTTCTCGGGCCGTACGGCAAGCCCTGGGGCGTACGCCGGGCCCGCTCCCGGAGCGCGCGCGGGAGCCGTGGCCGGTCCCGAGCGGTGCTTCGAGCTCCCTCTTGCGCACGGTGGCGTCGAATCCTACGGTGATGCATAGGAATCGGGCGCGAGGGAGCGATCATGAGCGGGGACGCGAGGAAGACGGCCGAGGGGCTGGCCTACCTCTCCGGATTCGGCAACGAACACAGCTCGGAGGCGGTCCCCGGGGCACTGCCGCACGGGCGCAACACACCGCAGCGCGCCCCGCTCGGGCTGTACTCGGAGCAGTTGAGCGGCACGGCGTTCACCGAACCCAGAGCCCACAACCGGCGTTCGTGGCTGTACCGGATCCGCCCGTCGGCCGCGCATCCCGCGTTCACCCGCGCGGACAACGGCACCCTGCGCTCGGCACCGTTCACCGAGACCGAGCCCGATCCCAACCGGCTCCGCTGGAACCCGCTGCCGGAACCCTCCGCGGGCACCGACTTCCTCGCCGGCCTGTGGACACTCGGCGGCAACGGCGACGCGACGCGGCGCACGGGCATGGCGGTGCACCTCTATCACGCCAACTCCTCGATGGAGCGGGTGTTCAGCGACGCCGACGGCGAACTGCTCATCGTGCCGGAGCGCGGCGGGCTGCTGCTGCGCACCGAGTTCGGGCTGCTGCCGGTGGAGCCGGGCGGGGTCGCGCTGATCCCCCGCGGGGTGCGCTTCCGCGTCGAGCTGCTCGACGACGCGTCCGGCGCGTCCGCCCGGGGATATGTGTGCGAGAACTACGGAGCGCCCTTCCAACTCCCCGATCTGGGCCCGATCGGCGCCAACGGACTCGCCAACGCCCGTGACTTCCTCGCCCCCGTGGCCGCGTACGAGGACACCGAGGGCCCGGTCGAGGTCGTCAACAAGTTCTGCGGCAACCTGTGGACGGCGACGTACGACCACTCTCCGCTGGATGTCGTCGCCTGGCACGGCAACCATCTGCCGTACGTCTACGACCTGCGCCGTTTCAACGTGATCGGGACCATCAGCTACGACCACCCGGACCCGTCGATCTTCACGGTGCTGACCTCCCCGAGCAACACCCCGGGGCTCGCCGGCGTCGACTTCGTCGTCTTCGCGCCGCGTTGGCTGGTGGGCGAGGACACCTTCCGGCCGCCGTACTTCCACCGGAACGTGATGAGCGAGTACATGGGGCTGATCGAGGGGGCCTACGACGCGAAGGCCGAGGGTTTCGTGCCGGGAGGCGGGTCGCTGCACAACATGATGTCGGCGCACGGACCGGACCGGGAGACCTTCGACCGGGCGAGCGCCGCCGAACTGCGGCCCCAGAAGGTCGCCGACGGGCTCGCGTTCATGTTCGAAACGCGCTGGCCGGTGACCGCCACGGCACAGGCGGCGGGCGCGGAACACCTCCAGCGCGGGTACGACGATGTGTGGCAGGGCCTCCAACGGCACTTCCGCCCGTTGCGCTGAACTGCGACGACCGGTACGGATACCTTCGTGACCTCCTTCGCTCCGGATTCGATCGTCCTGAACCGCAAGTTGCCGCTCTGGTATCAGGTGTCGCAGTCGCTGCGTGCCTCGATACTCGGTCGGTCGCCCCAGGATCCGCTACGGCTCCCGACCGAGGAACAGCTGGCCGGGCACTACGGGGTGAGCGTGCTCACCATGCGGCAGGCGCTCAAGGAGCTGGAGGACGAGGGGCTGATCACCCGCCATCGACGGCGGGGTACGTTCATCGAGCCGAGCGCGCGGCGGGGCGCCCCCGTACGACTGCTCGGCTCGGTGGACACCATCGTGGCCCAGCAGTCGGGCATGACGACCGAGCTGCTCGGCCACGGGCCGGTCCCGCCGCCGGCCGAACTCGCCGAGTACTTCCCGGACGTGGCCGAGGTCGGCGCGTACCACCGGCTGCGCGGCGACGAGAAGACCGGCGAGCCGACGAACCACGCGCGCAACTACGTACGCCCCGAACTGGCGGCGCTGATCGACCCGCAGGACCTGGTGCGCTGGCCCATGACCAAGGTGCTGCGGGACGTGGTGGGACTGCGCATCAGCCGCATCACCGACACCGTGGAGGCCCGGCTGGCGGACCCGGAGACGGCACGGCTGCTCCAGGTACCGCTGCTCAGCCCGATCCTGCACTACACCGGCATCGTGTACGGCGAGGACGGCGTCGCCCTGGACGTGGCCCGCATCCACTACCGCGGGGACCGCTTCTCCTTCACGGTCACCCTCGACGCCCACTGACGACGGTGTACGGGGACGGCGCGCGGGGCCCGCGTCGTACGATGCCCAGCGTGACGCACGACGACGACGCTCCGCTGCTCGCGGACCTCATGCCGTGGTCGGTCGCACCGCCGAGACTCGGGCGGGGGTGGCCGGCCGCTCCCGACGCCGCGTCCCTCAAAGCGCGGTGGGACGCCCTGCTCAAGGCCGAAGGGCCGGACCGCGAGGCGCTGTTCGGCTCCACCCGCTCGCGTACCCCGCGGTCGGCGGTCCCGCAGCTTCCGGGGCAGTCCACCGGGACGGGGCGGCTGGCGCGCGAGTCGGGTCCCTGTCCGGAGCCGGTGCGTGTCCTGCACGGCCCGTTCGACGAACAGTGGCTGATCCCGGACCACCGGCTGATCGACTCCGCGCGCCCCGAGCTGTGGCGGGTGGCCGACGATCGGCAGGCGTTCGTGGTCGAGCAGACCGTGGTGCCCGGTGCGCCGTGGCCGGTACTGCTCGCCACCTCCCTCCTCCCGCTCGGTGCCGGACGCGGCGGACGGATCCGCCCCCTGTACCGGCGCCCGGGCGGGCTCGAACCCAACCTGGCACCCGGCCTGACGGAACACCTGGGCGCCCGGCTGGGCCGCTCTCCCGATGCCCTGGACGTCCTGGCGTGGACGGTCGCGGTCGCGCGGCCGGGCCGGGGCGGCCGCGTCGTCCCCCTCACCGCCGACCCCGAGGTCTGGGAACGCGGGGTCGAGCTGGGCCGCGGGATGCTGCGGCTGACGCGGCGCGACGGCGAGCGTCCCAAGCTGCCCGGAGGCCGCCGCCCGTACGTCCGCGCGCCGCTCCCGGCCTCCCCCCTCGAACTGCGCTACGACCGCGACGAGGAGGCCCTGTGTCTCGGCGAGGGCCGGATCTCTCCCGTGTCAGCGCACGCCTGGGACGTCGAGGTGGGCGGGGTACGTGTCCTGGAGCAGTGGTTCGCGGAGCGCGCCGCGGCGGACGGACCTGGTCCCCTGGGGGCGATCGGGCCCGCGAGCTGGCCACAGACCCGGACCTCGGAGCTGCTCGAACTCGTCACCGTGCTGGCGCTGTTCGGGGAACTGTGGCAGCGGCGGGCGGAGCTGACGGTGCGGGAGGCGCCGATCGGCGCGGCCGAGTTGCGCACGGCGGGAGTACTGCCGGTGCCGGTGGCGGCACGGCGGCCCGCGTCCGTCCTCGATCACCACGAGGAGGGCCCGGAGGGCCAGTTCGCGCTGCTCTAGTGCCGCCGCTCCGGTGCCGGGCCGGGGGACGGTGGGCCGGCACCGCGACCGGGATCGGCGACCGGCTCTTCCCGTTCCGGGCCGAGGACTCGTGGGCCGGGAGTGTGTCCGTCGGATCTGCGCGCTGCCGGGCGGGTGTCAGAGCGCGAACGGAAGGTGCACCCGCGCCCGGGACGCACCGGTGCGACGCTGCGCGCCGTGGGGATGACGGGCGGCGGAAGCGCAGCGTGCGCGCCGGGGCGGTGTGGTCGCCTGAGCGCGGGTCGGGTACCGCGTGACCGGACTAGTGGCCACCGAACAGGGAACGACGAAGCCGCTTCAGAGGTGCGAAGAGCGAGACCCGCCGAACGCGCGCGCCCCTGCTGTTGTTGTCGTGCGTGGTGTCACGCGCGGTGAGCTCACGCATCAGCGACGTCGCCTCGACCGTCTCCCGCTGCGGTATGGCAGGACCACCCAGCACTGCCAGATGGCGGTCGAGGCGCGAACTGGTCGCGCTGCTCCCGCAGGTGATCGCAGGGACACGTGCCCTGCTGCGCACTGTTATCTGTTCCATGTCTCTCCCCACCCGTACGAGTCCACCCGGCCCGGGCAGGCTAACCCTATCGCTCCCTCATGGCACTCGTGTATCGCGGTCACAGGATTCACCTTCCCCGTAAGGGTGTTGACGATTACTCTCCGAATCCAACCGATTTCAGGGTGAGTTGGACAACTGGCGCGGTTGTGGGCTGCACCGAGCCGCCGTGCGGCTCGACGGTCACAGCGAGTGACGTGGCCTGGGTGTTCAGTCCGGTGGCCATCAAGGGCGTGTCGCCCGCGAAGAGCCCGAGGGAGCGCGGTCGCGCATGGGGGCGCATGAGCCACAGTTGGTGCACGCGCCCCCCTGACGGGGTACCCAGTCCGCTCAGTGTCACGACGGCGCGCCCTTCCGACGCGGAGGCGACGACACCGATCCCGCGGCCCCGCGCGTCCCGTTGACCCGACGCCCGGGCGTCGGGCGCTGCCAGAACGTGGGCGATCTCACGTGCCTGGGCCCGCTCCTGGTCCAGCTCGTCCTGGGTCCGGGTCGCCTGTACGGCGAACAGGGAGGCGACGACGAGAGCCGCAGCGGCGGTCGCGGTGGCGAACGGGGCGAACAGTGGACGGAAGCGCGGGGCCCGCGCACGTGACGGTCCGTGCGCCGCCCGCGGGCGCGGTGCGCCGACCTGCGACGCCGCTTCCTGCGGGGTCGTCCGCACGGCGGTCAGGACCCGTTCACGCAGCGCGGCCGGGGCCGGCGCGGCGGTGGACCAGGCGAGCCGCACCGCGTCCTCGCCCAGCGCCCGCACCTCGGCCTCGCAGCGTGCGCAGCCGCGCAGGTGCCGCTCGAAGCGGCGGCGCTCGTCGGGCTCCAGCGCGTCGAGGGCGTAGGGCGCCGCCAGCGAGTGCAGATCGCGGCGCAACAAACGGTCGAGGACGCTCATGCGACGCCTCCCAGAAGATGCCGGGCGCTGCTGGGCAGGTCCAGAACGCGGGTACGGAGGAGGTGAGTACCGGTGGGGGGATGCCGGAAGGAGTGCCGGGGACCCGCGTGCAGCCGTCGGGGGCGGGTGGCGTCGAACCGGTCGGCGCGGTCGCGGGGGTGCGCGCCGCCGGGGCCGTGCCGCCGGGTCGCGTCGTCGTGGCTCCGGGCGAGCCGCGCCCCGCTCATACGGCACCCCCCAGGCAGTTGCGCAGCCGCGTCAGGCCGTCACGCATGCGCGTCTTGACCGTGCCGAGCGGCAGGGCGAGCCGTTCGGCGACCTCACGATAGGTGTAGCCGTCGTAGTAGGCGAGGGTGACCGACTGCCGCTGGAGGGCGGTGAGCCGGTCCAGACAGCGTCGTACCCATTCACGTTCGAGCCCGGCCTCCACCTCCTCGGCGACCTGGTCGAAGGCCGGGTGGTGGGCCCGCTGCCCCTCGCGCTGCTCGCGCTCGGTGGCCGCGCGGGCGCTGCGGACCCGGTCGACGGCCCGCCGGTGCGCGAGGGTGAGGATCCAGGACAGCGCACTGCCCCGGCCGGGGTCGAACCGGGCGGCAGAGCGCCAGAGTTCGAGCAGCACCTCCTGGGACACCTCCTCCGACTGGGCGGCGTCCCGCACCACCCTGCGCACCAGCCCGAACACGGGTCCGGACACGATCCCGTACAGCTCCTCGAATGCCTTCTGGTCGCCTCCGGCCACGAGCACCAGGAGTTCGTCCGCCTCCACTCGTTCCCCCCTCTCCGGCCGCGCACGGCCCGTTCCTTCACCTACGTGTTCGCAGCGAGCGGTCCTTCGGATGGGTTACGGATCAGCGGTCCGAAAAAACGGGTCGGCCGCGAAAGAGCCGCGAAAAGAAAGCGAGCCGTCCGCTGAGACGAGTCGCGGAACCCGCCGTAAGAACGTTTGGGATTCGACCAATCCACCGCGGCGACCGCTCCGAATGGCGTGCGTCAGGCAATTGGGATCTGAGGACGGACGGCATGACACCTATCTCCAGGAGTGGCGTGGGACGCAGGAGTCTCGTGACTCTCATCTGTGGTGCGCTGGCCGCCGGTGGGCTCGCGGCCGCCGGCGTGACCGTGCTGGAACCGGGGGCGGCCTCCGCCTCCAGCCACCGGGAGGCCCCGCTGATCTCGGGGACCCCCCAGTACGACAACACCGACGTGTACGCCTTCGTGAGTCCGGACAAGCCGGACACGACGACGCTCATCGCGAACTTCATCCCCTTCGAGGAACCGGCCGGCGGACCGAACTTCTACACCTTCGCCGACGACGCCCAGTACGACATCCACATCGACAACAACGGTGACGCCCAAGGTGAGTTGATCTACCGGTACACCTTCAAGACGCACCGGAAGAACGGCGACACCTTCCTCTACAACACGGGGCCGGTCAGCAGCCTGGACGACCCCGACCTGAACATCACGCAGACGTACGACATCGATCTGCTGCGGCTGCGCAACCAGAAGCTGGTGTCCAAGACCAAGGTCGCGGACGACATCCCGGTCGCGCCGTCGAACGTCGGCAAGGCGTCGATGCCCGACTACACCAAACTGCGCAACCAGGCGGTGTACAAGCTCGCGGGCGACTCGACCACGTTCGCCGGCCAGGCGGACGACCCGTTCTTCCTGGATCTGCGGGTCTTCGACCTGCTGTACGGCGGCAACCTGTCCGAGGTCGGGCGGGACACCCTCAAGGGCTACAACGTCAACTCGATAGCCCTACAGGTCCCCAACGACATGATCCGG
The DNA here is from genome assembly GCF_009498275.1 of Streptomyces fagopyri. Lineage (NCBI taxonomy): Bacteria > Bacillati > Actinomycetota > Actinomycetes > Kitasatosporales > Streptomycetaceae > Streptomyces > Streptomyces fagopyri. Next base: position 7,234,503 of record NZ_CP045643.1, on the reverse strand, counting down.
GAGTCCGCCGGGCAGCCGATCGTCGGCATCTGGTCCACGGTCCAGCGCGCGGACGCCCGCGGCGACTGGACGCAGGTCTCGCGGCTGGGCAGCCCGCTGGTCAACGAGGTCGTCAACCCCCAGAAGGACAAGGACAAGTTCAACGCGTCCGCGCCCTGGAACGACGCCCAGTTCCTGAAGAACGTGACCAACCCGGAGCTGCCCAAGCTCATCGAGGGGATCTACAAGATCAAGGCACCGGCCGAGCCGCGCAACGACCTGGTCGACGTGTTCCTGAAGGGCGTGAAGGGCCTCAACCAGCCGCCGCACGTGCGTCCTTCGGAGGAGCTGCGCCTCAACACCTCCATCAAGCCGAGCATGCACCCCAAGCGGCTCGGTGTGCTCGACGGCGACAACGCGGGCTTCCCGAACGGGCGTCGGCTCTCCGACGACGTGATCGACGCCTCCCTGCGGGTCGTCGAGGGTGAACTCCTCGGTCAGAAGACCGGTCTGACCGACGCGGTCGACAAGAACGACAAGAAGTTCGAGAAGTCCTTCCCGTACCTGGCCGAGCCGACCTCGGGTTCGCGCGGTGCGCTGGCCAAGGGCAGCGGCAACAACGTCCGCAACCAGCTGGGTGACGCGCTCCAGTCCGGTTCGGGCGGCACGGACACCATGCTGATCGCGGGTTCCGCGGCGGCGGGCGTGGCCGGGGTCCTGCTGATCGGCGCCGGCGTGATGTGGTGGCGGCGGCGCATGTACCGGGCCTACTGACCGGTCCGGTCCACCGACTGGCGCGGCCCGTACCCCCCATCCCCCACGGCGCGGGCCGCGCCGCCCTCTCTCCCCCCACACACACAAACCCCCCACAAAACGTTCGTTCCCCCTAGGACCTCGAGGAGTCGGCATGTCCCCGCGTACGAACGAGAGCACGCCGGAGGGCGAACCCGGCGAGCGGTCGGTCGCCACGACGGAGCCCGATCCGGCTCCGCCGATCAGCGCGGCGAAGGATTCGCCCGCGCGGTCCGCGGCGCGGGCGCGGGCAGCTGCCGCCGACCGGACGGCTCGTACGCACGACACCTCGGCGTCCGAGGACACGACAGCCGACGACGACGTCCGCACCGCGGCCGGCACGCCGGTCGAGGGGGCGGCCGGCACGATGAGCGACGAGGCGGCCGAGGACACGGCGGGCGACGAGGCCCGCGTGGGCGACGACCAGGCCGGCACGGAGGACGCACGGGCCGGGACGGACAACGGACGGGCCGGCACCGATAGCGAACGGGTCGGCGCGGTTGGCGAACGGGTCGGCGCGGCTGGCGATCCGGACGGTTCGGGGGATGGGCGCGTCGCCGCCGTCCGGCGGGTGTCCGCGGCGGCGCGCCGTTGGCGGACCGTGCAACTCGTCGCCTGCGCGGCTTCGCTGGCCGTCGCGCTCACCGCGGGGGCCGTGGTCCTCGGGGCCGTCAGGAACGGTTCGGGCTCCACCGTCGCCGCCGCGTCGAGCGCCGTCTCCCCGCGGCTCCTCGCCGGTGGCGACCTGGACACGAGCATCACCGCGCTCCAGGCCCATCTCCGGGCCCAGCCGAAGGACTTCGGCGGGTGGGCGACACTCGGACTGGCGTACGTGGAGCAGGCCCGCACCAAGGGTGACCCCTCCCGTTACCCCCAGGCGCAGCAGGCGCTGGACCGCTCCCTGAAGCTGCGCCCCGGCAACGAGTCGGCGCTCGCGGGACGGGCCGCCCTCGCCGCGGCACGGCACGACTTCACCGGCGCCCTCACCTACGCGGACACGGTGCTGAAGGAGAACCCGTACAGCGAGCGCGCGCTGTCCTCCCGTATCGACGCGCTGGTCGAACTCGGCCGCTACACCGAGGCGTCGAAGGCCGCCGACCTGGCCGACTCGCGCCGGCCGGGCGTCCCCGTCTTCACGCGGTACGCCTATGTGCACGAGCTGCGCGGCGACGTGAAGACGGCCCGCCGGGTCCTCGAACAGGCACTCGGCACGGCGACCAGCCGGGGCGACATCGCGTACGTCGCCGGCGCGCTCGGGCAACTCGCCTGGAACCAGGGCCAGTACACGGACTCCCTCACCTATTACGCGCGGGCACTGGCCGCCGACGACACCTATCTCCCGGCGTTGGAGGGCCGTGCCCGCGCCCAGGCCGCCCGGGGCGACGACGCGGCGGCGATCAAGGGCATGGAACAGGTGGTCGAGCGCTATCCGCTGCCCCAGCCCCTCGTGGAGCTCGGCGAGCTGTACGAGGGGCGCGGCAATCCGGGCGACGCGCGGAAGGCCCACGACCAGTACGCGCTGGTGGACGCGTGGATCGCGCTCGCCCACTCCTACGGCGTCGACGCCGACCTCGACACCGCCCTCGCCGCCGCCGACCACGGTGACCGCGGGGCCGCGCTCAAAGCGGCCCGCGACGAGTGGGCCCGCCGTCACACCGTGCACACGGCGGACGCGCTGGCCTGGGCACTGCACGTCAACGGCCGCGACGCGGAGGCCCTTCCGTACGCCCGCAGGGCGACGGCCACCGGATACCGCAACGCGTCCTTCCTCTACCACCGCGGCATGATCGAGCGTGCCACCGGTCACGGGAAGGAGGCCCGCGCCTCGCTGAAGGCGGCCCTCGACCTGAACGCGGGCTTCTCCCCCCTGGGCGCCCGCGCGGCCCGCAAGGCGCTGGGGGACGACAAGTGACGCCGCGTCGGCTGTTCGCCTCGTGCGCGGCCGTGCTCACCGCCGCCTGCGCCCTCGTCCTGGTGCCCGGCGGGGCCGCGAGCGCGCATCCCCTGGGCAACTTCACCGTGAACCGGTACGACGGACTCGTCGCCGCCCCCGGAGAACTGCGCGTCGACCACGTCGAGGACCTCGCGGAGATCCCGGCCACCCAGGCGAAGCCCGACATCGAGAAGCTCGGTATGACGGACTGGGCCCGGCAGCGCTGCGAGACGGCGGCGCACGGCAGCAGGGCCCAGGTCGACGGGCGGACGGTCCCGCTCACCGTCGCCGCCGGCCAGGCGTGGTCGCGCCCCGGCCAGGCCGGCCTCGACACCCTGCGTGTCGAGTGCCGGCTGACGGCCGCGCTCCCCGAGGCGGCCACGGTGTCGCTGACCTTCCACGGCGCGGGAACCGACCGGGGACCGGGCTGGCGGGAGATCACCGCGCGCGGCGACCGGATGACGCTCACCGCGTCGGACGTACCGAGGAAGTCGGTGTCCCGCGAGCTGACCAGCTACCCCAAGGCGCTGCTCTCCTCCCCCGCCGACACCGCGACCGCCTCCCTGCGGATACGCCCCGGCGGCCCCGCCCTGACCGCGGAACGGACGGCCGCGCCCGGCGCCTCCGTACTCCCGCGCGGCGCGGACCGGTGGACAAGGGCCCTGGACAACCTGGTCGCCCGGCACGACCTCACCCTCGGCTTCGCCTCGCTGGCCCTGGTCGTCTCGGTCGGCCTGGGCGCGATGCACGCGCTCGCGCCGGGCCACGGCAAGACCCTGATGGCCGCGACGGCGGCGGCCCGGGGCGGCCGGGCGGGCCTGCGCGACGTGCTGCCGCTGGCCGCCTCGGTCACGGTCACCCACACCCTGGGTGTCGTCGCCCTCGGCCTCCTGGTGACGGCCGGCTCCGCCGCCGCGCCCTCCGTGATCGCGTGGCTGGGCATCGCGAGCGGCGTGCTGGTCACGTGCGCCGGTGTCACGCTCGTACGGCGCGCGTGGCGCGGCAGGGCACCCGGACACAGCCTCCTGCCCGGCCGAGGCCGCACACACGAGCACGCGCATGACCACGAGCACGGCCATGGTCACGACCACGACCACGACCACGACCACGACCACAGCCATGCTCACCGCCTCGACCACGAACACGGTCGCGAGCACCCGCACCGCCCCCGGCACGACCACGCCGGCCCCCGTCACGAGCACACCGAGGCGCACGAGCGCCCGCTGGTCCTCGCGCACGCCCACGCGTCCGCCGCCGCGCCGGTGCAGGACGGCGCGCACCACCCGCACAGTGCTCCGCACGAGCACCCGCACCACCCCGATCAGCACGACCACGACCACGACCACCGCCACCCGCACCCGCACCCGCACCCGCACCCGGTCAGCCGTTCCGCCTCCCCCGCCCTCGAACACACCCACGGCGGCTTCACCCACACCCACGCCGTCGCGCCCACACTCCGCGGCACGATCCTGCTGGGCTTCGCCGGCGGGCTCGTGCCCAGTCCGTCCGCCGTCGTCGTCCTGGTCGGCGCCGCGGCTCTGGGACAGGCGTGGTTCGGCCTGCTCCTCGTGCTCGCGTACGGCGTCGGGCTGGCCCTGACCCTGACCGCGGCCGGGTTCGCCGTCGTCAAGCTCGGCGGCGGGGTCAACCGGGCGCTGGCGAAGCGTCCGCGGTGGGCCGAGGGGGCGGCCGCGAGCCTGATCCGCAGGACGGCGCCGCTGGGTTCGGCGTTCGTCGTCGTAGCCATCGGGGCCGGATTGGTGTTCAAGGGGGCGGCATCCGCACTCGGTTGAGCTACTTTTGTGGAGAAATCACGCACATGCGCGACGGATACGAATGGGGGGACACCCGTGTCCGAAGAGCCTGCCGGTGAACGTGTGATCGCGGACCGCTATCGACTTCTCTCCCCTTTGGGCCAGGGCGGTATGGGGACCGTGTGGCGTGCCCGCGACGAGCTGCTGCACCGTGAGGTCGCGGTCAAGGAGGTCCGCGCGCCCGCCGGGCTCATGGGTTCCGAGGTCGAGCGGATGTACGCGCGCCTGGAGCGCGAGGCCTGGGCCGCGGCCCGGGTGCCGAACCGCAACGTGGTGACGGTGTACGACGTGGCGACACAGGACGGCCGCCCCTGGATCGTCATGGAACTCATTCGCGGGATCTCCCTCTCCGACCTCCTGGACGCGGAGGGGCCGCTCTCCCCGCGGCGCGCCGCGCACATCGGGGCCGAAGTCCTCTCCGCGCTGCGGGCCGCGCACGAGGCGGGGGTCCTGCACCGCGACGTGAAACCGGCGAACGTCCTGCTGTCGAACGACGACCGGGTGGTGCTCACGGACTTCGGCATCGCGACGGTCGAGGGCAGTTCGGCGCTGACCATGACGGGCGAGGTCATCGGCTCACCCGAGTTCCTCGCTCCGGAGCGGGCGCTCGGCCGTACGCCGGGACCGGAGTCGGACCTGTGGTCACTCGGGGTGCTGCTGTACGCGGCGGTCGAGGGCAACTCGCCGTTCCGGTACAACACCCCCCTCAACACGCTGCGCGCCATCGTCGACGAGCCGCTGCCGCCGACCCGCCGGGCGGGACCGCTGACCCCCGTGATCGAGGGGCTGCTGCGGAAGGACCCGGCCGAGCGGACGAGCGCCGCGCAGGCGGAGAGCGACCTGCGGATCATCGGCGCGGGCGGCTCACCGACCGCGGGCACCCCGGCGGCGAGTTCCCAAACGCCGACCGTCGCCGCCTTCCCGCTGCCCGCGCAGGGTCCGCCCCGCTCGGACCACAACACCGCCCGTCCGCAGGGCCCGGCGCCGGGCCGTCCGCCGTTCCCGCCCGTCCCCGACGGCCCGACCTCGACGGAGCCCGTGCGCAACCGCCGGGCGGCCGTCGCCGTGATCGCGGGGGTGGCCGCGCTCGCCCTGGCCCTGGGCGGACTGACGTACGCCCTCATGAACCACGACGGCGGCGGGGACGGCACGACCAGTTCCAGCGGCAAGGGAACCGGCGGCAGCACCGACAAGGGCGCGGGCGGCGGGAGTTCGCCGTCGAAAAGCAGCACGAGCGGTGACCCGGCGTCCGGCGGCGCCTCCCCGGCCACCTCGTCGCCCGGCGAGCGGACGAGCACGCCGCCCGCGCAGTCGGTGCGGGTGACGGTGGCGGGTGCGCACACCGACTACTCCGGGGCCTGTCCGCCGCCGGAGGCCCAGGCACCCGTCTTCACCGCGACGTTCACGGTGGGCCGGGTGCCGGCGCGGGTCGAGTACCGCTGGGTGACGGAGTCCGGCGAGGTTTCCGACCCGGGCTGGAAGACCCTGTCGTTCTCGGCGGGTGACGACAGGACCGCGCGGAGGTCGGTCGTCGTCACGACGTACGACACGAGCGGCACGTACCGGAACGCGATCGGGGTGGAGGTCCGCAGCCCGGTGCACACGACGTCCGAGTCGGTGCCGTTCACGGTCACGTGCGTGACGGAGACCCCGTCGGACGGGGCCTCCGCTTCCGCATCGCCGTAGGGCCTGTCAGGCCGCGCCGGTGAAGACCGGCAGATAGCCGCCGGAGTGGCCGGCCGCGGTCGGGTGGTACGACTCGGTGATGTTCAGCAGGTTGAGACTGTGCAGCCACGCACTGCCGGAGCAGAGCTCGTGGCCGGTGAAGGTGGTCCTGACGTCGCCGAAGGTGAAGCCGTGGTCGGCGGCGCGCTTGGCGATGGCGCTGTCCAGGTAGTCGGCGGCGCCGTTGATCGCGGCGCGCTTGGTGTCGGAGAGGCCGAGGCAGGTCGCGCCCAGCTTGTAGAACCGGGGGTAGCCGAGCACCACCACGTGCGCGGCGGGTGCTTTGGCGCTGATCGTGGAGTAGACGGTGTCGAGTTGACCGGGGAGCGTCGAGTCGACGTACGCCTTGGCGGTGGCGATCCGGGACAGACAGCCGCTGTCCGACTGGAGTACGCAGGTGGTCATGACGTCGGCGAATCCGGCGTCGTTGCCGCCGATGCTGATCGAGACGAGACCGGTGGAGGAGTTGAGCGGGGCGAGCTGGTTGGCGAGGACGTCACCCGTACGAGCGCCCGAGCAGGCCGTGAACGCGAACGACGAGGGTGAATGGGCGGCGGCCCAGAGGTAGGGGTACGACTTCGTGCTGCGCAGGCAGTCGCCGCTGGAGCTGATGTAACTGTCGGCGCCGACCCCCGAGGAGTAGGAGTCGCCGAGGGCCACATAACCGGTGACGGCCGCGGTGGGGGACGCCTGCGCCGCCGCTGCCCCGGTGAGGGCACCGCCGACGGCGAGGAGGAGTGAGGCCACGTATGCCGTAATTCGGGAACGTCTCATGGAACCTCCCTTTAGCAGGATCTCTGCCACAACTTTGGTAGCAGCTACGCGTGTTGACAGGAAGTGTCCATGCCAAAGATTTCCGCGAGGGCCGGGACCGCGGCACCGCGCTCACCGGCGGCTTCGTGATTGCATCTTCCTGTCCGCAACCAACTCGCGGCATTCCCGGCACAGTTCGTACGGGCCGGCCGACACCTTCGGAGAACACCTGCGGAACAACGCCGCCCAAGGTTTGAAATCGCCCAAGAAGCCCACCTCGGACGAACCGCGTCTTGACGTCCGCCAGCCCGCTGCGCGACATTGAAGCCCGGCATCCGGCGCTTCGGGGGGCAAAGTCGCCAATGCAGACCTTAGGCATCAAGTCACCTTCATCAGACAGCGACGCCCGGTCGGGGCAGGATCCGGGCAGGGACCTGATCCCTTTGCTCTCGGGCGCGGCGGTGGCCGTCGCGGGAGTGGGCGCGGTACTCGCGCTCGCCGACGTGGACTCCGCGCTGCGCGCCCCGTTCACGCTGTTCTTCCTGCTCGCCGCGCCCGCGGCCGCGATCGGAGCCGCGCTGCGCGGGCTGGATCCCTTCGCCCGCACGGTGGTGTCCGTCGCGGGGGCGATCGCCGTCGATCTCCTCGTCGCCCAGGGAATGCTGGCGGTGCACCGCTGGTCGGTCCCCGGCGGGATCGCGGCAGTGGCCGCGATCAGCTCCCTCGTTCTCCTGCTGGTGACGGTGGGGCGGCTGCGCGGCCGTGCCGCGAGAAGACGGACCTCCTGAAGTGGACATACGCGTGTACCGCCCCGGCGAACTGAGCACCGCCGACCGGGCGGCCTGGACGGCTTTGCAGTCGAAGGCCCATCTGAACGGCTCGCCGGAGCTGGCGAATCCCTTCCTGTCACCCGAGTTCACTCTCGCGGTGGGACGCTGCCGACGGGGCGTGCGGATCGCGGTGGCCCGCGAGGACGGCGAACCCGCGGCCTTCTTCCCGTTCCAGAGATCCACCACGGGCGTGGGACGGGCCGTCGGCCTCGGCGTCTCCGACTGCCAGGGCCTGGTGCACCGCCCCGGCTTCACCTGGGACGCCCAGGACCTGCTGCGGGAGTGCGGGCTCGCCGTATGGGAGTTCGACCATCTGGTGGAGGGCCAGCGACCGTTCGAGACGGGCGCCTCCGGCTCCTTCGCGTCACCGGTCATGGACGTCGACCAGGGCTACGAAACGTATCTGCGCCAACTGCGCGCCCGCTCGCCGAAGTTCACCCGTACCACGCTCGCCAAGGAGCGCAGGCTCGGCCGGGACGCCGGCGAGGTGCGCTACGTCCACGACGAGCGCGACCCCGCCGTCCTGCGCACCCTGATGGACTGGAAGTCCGCGCAGTACCGAAGAACCGGGCGCAGCGACCGCTTCGCGCACGCCTGGATCAACCATCTGGCGCTACAGCTCTTCCACACCCGCTCCGAGTCGTTCGCGGGCATCCTGTCCGTGCTGTACGCCGGCGGGAAGCCGGTCGCCGCACACTTCGGCCTGCGTACCGAGCGCGTCCTCGCCTGCTGGTTCCCCGCCTATGATCCGGCGTTCGCGAAGTACTCGCCGGGGCTGATCATGCATTTGCGGATGGCCGAGGCGGCGGCGGCCGACGGAATTGCCTATCTGGATCTCGGGCGGGGCCAGAAGGAATACAAGGACTCCCTCAAGACGCGGGAACTCTCCGTTTCCGAGGGGTGGGTGACCCGGCGTCACCCGGTCGCGGTCGGACACCGGGCGCGGCGCGCTCCGGTCCGGGCGCTGCGCAACATGGTGCTGTCGCGGCCGGAGTTCTTCGAGCCCGCCGACAGAATTCTCAAACGGATGGGGAAAATCCGTTCGATTCGTTAGGTAACGGCCAAACCAACAAAAACGTGAGGTCACGTTCCAGGCCTTGCCATAGAGACACAATCGTCAATATCGTCATACATCTCACCGCATCGGACCGTCATGCGTATGCGATCTAGGGGAGGGCTCAAGATCGCGCAGGACGCCCGGCGCGGAGCGCGGTAGGGGGGTGCCGTGCTCGGTGACCACACTCGTGCCGAGCCGTGCCGCGCGACCGGCTTCCGTATGTCCGAAAGCCGGCAAGCTTTGCCAGCTCACCCGGCACGCACGGAGATCCGCTCCGTCATGCCGCAAGTGAGAACCCCCCTTTCGAACCGGACAAAGAGCCGGACCGCCCAGGGGCGGGCGGTCCACCGGACGAGAGGGACCAGACTCATGAGCTCAGTCCTGCGCCCAGCCATTTCGGGCGATGATCCGTCAGCGGTCGGCAAATACCGGCCGATCTCCTCTCACCTGGCCATTGCGCCACCGGTGAGTGTGGTGATTCCCGCGATGAACGAGGCGGAGAATCTCCCCCATGTCTTCAAGACACTTCCCGGCTGGATCCACGAAGTGGTTCTTGTGGACGGCAATTCCACCGACGACACCGTCCGGGTGGCCCGCGAACTGTGGCCCGACGTCAAGGTCGTCGAGCAGCGCGGCAAGGGCAAGGGCGACGCGCTGATCACCGGGTTCGAGGCGTGCACCGGCGACATCATCGTCATGGTCGACGCGGACGGCTCGGCCGACGGCCACGAGATCGTGTCCTATGTGTCCGCGCTGGTGTCCGGGGCGGACTTCGCCAAGGGCTCGCGGTTCGCCAACGGCGGCGGCACGTCCGACATGACACCCGTCCGCAAGCTCGGCAACAGGGTCCTGTGCGCGGTCGTCAACGCCAAGTTCGGCGCCCGCTACACCGATCTCTGCTACGGCTACAACGCGTTCTGGCGGCACTGCCTGGACGAGATCGACCTCGACTGCACCGGTTTCGAGGTCGAGACCCTGATGAACATCCGGGTGGTCAAGGCGGGTCTCAAGGTGCAGGAGATTCCCAGCCACGAGTACCTCCGAATCCACGGCGCGAGCAACCTGCGCGCGGTGCGGGACGGACTGCGGGTCCTCAAGGTCATCCTCAAGGAGCGCTCCAACCGGCGCGCGCTGCGCCGCCGGCCGCACGCGTCCCAGCTCGACTCGCGCCAGGGAGAGGTGTCTTGAGCGGTCCCGACATCTCCGTGGTGGTCTGCGTCTACACCGAGGACCGCTGGGAGGACATCCTCGCGGCGGTCTCCTCGGTACGGGCGCAGTCACGGCCCGCCCTGGAGACGCTCCTCGTCGTGGACCACAACCCCACGCTGCTGGAACGGCTGAGTAGGGAGTACGAGGAGACCGAGACGGTCCGGGTGCTCGCCAACGCGGGCCCGCGCGGTCTGTCCGCCGGCCGCAACACCGGGATCGCCGCCGCGGGCGGCGCGATCATCGCGTTCCTCGACGACGACGCCGTGGCCGAGCGGGACTGGCTGCGGCACTTCGCCGCGGGGTACGCGGACCCGCGGGTCATGGCCGTCGGCGGCCGCACGATGCCCGTCTGGGCGTCGGGCCGCCGCCCGTCCTGGTTCCCCGAGGAGTTCGACTGGGTGGTGGGCTGCACGTACAAGGGCCTGCCCGAGGGCAGGGTCCAGGTCCGCAACGTCCTCGGCGGAAACGCTTCTTTCCGCCGCACCGCGTTCGACGCGGCGGGCGGCTTCGCGACCGGCATCGGGCGCGACGGCGACAAGCGTCCGCTGGGCTGCGAGGAGACGGAACTGTGCATCCGTCTCACCCGCGCCAGGCCGGACGCGATCCTGCTGATCGACGACCGCGCGGTGATCCACCACCGGGTGCCACGGGTGCGTGAGCACTTCGCGTACTTCCGCACCCGCACCTACGCCGAAGGCCTGTCCAAGGCACTGGTGGCCCGCAGCGTCGGCGCCGCGAAGGGCCTGGAGTCCGAGCGCCGGTACACCACCCGCGTCCTGCCCGCCGGAGTCGTGCGTGGCGTGCGCGACGCGGTACTGGCCCGCCCGGGTGGCGCGGGCCGCGCCGGCGCCATCGTCGCCGGGGTCCTCACCGCGGCCGGCGGCTACGTGCTCGGCAGCCTCCGGGCCCGCAGGGGTGGGGCGGTGTTCTCGGTGGTGGAGATCGGGGACGGTCCGCGGCCCGAGGAGGCGGCGGCATGAGAACAGGACCCGTGTCCGGCACGGGGCGCCACGGCGGAACGGGGCGGGCGCGCGCCCGCGCGGAAGGCGGCGCCCGGTGAGCGACTCCCCCGTACCCATCCTCATGTACCACTCGGTCGCCGCCGCGCCCAACGACGCGACGCGTGCCCTGTCCGTCGCGCCCGAGGCGTTCGCCGAGCAGATGGCACTCCTCGGGGACCGGGGATTCACCCCGGTCGGCACGGCGGAGCTGGCGGCCGGGTGGCGCCGTGGCGCGGCCCTGCCCGCCCGGCCCGTCCTGATCACCTTCGACGACGGATACGAGGGCGTGCACCGGCACGCGCTGCCCGTGCTCGCCGAACACGGCTTCGCCTCCACCCTGTTCGTCTCGACGGGCTGGCTGCGCGGGCCGTACGACACCGGGGGCGGCCTCGACACGATGCTGAGCTGGGACCAGGTACGTGAACTCGCCGCCGAGCAGGTCGAGATCGGCGGCCACAGCCACACCCACCCGCAGCTGGACCAGATCGACGACGACGCGCTCCGGTTCGAGGTGCGGCGCTGCCGGGAGATCGTCGCCGACGAACTGGGCGCCCGGCCCGGTTCGTTCGCGTACCCCTACGGATACTCCAGCCGCCGGGTGCGCCGCGCGGTGCGGGAGGCGGGCTTCGCCCAGTCCCTCGCCGTCGGCAACGCCCTGGCGCGCCGGCGGCAGGGCCCGTACGCCCTGGAGCGCGTCACCGTGCGCCGCAGCACCGATGTCGAGGAGTTCGAGCGGCTCGTCGAGGGCCGCGCGATCGCCCGCAATTTCGCCCGGGACCGCGCCCTGACCAAGGGGTACGCCATGGTCCGAAGAGCACGACAGGTCCGCCGGAAGGCCATCCGTTCCCGTGTCTGACACGACGACCACAGCACAGGCATCCTCGCCCGCGACCGAAGCGTCCGAGCAGCCGCCGGGGCGCCGGTTCCGTCTGCCCGGCCGGGGCCGCGAGGGCGGCGGCGGCAACCAGCTGTTCCGCAACGCCTACGCCCTGATGCTCAACACCGGTATCTCCGCGGTGCTCGGGCTCGGGTACTGGCTGATCGCCGCCCGCTACTACTCCGACTCGGCGGTCGGCCAGGGATCCGCTGCCATCGCCGCGATGAAGCTCCTCGCGGGTGTGACCGCGGTGACGCTGACGGGTGCCCTGGCCCGCTTCATACCGGTCGCCGGACGCTCCACGGGACGCCTCATCCTCCGCACCTACGCGGGCAGTTCGGTCGTCGTGTCACTGGCCGCCGGCCTCTTCCTGCTCACCCTGAACCTCTGGGGTCCCTCGTACCGCTTCCTGCACGGACCGCTCACCGGCCTCGGGTTCGTCCTCGCGGTCGTCGCCTGGTCGCTGCTGACGCTCCAGGACGGTGTGCTGACCGGGCTGCGCAGCGCGCTGTGGGTGCCGGTGGGCAACACGGTGTTCTCCGCGGTCAAGCTGGTCCTGCTCATCACCCTGGCCGCCGCGATCCCCACCAGCGGTGTCTTCGTCTCCTGGGTCGCCGCGATCGCCCTGTCGGTCGTGCCGCTCGGACTGCTGGTCTTCCGGCGCCTGGTGCCCCGGCACGTCAAGGCGACCGAGGACCGTGCCGAGCCGCCCTCCGTCAGGGAGATCGGCCGCTTCCTCGCGGGCGACTACACCGGCTCGCTCTTCTCGCTCGCCGTGGTCTACCTCGTCCCGGTGATCGTCGCCTCGCAGGTCAGCTCCTCCGACAACGCGTACTTCTACATCACCACCACGATCGGCGGCACGGTCAACCTGCTCGCCATCAACATGGGCGCCTCACTGACCGTCGAGGGATCGCACGACCCGGCGCGGCTCGCGATGAACACCCGGGCCGCGCTCAAGCGGATGGCCCGGATCATGCTGCCGGTGTGCGGACTGCTCTTCCTCGGCGCGCCGCTCATCCTGCGCGTCTTCGGCGAGGGATACGCGCAGGCGGCGACCCCGTTGCTGCGCTGGTTCGCGGCCGGCGCGCTGCTGCGGGTCGTCATGGAGACCTACTTCGCGGTACTGCGCGCGCAGAGCCGCACCTCCGGGCTCGCCTATCTGCAGGGCCTGTTGTGCGTCCTCGTGCTCGGCCTGACGGTGGTCCTGCTGCCCCGGATGGGGCTGACGGGCGCGGGTGTCGCGGAGATCTCCAGCCTCGCGGTGATCGTGTCGATCGCGGCACCCAGACTCTTCAAGATCGTGCGGCACGCGCCGCCCGCCGAACTGCCGCCGGGCGCGGCTCCGGACGGGGACCTCGCCGACCTCGGCGCGCGCGACGTGCCCGCGGCCGAGCCGGGCGAGCCGAAGCGCGGGCCCGCCTGGGCCCTCGACTCCGACACCCTCGCCCTCGGCATCCACGTCGACTTCGACCACCAGGAGCGCCGCCCTGACGTACGGCCGGGGCCGGGCACACCGCCCGGCGGGACACCCGCGGCGCGCCCCGATCGCCGTCCGACCTGGGCGCTGCGTCCGCGGCAGCTGCCGACGCCGGTCCTGGGGCTGCCGGTCGAGTCGCGGGAACCGGGTTCGGAGGCGTCCCTCGGTCCCGCGGAAGTCCCGGAGGCGGACGCCCCCTTCGCAACGCCCGTCGTCGACACGCCCGCCTCCGAACCGCCGTCCTCCTTCGAGACCGGGGGCACGGACAGCGCCTCCGCACCGGCGCGGGGAACCGCGCTCCCGGCCCCGGACGACCCCCGGCCGCCGGACGACTCCAAGCCGTCCCTCCGCGACCGCCTGCGGCACCCCTCCGTACCCGGTGTGCTCCTCGGCGTCCTCCTGATCTCCGCACTGCTCCTCTACTGGGTCCCGGTACTGGGTCTCGACGACACCTCCCTCGGCAGGATGGGCGGCCTCGGTCTCGTCTCCGTCCTGCCGCCGCCCACCCTCGTCGGCGCCGCGCTGCTGATCGTGGTCTTCGCCGCGCTGCTGCGGTTGAACGGCGAGCACAGAGGACTGCTGCTCGTCGCCCTGCTCGCCACCATGGTCTCGCTGCACGCGCTGCCCGCGGTGATCGAGACCGAACCGCGGTTCGCGACGGCCTGGCAGCACCTCGGGTTCCTCGACTACATCGACCGGACCGGAACGGCCGTGCCGGACCTCGACGCGCGCTGGAGCTGGCCCGGCTTCTTCGCGGCGGCCGCGTTCGTCGCCAGGGCCTGCGGTGTCGGCGACCTCACCGAGGTGATCCGCTGGTGGCCGCTGACCATGCAACTCCTTTACCTGGCACCGCTGTTCCTGCTGGTTCGCTCGCTGCGGGCGAGCTGGCGCGCCAAGTGGACCGGCATCTGGGTCTTCGTCCTGAGCGGCTGGGTCGGCCAGGACTACTTCTCCCCGCAGGGCTTCACCTATCTGCTCTACCTCGCCTTCGTGGCGGTCCTCCTGGTGTGGTTCCGGGCACCGCGCGTGCTGTGGACGAAGGCACGGCCGGGCGAGGCGGAGGTCGAGCCCGCCGACCGGCACCGGCGGGCCGTACTGCTCATGGTGCTGATCGGCCTGTTCGCGGCGAGCGTCCCCGCCCATCAGCTCACCCCGTTCGTGATGCTGGGCGTCCTCACGGTCCTCGTCCTCGTCGGCCGCTGCGAACTGCGCGGCCTGCCCATCCTGTTCGCGGTGCTGGTCTCCGTCTGGATCGGCTTCATGGCCGAGCCGTACTGGTCCGGGCACTTCAACGAACTGTTCGGCGGGGTCGGCGGGGTCGGCAGCAACGTGTCGACGTCCGTCTCCGGCCGTATCCAGGGCGGCAGTTCGACCCACAAACTCGTCCTGTACGCGCGCGTGCTGCTGGCCGGCGGTGTGCTGGCCCTCGCCTGCTGGGGCTGGTGGCGGCGGCGCGCCCACAAGTACCGCGAGCGGTCGCTGCTGGTCCTCGCCTCCGTGCCGTTCCTCGGCTTCGGCATGCAGTCGTACGGCGGCGAAATGGCGCTGCGCGTCTTCATGTTCGCCCTTCCGGGCGCGGCGCTGCTCGCCGGTCTCGCCCTGTTCCCGCGCACCGGCGTCACCGCGAAGGAGCGGGAGAAGGACCGGGGCCGCCTCGCCCCGCTCGCCGCCCTCATGGCGGGCCTGCTCCTGATGGGCGGCTTCCTGGTGGCCCGCTGGGGCAACGAGTCGTTCGAGCGGATCAGGCCGGGCGAGGTCGCGGCCATGACGTACGTGTACGCGCACGACGACCCGACCGTTCGGCTGCTGTGGCTGAGCAACGACACCGTGAACAACGTGACGCCCGCGATGCCGTGGGGCGCGAAGGACATGGAGAAGGTGCGGTACGTGCCCACGCTCGCGCCGACCGATCCGGTCCTGGTGTCGGGTCTGGTCAAGTCCCTGAAGGACGCGGGCCCGAACTCGTACCTCATGGTCAACCGCAGTCAGGTGGTCTACCTCCAGATGGACGTCGGCTATCCGGCGGCCTGGCCGGCACGGCTCCTCCGCAGCCTCGACGACCGGCGGGACCTCAGGAAGGTCCTCGTCAACGGCGACGCGACGGTGTACACGCTGCGCGAGCAGCCCGGGGGGAACGTCCCGAAGGCCGATCCGGGGCCGATCGGTCCGCAGGTGACCTGGACGCCGTGGTCGGTCGTCGGCGCCCTGGCGGCCGTGGCGCTCATCGTGATGCTGACCGCGCGGGAGATCGTCCGGGTCGCGGTGCGGCCGGGCGTGCGGCAACTGCGGTGGCTGCAGAGCGGTTTCTGGTTCTCGCTGCCGCTGCTGGCGGTGTTGCTGGCCGCACTGGTGCAGCGGTTCCTGACCATGAAGTGACGGGGCCGCGGGGCGTGGAGCGGCTCACCGGGTGAGCCACTTCACCCCGTACGCCCCCATGGTGAACCTCCGGCCGTCGACGCGCGCGCTGATCGGCCGGTCCTGGGTGTTCACCACGAGGACGGCCTGGTCGGTGGCGAGGACGCGCACATTGGGCACGTCGTCGGCGGCGACGGACACCGTCTCGTACCTGGCTCCCGGTCCGAACGCCGTGTCGAAGCGGGAGAGCAGATCGAGCATGGGCAGCGCCGCGCCCCCGGCGGCGCCGTCGGTCGGCGTCCACAGGCAGCCCGCGCACCCGGATCCCTTCTCCTCCTCCGGGTTCCAGTAGAAGCCGGAGGTGGCACCGCCGCGGGCCATGGCGATCAGCCCGGCGGCCTGGACGGCGACGCGGTGGGTCTCGGACCAGCCCTTGCGGTCGTCGTCGCCGTCGGCCGGTTCGACGTAGTACTCGGCCCACCAGAGCGGCAGGCCGTGCGTCCGCGCCCGCACCCACTCGCTGACGGCCGTGAGTTTCCCGGTGGCCGCGAACTCGTCGGGCAGCGCGTCGTCGTCCTTGGTGTAGCTGGAGCCGTCGACGACGACGAAGTCGGCGCCCGCCCTGTGCTTGTTCCAGTAGTCGAACGCGTCGAGGACGCGCTGGTCCATGGCGCCCCAGGTGCCCTTCACGGTCGTGGACGCGTTCTCCTTCTGGCGCGGGTCGAAGCTGTCCATGACGAGGTAGGGCCCGCCGACCATGATGTCCTTGTCGACCTTCTTCAGCGCCTTGTACACCAGGTTGTAGAGCTCCGTGTAGCCCTCGTAGTCCCAGCGGCCCTCGGCGTTGTTCCAGAAGCCCTTGAACTCGTTCCAGACGATGAAGTGGCGTACGTCCGGGTAGCGCTTGGCGACGGTCGCGGCGAGCGCGGCGAAGTCCTTGAAGTGGGCGCGGTCCGGCGCGGTCTCCAGGGACGCCTGGCTCCAGTCCGTGTGGTCCGCGCCCGCCCTGCCGCCCTTCATCCAGTCCGGCGAACAGCACAGGGTGACGATCGGGGTGCCGCCGGTCCTGCGGACGAAGTCGATGCGCCGGTCCATCTCGGTGAAGTCGTACCGGCCCCTGGAGGGCTCGGGATTGCCGGCGCCCCAGCCCATGATGTGCTGGTTCTGCGGCAGCGACCGCTTCTCCAGCAGCCCCTCGACACGCCCGGTCGCCGCGTCGCTGCCCTCGTCGGCGCTGAACTGGGTGTGGGTGAAGCCCCAGCCCACCGCCGGCCGCAGTGTACCGGGCGGGGTGACAGGTGTGCCGTGCACCTTGTCGCCGTCACGGGTCGTGCCCGCGGTGCTCGCGCCGTCCTTCGGCAAGGTGTTGAGCAGCGTCACCAGCAGGGCCAGAGCGGTCACTCCCACGCCGAGGAGCGCGGTCAGCCGCCACCGCCGTGCCCCCGAATTCCACCCATGACGTCCCATCATGGGCAACAGTAACGGCGCGGATCGGTAGCCGGACAGAGTTCGTGGACCCACAGGATTGCCACATTTTCCGGGGCGGCGGCGCCCGCGGCGCCGCGGCGGACGGCCGGCCGTGCGGCCGGAAGGCGGCTGAACTGCGCCTCGTCCAGGCGAACACCGGCAACAGGCTGCGGAAATCCCGTGCGCGGGTCCCCTTGGTGACGGATCATGGCGGCATGTCTGGCAACCCACACGACGCACTGCCGATCCGGCTCAACGTCGACGACAGCGACTCTCCGTCGGATGTCGTCGACGCGCTGTTCCTCGGCCGCTTCGCGACGGGCGAGCAGCCTCACTCGCACGCGGCGAACATCGACCGGGTACGGTCCGGGGCGACCCTGCTCCCACCGAATGCCCGTGTGCTGCGCTCGGCCCGCGACGACGACCGGAGCGCGACGCTGGCGGAGGGGGACGGCTGGACCCTGCTGGTGTCCCGCTGGAACCGGGGCGCGGACATCACGGTCACCGCGACCAGCGCCGAGCTGGCCGAGAAGGTCCTCGACCAGGCGACGGACGGCGCGGCGGACGAACCCGAACCCCAGCCCGAGAACGTGACGATGGGCTTCTGGTACGTGTCCCCCCGCCGCGGCCCGCACCGCACCACGCGGCAGATCTCCGCGGGCACGTGGGAGGAGGTCCGGCCGAACTACACCGGCCCGGTCGCCGACGCCATGGACACCCTGATGAAGACGACCCCGGAGGACATCGCGGGCCGGCTCCTGCTGCTGCACGGCCCGCCCGGCACCGGCAAGACGTCCGCGCTGCGGACCCTGGCCCGCTCCTGGCGGGACTGGTGCCAGGTGGACTGCGTCCTGGACCCCGAGCGGCTCTTCTCCGACGTCGGCTATCTGATGGACATCGCGATCGGCGAGGAGGACGCCACGGGCAAGGGCCGCTGGCGGCTGCTCCTGCTGGAGGACTGCGACGAACTGATCCGCGGCGAGGCGAAGCACACCGCGGGTCAGGCACTCTCGCGCCTGCTCAACCTCACGGACGGCCTCCTCGGCCAGGGACGCAATGTCCTGGTGGGGGTCACCACGAACGAGGACCTGGAGCGCCTCCACCCCGCCGTGGTGCGCCCCGGCCGCTGTCTCGCCCGGATCGAGGTCGGCCCGCTCACCCGCTCCGAGGCCGTCGGCTGGCTCGGCACGGAGGAGGGCATCTCACGCGAGGGCGCCACGCTGGCCGAGCTGTACGCGCTCCGCCGGGGCACCACCCCGACATCGGTCCCGGACCCACGGGACGGCGCGGACGCGGGGCTGTACCTGTAGGCGTCCCGGGGCGGGGGAACCCGGTTGCCCGCGGAAGGCGGGTGCCCGGGAAACCCGGGTGGGGCGTCGGGGGACATACGCCCTGCCCGTGCCGGCCGTGCTGCCCGTACTGACCTGAGAGAGGTTGTCCGCCCTTTCGCGTCGGATCAGCCGGCCGGGTCCGGCGCGGTGCGCCGCGTCGCGTCGAATTCCCGCGTACGACCATGCCCGGACGATCCCGCAAACGGGGCGAGCCCACGGTGCCGGGCAGGGCCGACCCGGCCCGGGGGCACCTGTCCCGGCCCGGGGGTCAGTCCTCGTAAGCCGCCCGCAGGGCATCCCGTACGGCGTCGAGCGCGGCGGACTCGGTCAGGGCGAGGCGCCGCACCCGCTCGGCGTAGGCCTGAGCGGCCGTCGCGGCCTCGCGCTCGGCCGCCGAACCGGCGGCGGCCACGAACGTGCCGTTGCGGCCCCGCGTCTCGATCACCCCGTCCGCCTCCAGAGCCCGGTACGCCTTGGCGACCGTGTTCGCGGCGAGACCGAGCTCCTCGGCCAGCCCCCGTACCGTGGGCAGTTTGTAGCCGACCGGGAGCGCCCCGGAACGGACCTGCCCGGAGATCTGGGCGCGCACCTGCTCGTAGGGCGCGGCCCCCTCATCGATATGGATCTTCAGTGTCACGCGCCGATTGTCCCGTACCCGCGGGCTGATGAGAGGTACCGGAGCGGAGGCAGCGGAAAAATGAGAGGTGACCGGGCCCCTCCCGCACGTAGCGTGCGAGTCCATGACTGTGATCGTCGACGACCTCCGCCCCGACGACCGGCGGCAGACCGAGGGCTTCGCCCGTGTCCGCGACCGGGCGCTCCCCTACATGCTGCACACCCCCCACTCCCTCGCGTACGACATCACCCACGCGCATCCCGACGCCCACTACCGCCCGCTCGTCGCCGAACTGGACGGCGAGGTGGTCGGAACCGCCCAGGTCGGCATCGCGTACGACAGCGTGGAGCCGGGCCAGGGCTACCTCAACGTGTACGTCGACCCGGGCCGTACGCGCCGGGGCGCGGGCTCGCTCCTGGTGCGCGCCGCCGAGCGGCACCTCGCGGCCCTCGGCGCGACCAGACTCCTCTCCTGGGTCCTGGACGAGCCGGACAACCGTGCGTTCGCCGAACGGCACGGCTACCGCCCCAGCCGCTCGGCCCACTTCCTCCGGCTGGACCTGGCGGGCGGCACCCTGCCGCCGCGCCAGGACCCGCCGCCGGGCGTGGAACTGCGTCCGGCGGCGCACTTCGCCGACGACCCGCGCCCGCTGTTCGCCCTGGACGCGGAGACGTCGACCGACGAACCCGGCGACATCCCGCACGAGTTCACGGACTACCAGGCCTGGCTGCGGGAGACCTGGCACCACCCCCTGTTCAGTGCCGAACTGACCACGGTCGCGCTCGTCGACGGCCGCCCGGCGGCCTTCAGCGCGGCCCGCACGGACGGCGGCACCCGCTACGGCACCGTGATGACGGGCACCGCCGCCGCGTTCCGCGGTCGCGGCCTCGCCAAGCTCGCCAAGAACGACTCCCTGCACCGTGCCCGCGCCGCCGGTTTCGCGGAGGCGTTCACCGGCAACGACAGCGGCAACGGGCCGATGATCGCGATCAACAAGTGGTTCGGGTACGAGATCTGCGGCACGGAGGTGCGTCATGTCCGCGAACTCGGCTGACGGGCCCCGCCGTCTGGACGTCGTCCTCGTCAAGTCCGGCCGTACGAAGATCCGTTACCCGGCCGAGCTGCTCCACGACGACGGCACCCGGGTCACCGTCCGCGCGCCGTGGGCGGCCGACGGCGTCCGTGACTTCGGCTTCGTACGGTTCGAGCCGGGTGATGTCCTCACCGAGCACTACTGGCGGGACCGCTGGTACGCGGTGAAGGAGGTCCGTGACGCTCGGGGGGTGCGCAAGGGCTGGTACTGCGACATCACCCGCCCGGCCGTCATCTCGGGCGGCGAGCTGGTCGTCGAGGACCTCGACCTGGATCTGTGGCGCTCGGCGGACGGTACGGACGTCCGGCGACTCGACGAGGACGAGTTCGCGGCCAGTGGCCTCGCGACCAGTGATCCGGTGGCCGCGGCCGCCGCGCTCGCAGCCCTCGACGCCCTGGAGCTCCTGGCCCGCCGGGGCGACTTCGAGACCCTGCTCGGCCAGGCCGCACCCACCACGAGCGCCGGACAGGTCATGCCCTCGCGTGACCGCTCGGACGCGCTCCGTGACGACCGCGCATCCGACACGGGGAATTAGCGCACGGTTTGCGTGGTTCCTTCCAACGGTGATCGAACGCCGCCGCGACTTTGATCCGTACCGCCGTAACCCCTCAGCGGCCCAGGTGACACCGACCACTGACAGTCAATCGTGATACTCGCCACAGACAGATCGCGACCGATGAGGAACTCTCCCCGAAAGGGTCTACCTCCGTACAACGACGGAATCGGGTAGACGCAAGGAGGCAGCCATGCGCCGTGTGACCGTGCAGAAGCCCCTGAGCAAGTCGGACTCCCGCCGTGCGCGGGACAGGGCGGACGAGCGTCCGGCCGAACGCCCCGAGGTGCGGAAGGACATCCACCGCACGTGGTGGCCGGACGAATGAGCCGCCCCGGCGCGGGGCCCAGGAACGGAAGCCGTCAGACCAGCCGCTTGCGGTAGTGCACGCGGTCGTACGGGCCGTCCACGCGACGCTCGACGACTTCGTAGCCGTACTTCGGGTAGATCTTCCGGTTCTCCCACATCATCGCGTTCGTGAAGAGCCTCACCTCGGGCAGCCCGAGCTCCCGCGCGTATGCCTCCACGAACACCAGCAGCCGTCGCCCGACGCCCGTCCCCCGGGCGTCGGGGTGGACGGCGATGCTGTCGAGGTACAGATACTCCTCGTACGCCTCCACCACCACGAGCCCCGTCACGGACCCCCCGGGCCCGTCCGCGACGAACACCCGCCCCGCGGCCACGTTCGCCGCGTGGTCCGCCTCCATGGGCTGCGGCACGACGCCGATCCGCGCGATGTAGGGGTGATACGCCGCGTCGGTCACGGCCCTGACCGCGCCCACGTCCGAGGCGACGGCGCGACGGATCGCGCTCTCGTCCGAAGTCTCTGCCACGGCCCGAACGGTACCTTTCCCGAACGGAACCTCTCCGATCACCGGGGACGACGCGTTCACACGTCACCTCCCGCCCCCGTCCCCGCCCTCACGGCCGCCCGTCATCGGCATGCGTTCAGCGACTGATCGGTCACGGTACGTCGTGGCACGGAGCGGAACCTCAACGGACCACGGCGCACCACCGACCCGGCCCGGACAGGGAGACCGACCGGCCGTGCCGGCGACGGGCCGCTGCGTCGAGCGGTCCCCGACCCCGGAGGCGAGGGTGAACCCCGGGGCGCCCAGGGCGAGATGAGTACGACCTCATGTCCCTGGGCGTCCCTAGGACCCGTCGGCTGACCGGCCCTGTCGTCGTCTCACCCCACCACGGATGAATCGATCACCGTCCGCGCGGGTGACGGCCCGGCCGAGAGGACTCCCGGGCGGTTCAGCCCAGGTAGAAGTCCTTTCGGGCGGTGACGAACGCCTCGATGGACCGCGCGGGCGTGCCCGTCACGCGCTCGACACCGTCGGCGGTGCGGTTGTACCGGTCGTCCCGGTGCAGCCGGGCCATGGTGGCGACGTGCTGTTCGAGGTGCGGGGGCATCCCCAGCTTCGGGAGGTGGGCCTCCCACCGCTCCGGAGGCATGTCCACATAGGACACCGGCCTTCCCAGCGCCCGGGAGAATTCCGCGGCCAGCTCCGTCATGTCGACCGAGCGCGGCCCGGTCAGTTCGTAGACCCGCCCCACGTGGGGCGCCGGATCCCGGAGCACGGTGGCGACGACCCGGGCGACGTCGTCCACGGCGACCGGCGAGGTGCGTCCGGCGCCGAACGGCAGCGCGATCGTGCCGTTCTCCTGAATCGACAGCGCCGCCATCATGGTGAACAGCGGAGTGTCCAGGAACACCGTCGGCCGGATGTGAACCACGGGCAGGCCGGACCAGTTCAGCACCTGCTCCGTCAGCCAGTGCAGCCGCTGCTGGTGCGACTCCTCCGTGCTGGTGGCGGTCATCTGCGACACCGTCATCTGGGACAGGTCGACCAGGGCCTCCAGCTTCCCGTACTCCTTCGCGGCGGAGGCCACCACGGTCGCCGCCAGCAGCTGGTCCGGCGACACACGCATCCCGAAGTACATCCGCGCCACGCCCTCCAGCGCGGCCGCTACCGTCTCGGGCCTGGTCAGGTCACCGATGACGACTTCCGCGCCCAGCGCGCGCAGCTCAGCGGCACGCTCGTCGTCGCGGCGGACCATGAATCGCACCGGCACATCCTGAGCACGCAGGTGCTCGAAGACCGTGCGGCCCACGCCGCCGGCACCGGGAATGAGAACAAGGTTGTCGGCAACCATCGGGCGATCTCCTTCGCATTCGAAAGCATGGGAAATATCTGAGTCGAGGTGTGGTCAGGGCGAAGACGGAGCCGTCGGCAAGGACTTGGCCCCCGTGATGTCACCGCGGGTCCGTGTGGCGGCCTCACGTGTCGTGGCGGCGCTTCGAGCGGCCGCAGTACGGTCTCGATGACGGCGGTTCCGGCGACGACACCGCGGGATCGTGCCCGGCAGGCGGTCGCCTCGGGTGTCTCGCGGGCGTGGTTCGTGATCACCGTCGGGCTCAGCGGGTCCGGCGCCGGGACGTGGCACCGCCGGCGGCCGGGGCTGCGTCCTTGCCCGGCAGGAAGACCAGGACGACGACCGCGCCGACCAGGGCGACGGCCGCGGACCCTGCCGCGGTGATGTGCATCGCGTGGATGAAGGCGTCGTGCGCGGGCTGCACCAGGGACCTGCCCGCCGGTCCCAGTTTCTCGGCGACGGCAAGCGTCGCCTGGACGGACTCGCCCGCGGCGTGCCGCTCGGAGCCGGGCAGGACGCCCAGCCGGTCGCCGATGCCGTCGCGGTAGGTGGTGGACAGCAGTGATCCGAGCACGGCGATGCCCATCGCCCCGCCGACCTGCCGGAAGGTGTTGTTGACCGCGGATCCGGAGCCGGCCTTCTCCCGCGGCAGCGACGACATGATCATGACGGTGGCGGGCGGCATCACATGGGCCATCCCCGTGCCCATCAGGAAGAACAGCACCTCCAGCACCCAGATGGGGGTGTCCTGGCCGAGCAGCAGGAAGCCGGCGAAGGCCACGGCGGTCAGGACGAGACCCGCGGCGCACACGGCCCGTGCGCCGAAGCGGTTGACGACCAGCCGGGCCCGCGGGGCGAAGAACATCTGGGAGACGGCCAGCGGCAGCACGAGCAGTCCGGACTGCAGGACGCTGTAGCCGCGCACGCTCTGGTTGTAGAAGACGCTGAAGAACGTGACACCCATGAGCGCGAAGAAGACCAGGCCGATGGCGGCCACGGAGGCGGAGAACCGCCGGTTGCGGAAGTAGGCGACGTCGAGGGCCGGATGGTCGCTGCGGGCCTCGTACACCACGAAACCGGCGAGGACCGCCAGGCCGCCCAGGATCGTCGCCCACGCCTCGGGCCGGGTGAAGTCGCCCAGCTGGCCGCCCTTGATGATGCCGTAGACCAGCACCGCCAGACCGACGATCGACAGCAGCACGCCGACCGGGTCGAGCCTGCCGGGCCTGGGGTCCTTGGAGTCGGGGACGATCGCGACCATCGCGACCATCGCGGCGATCACGATCGGCACATTGACCAGGAAGACCGAGCCCCACCAGAAGTGCTCCAGCAGGACGCCGCCGGCGATGGGGCCGGCGGCTATGGCGAAACCGACCACACCGGTCCAGATGCCGATGGCCTTGGGCTGCTCCTCGGGCTCGAAGACGTTCATGATGATCGCGAGGGTGGCGGGCAGGATGAACGCGCCGCCGAAGCCCATCACGGCGCGGAAGGTGATGAGCTGCCCGGAGGAGTCCGACAGCGCGGACAGCACGGACCCCACACCGAACACGGCCATGCCGAGGAGCAGCACCTTCTTGCGGCCGAGCCGGTCGCCCAGCAGACCCGCGGTGAAGAGCAGTCCGGCGAAGACCAGCGTGTAGGAATTCACCGCCCATTCCAGCTGGCTCTGGGTCGAGCCGAGTCCGGCGGGCGCGGGCTGGGCGATGGTCTTCATCGCCACGTTGAGGATCGAGTTGTCCAGCATCACCACCAGGAGACTGAACGCGAGCACCGCCAGGATGGCCCAGCGCCGGCGGTGGACCACCTCGGAAACCCTTCGCCGCCCGTCGGGCGGCGCGGGTGTCGTGGACTGCGCGGGTGTCGCGGACGGCGCGGGTGTCGCGGACGGCGCGGGTGTCGTGGACTCCGCGGGTGTCGTGGACTCCGCGGGTGTCGTGGACTCGGCGGGAGTGGGTGGTGATGCCACGGGCGTCTCCAGTGCTGTCGATGGTTCTGCGGTTGCCGGGCGGGGCCGCCGGCCTCGGACGGCGGGAGGCGGCCCGGGGCCCGGCCCGATCCGCGGGTGGCCTCGCCGACAAAATAGATGTCGTCGTCAGACTAAACACGGGATAGAATAGATGCCAAGCGACAGTTATCCGGGGAGAGTGATTCCGTGGGCCGTGTGTCCAGGGCGC
Organism: Streptomyces fagopyri; assembly: GCF_009498275.1. NCBI lineage: Bacteria > Bacillati > Actinomycetota > Actinomycetes > Kitasatosporales > Streptomycetaceae > Streptomyces > Streptomyces fagopyri. The sequence goes on along the minus strand of NZ_CP045643.1, from coordinate 7,209,298 downwards.
AGGCGCAGGAGAACCGGCAGTACGTGGTGGCCACCGCTTCCCGGCTGTTCCGCGAGAAGGGCACCGCGGTCAGCATCGCGGACCTGATGACGGCCTCCGGGCTCACCCACGGCGCCTTCTACAAGCAGTTCGCCTCCAAGGAGGAACTGGTCGACGAGGCCATCACGCACGCCTTCGAGGATCCGTCGGCACACTCGCCGGCCGGCCCGGAGGAGCCCTCCGGGGACCACGAAGCCGCCCGCCGCACGCTGATCGAGCAGTACCTCTCGGTCTGGCACCGCGATCACGCCGGGGACGGCTGCCCCGTCTCCGGGTTCGCCACGGACCTTGGGCGCGAACCCGACCAGGGCGCCCGCTCGCAGCACGTCTACATCAACGGCGTACGGAACCGGGCCGCCCGGCTGGCCACCGGTGACGACGACGGCATGGCCCAGCTCTGCACCATGGTCGGCGCACTCGTCCTCGCCCGCGCCACCCGGGACGACCCGATCTCCGAAGAACTGCTGCGGGCCGCGCGCACGGCCCTCACCACGAGCGACTCCGAGCGGACCGCACCGGAGCACCGCACGGACCGACCGAGGCGGACCGACCGGGACGGGCTGACCGAGGCGGGCTGACCGGGGCGGGCCGCGGATGCCCTGTTTCTCGCCGGCAGGGCGACTTCACGCGACGCGCGGCAGACGTCACGGTACGTCGCACTCCGTGATGGGCGGTACCGGATTATGGGTGCCGAGCCCGATGGTTCTGCCCCGGTACCGCATGCAATGGTGACATTGATCCCATTCGGCCCTCTGGTTCCCGGGAGGAGGACTCATGACGCCCCCCGTCATCAATCCACGGGAAGACCTCGAAACGCAGACCCGGCAGAGCGACACTCCATTTGCCCGGGGTCCGCAGACAGGGCACCCGCGCCGGCCTTGCGCGTATCGGCGACGGCGCGGTACGGCCTGGTCCCTGCTGGCCCTTTCCATAGTGATGCTGATCACCGGCATGGTGCTGCCGCAGGGTCTGCTCGTTGCGGCCGGTCTGGTCGCCACAGGATTGGCGGCGCATTTCCTCACGCCGCCGAGCGGCGCAGACCGTCCTCGCCTCCCCTGAGGCTGGAGGGCATGAAGAGGAACCTCGACGGTTCGCATGAGGCGGTCCTCGAAGCCTGCGTCACGCAGATCGCCGACGAGACAGAGTGCCCCGATGCCGCTCCAGTCGCCGCGGCTCGCGTCGGTGGACGGCACGGCATGTCCGCCCAGGACGGCTGTCGTTGACGGGCATCGGTCGCGGGTTCCGTACAGCCGACGGCCGGGGGCGAGGGTCCCGGCCGCTCTCTGGCTTCGGAGGCCCAGCTCACCCCGGGCCACGAGAGCCTGCCCGGCGCCTGACGATGAGACAGCGGGCGAGGACTGTTCGGCCGGCCGCCGATCACGCGGAACGGCGCGCAGAGGCCGAATAGCCCACTGCGCGCCGTCAAGCTCTACATCAGTCGGTGACCGGCCTCACGGTCCGGGACACGGAGTCAGTGGCTGCCGCCCTGCCCGGCCTGGCCACCCTGGTGCTGGCCACCTTGACCGGCCTGGCCACCCTGGCCACCCTGACCGCCCTGGTGCTGGCCACCTTGACCGCCCTGCCCGCCCTGGCCGCCCTGGCCGCCCTGCCCGCCCTGACCACCCTGACCGGCCTGACCACCCTGCCCGCCCTGGTGCTGGCCACCCTGACCTGCCTGACCGCCCTGACCGGCCTGACCACCCTGACCGGCCTGACCACCCTGACCGGCCTGACCGCCCTGACCGGCCTGCCCGCCCTGACCACCCTGACCTGCCTGACCGCCCTGCCCGCCCTGGTGCTGGCCACCTTGACCGCCCTGCCCGCCCTGGTGCTGGCCACCCTGCCCGCCCTGACCGGCCTGACCACCTTGCCCGCCCTGACCGGCCTGGCCACCCTGGTGCTGGCCACCCTGACCCTGCTGACCCTGCTGACCCTGCTGACCCTGCTGACCCTGCTGGCCGTGCTGGCCGTGCTGGCCGCCGGTTCGCGGGGTTCCGCCGTGGCCGCCGTTGTGCGCTCCGTCGCGGTCACGGTGGTGACGGCCGCCGAGGTCACCCAAGCGCCGGCCGTCACGGAAGTGCCGGCTACCGAAGTCGTCCCAGCGCCAGCCGTCGCGGTCACGGAAGTGACGACCGCCCCAGGAGACCTCGTCGGCGAACCAGCCGTAGTCGTTGCGGAGGGTCGCGGTGTCGGAGCGGTTGTCCCAGACGTAATTGCGGCGGTCCTGGTAGACGTCGCGGTAGGTGTCGCGGCCGATACCGGTGTGGACACGGACGGTTGCGCGGCCGTCGAGGCGGTAGTGGTCGAAGGTGTAGGAGTGGCCGTCCTCGTCCGACAGGGTCCAGCCGTCGAGGTTCACACTGCGACGGGAGGTGTTGGTGACGTCGATCCACTCCCGGTTCAGGGAGTAATTGGAGCGGTCGTCGAAGCCCGGGGAGTCAGCCTGCACATCGCTGATGACCACAGCCGAGCGATATGAGGCGGCGCGGTGGGGGCTGGTCTGGGCGGAGGCCGGCAGTGCGGCCGTACCGAGCGCGGCGCCCGCGGCCACAGTCGCCGCGGCGATGCGGGAGATCGAACGAGAGGACATCAACGTGCTCCCCTTTGAGGGACGAGCCCGCCCCCGACCAGCGTGGAGTGGCCGGGAGCGGGCGGTGTGCGGATCCCGGCTGGTGCCGAGAACGCAAAGCCTGGCCGCCCGCCGGACCCGACGAGGGATGCACCGCTTCGTGTCGCCATATCAGGACATTTCAGTGACAGTCGCTTGTAGTACTCACCCAGCCCCCACGGGCCCCGACACCCAGTTCACGGGCGAGTACACCCACCCGTTGACCATTGCGATGGAAGCGGTTTCCAGCCACCGGACACTCGCCACGCCGCTCCCCCCGCCTTGCGCCACAACACTCTTCGGCATGTAACAGGCAAATACGACCAATAGACGAACAATCGGCTGATGAGCCATCAAATGTTCGCACCAGACCGCGTTCGAAGCCTTCCGCCAGTCAGGGAGTACGACCCCACCGGGCAGCGACCCTGCCCCCCGCATGAACTCGCCCCTGACGGCGTCCCCCTCCTTCTCCCCAGTGAAATGGAGAACACGGAACGCTTCGGACGGACACTGATCGTCATCGACGAGATGTGCCGCGCGCCCGGGCTCCCGCCGGAGCCGCAGTGCGGAATGGGCCGCGCACTCCGGTCGCGGATCACGTCCCTGGACGCAGTGGCCAGGATCTGTCGAGCACCTTGCCCGGGAGCCCACCGGGAGCCGACCAGGAAGCCGGCCCGGGCGTCCCACAGCGAACAGCCACGGACAGCCACGGACGGCTCAGCAGCTCCCGCGCAGGTGGGGCGGGGTGCCCCAACGCCCCATCCTGAGCCCCCCGTTAGCCCCGCCTTAACGCGGCCGTGAGGGCCCGATGACCTCCCCTCCGGGCTTTCTCGCAGCTCAGAGGGGGGTCATAGGGAGTCGTGCGGCCGGAGGGAGCCAAACAGGGAGCCATGCCCGAAGAATCAGCCGGCTGCCGCTGGTCCGGACGCGCCCGCCCTACCGTCGTCTCCGAAGATGTCGTCCATCGCTTCCGCGCCCTCTGAAATGACGGGTCGCGGTTGCTTGCGAGAGACCCTCTCCGTCGTCCCACTGCCGTTGTGACCGACGAGACGGGCGATGACTTCGATCGGGATTCCGTGGTCCGAGAGCAGGGACACGAAGCCTGTCCTCAGCTCGTGTGGGGTCCAGTGCTGCGGGTTCTCGAAGCGCGCTTCTTTCAGGAGCGTCCGGAAGTTGCGACGGACGTTCAGGGCGCTGCGCGGCTCGCCGGTCTCCGTGGGGAAGACGAGTCTCTCGTCGGTCCACTCTCCGCCGGCTGCTCGACAGCCGGCCTCTTGCCGGGCCTTGTGTGCCTTCATCACCTGAGCGGCTTGCCGCGGCATGGCCGGCTACCGCCGGCTCTTCCGCGTCTTCGTGTCGCCGTGTCGGCGCCCACTGGCAGTCCTGTTGGACGCGGCCTGTGGGCCTCTTCTTCGGTCGAGTTGCGTACCTTTTTCGGCTGTCGGGGGACGCCGTGCCACTCACGTGCCAGATGGTCCGTGCGGGGGCCGCTTCCACGGCAAAGAGCGTCGGCGGCCACCAGCCGCGGCTCCGCCGGGCGCGTCACCGGCTCCGCTCGGGGCGTCGCTCCTGCCTCCGGCCCGCTCCGCTCCGCCACGGCTGCGTCTCCGCGCGCCCACACATGGATGGGGCCGGAGGCCATGAGTCGATCACCCTCATAGGGCAGGCCATGGTCGAGGCAATGCCTCCGGCGGGGGATCGGCCGGCACCGGGATGGAGGGGCACCGTTCCCGACTGCGGGCCGTAGGGGGCGTGCGGGAACTCCCATCCCGTCCGCCATCGCCCCCGGCAGAGCCGAGCGGGCGTGGGTCGACGGGCGGACGGGATGGGAGCTGGGGAAGGCGGTGGGTCAATCCGGTTGGTCAGTTCACGCAGCCAGGCACCGGGACTGCGCTGCCGGCGCAGTTGGTGGGCTTGTTGTGCTTCACCCTGCTGTTGTTCAGGGCCACCGTGCCGGACTTGTTGTTGATTCCGCCGGGAGGGGCGCTGCTGGTGTTGTGCTCCACCTGGCTGCTGGTGAGCGTGGCGGTCCCACCGTTGTTGGTCAGACCACCGCCCTGGGCACCCGTGCCGGTGGAGGTGTTGTGTTCGATCTCAAGCCGCTTGGTGCTCAGCGTGCCCTCGTTGTAGACGCCACCACCCTGGGCGTTGTTCCCCTGGGCCGAGTTGTGTCCGATCTTTCCGCCGTCGATCGTCACCGTGGCGGCCACTCCCTGGTTCGAGATCCCCCCGCCCACGCCCGGCGCGTTCGCCGTCGCGGTGACCGTGTTGTGCTCCACACGGGTGTGGTGCAGGTTCACCTTGCCGGAGTTGAGGTTGAAGATCCCTCCACCACCTCTGAAGCCACCGGTGCTGGCTGCGCTGTTCGAGAAGATCGCGGAATCATCGATCGTCGCCGGGCCGCTGTTGGCGAGTCCGCCACCCACGCCGCCCGTGGCGTTATTGCTGATCGTGGTGCCGTCGGCGATGGTGAGGTCGCCTCTGCTCGAGATGCCGGCGCCGAATCCTGCCGAGGTGTTGTAGCCGACGGCACTGTGACGGATCCGCACGGTGGCAGAGGCGAGAATGAAGAAGCCGCCGCCGTCGAAGGCGGTGCCGTTCCGCACGACGCTACGGGTGAGGTCGATGGTCCCACCCGAATTGGCGAAGATGTTGCCGCCGTCGGTGGCGGTGCCGTTCGTCACGACGCTACGGGTGAGGCTGAGTGTCCCACCCGGATTGACGAAGATGTTGCCACCAGCGGTACCCGGGACGCTGCCGTTGCGTACGGTGAGATCGTTGAGTGCCAGGTTCCCGGGTCCGTCGATTTCGAAGATGCGGAACAGGGCTGCCGTCGTCGGGTCTCGTTGGATGGTGGCGTCGCGTCCCTTGACGGTGAGTTTCTTGGTGATCACGGGCAAAGCGTTGTTGGCGTTGTCCGGCGTGGTGTAGCTGTAGACGCATCTGTGGGCCAGCACCAGCGTGTCCCCGGAGTGGGCGCCAGTGATCGCGTTCTTCAGTGCGGTCGGGTTACAGGGCACGTTGGTCGTCGCAGCCTGGGCCGTCGCGGGAATGGCCACCAAACTCACCACCGTACCGGCCACAGCGATCGCGCCGCGCAGACAGATGCCTCGAAACGCTGCCATGGGGCCTCCTTCTTCTCGGGCGGTAGCCCCGGTCCAGAGCTACACGTCAATCACGTCTGCTATCGCTCACAGTGACGACAGGCCGGATGTCAGCCCCTGCACGGCACGCCGGTATCCACCGAACAGACCACAAGAGCGGCGAGCGCAGCGGCTGCCCCTGACATCACCGGTTGACATCAAAGGCGACGGACCGGAGCGCACAGGGGCGGCCACGACCCGGAAACCGATGCAGCCTCACGGGCGCGTTGCCGGACGTCGTATGGGTCGGTGATCGAACTCCTAAAGCGGGTGTCGGCCCGTGCCCCAGCTGTGCCACATCACGCGGTCAGCCACGGTCGACAACAACTCGCCGTAGTGGGATGTGCCTCACCTGGGCTGCCGCGAGAGCCGGAGTGACCTGAGCACACTGGCCGCAGATCGCGTCCGCCATGGAGGGCAGTGGCCACGATCCTGTTGGGCGCCTCACTGGGAGCCGTTCTGAGAGCCAACCCAGGCATCTCAGGACGGACGGCCATGGACGACCACGGACGGTGCAACGGCCCCGGCGCAGGTGGGGCGGGGTGCCCCAACCCCCCAGCCTGAGCCCCCCGTTAGCCCCGCCTTAACGCGGCCATAAAGATCTCCCGCACCCTCCCCCAGCTGGTGATTCCGCGGATTCTTGGGGCTAGCTTGCTGATCACCCCCCACGTACTCCGGGCTGTTCGCGCCCGTTCAGGACCGTTTCGACCGAGGAGCTCCCCCATGTCCGGTCGCCGCAAGGCCGCCAGCCTCGCCGCCGTCGGTGTCGCCCCGCTCGCCCTGACCGCGTTCGCCGCCGTGCCCGCCTCGGCGCACGGTTCGATGGGGGACCCCGTCAGCCGGGTCTTCCAGTGCTACGCGGAAGGTCCCGAGAGTCCCCGGTCGGCCGCCTGCGAGGCGGCCGTCGCGGCAGGCGGCACCCAGGCGCTGTACGACTGGAACGGCATCCGGATCGGCGACGCGAACGGCTGGCACCAGCAGGTCGTTCCCGACGGGAAGCTGTGCAGCGCGGGCAACGACGAGTTCAAGGGCCTGGACCTGGCCCGCGCCGACTGGCCCGCGACGGCCGTGAACGCGGGCGCGTACACCTTCAGGTACCGGGTGACCGCCCCCCACAAGGGAACCTTCAACGTCTACCTCACCAAGGACGGTTACGACCCGTCGAAGCCGCTGGCCTGGGGGGATCTGGATCTGACGCACCCGGTGGCCTCGAAGACCGACCCCACCGCGACGAACGGCTACTACACCTTCTCCGGCACCCTGCCGAAGCGCTTGGGCAAGCAGCTCCTCTACGCGGTCTGGCAGCGCTCGGACAGCCCGGAGGCCTTCTACTCCTGCTCCGACGTCACCTTCGGCGGAAGCGGCGGCTCGGGTAACGACGGTTCGGGCAAGGGCGGTTCGGGCAAGGGCGGTTCGGGCAGCGGCGGGTCGGGCGGGAGCGGCCCCGGCAACACCGGTTCCCCCGGCGGCGGTTCGGGGAGCGGCGTCTCCCCCGCGTCGAGCGCGCCCGCGCCGGTCGCCTCCGCTCCCTCCGAGGAACAGATCGCCGACGGTGCCGACAAGTCGACGGTGCGGCACGACCATCACCACGGTACGGCCACCCCGACCGCGGGCTCCCCGGGCTCCGGCACGTCCGGGGGCTCGGACGCGTCCGGCGTCTCCGACGCTTCGGCCGATCGGCCCGAGGCGGCCGGTGCCTCGGTGGACCTCGCCGAGACCGGCGGTGATTCCAACACCCCGTACCTCGCGATCGGTGGCGCGAGCGCGCTGGCGCTGGGCGCGGCCGCGCTGTTCGCCTCCGTGCACCGCCGCGCGGCACACGGTGGACGGCACGGTCGTTAGGGCGTGACGCGAAAGTCCCACCTGCCCTCGCGGCGCATGGCACGCCCTCCGCGCGGTCGACGGGACTCTCCCCACTCGTCCTGCTCCCGGCCCTTCCCTCCCGCGGGGCGGAAAGAACTCCGGGTCCTGTCCGGCGGCTCAGGCCGGACAGGACCCGGCAACGGGCCAGGGATCAGCTGAACACCGAGGCGCAGTTGGTGGTGGTGGCGTGCGCGGGATCGAGGGCGTTCGCCGCCTCGTGGAAGGCGATCCGGTCGAGGAGACCGATCGCCGCGTGCTCGGAGAGGTCGACCGGGCACAGGTCCTGCAGCAGCACGTTGTGGACGTCGGGTCCGGTGAGGAACTGTGAACGGTAGGGGGTGACCACCTCGTCGTACTTGGTGGCGATCACCGTGTAGTGGACGCCCGGGACGGTGTCGCCGCCGGCGTTGAGCTTGGTCAGGAACGCGGACCCGGCGATCTGATCCGCGAGCGCGGGCGTGACCGCGGACAGCAGGTCCTCGGCGCCGGGGAAGTACGGCAGCAGTTTGGTGAGGCCGTCGAGGGTGGTGCCGTGGTTGTCGGGCGCGATACCGACGAAGGTGTTCACCTTGGCGGCTCCGCCGAGGAACTTCAGGTAGTAGCGGGGCATCATGCCGCCCTGCGAGTGGCCGACGAGGTCCGCCTTGGCTGCGCCGGTCGAGGCGAGCACTTTGTCGACGAAGACCTGGAGCTGTCCGGCCGACTTGTCGATGGGACCGAGGGCGTTGAAGAGCGGGACGCCGGGCAGTTGCCCGTAGTCGAGCGAGTAGACGCAGTACCCGCGGTCCACCAGGTAGGGCGCGAAGGACAGCCAGTTGTCCACGGAGTTCGCGAAGGTGCCGTGGACGAGAACGACGGGGCGGGGATGGGTGGCCGAGGGGCGGCAGGAGTAGTTGTTCCAACCGCTGCTCGGTGCTGCGGCATGTGCGGTGGCGGCGGGGACGACCGCGACGGCGGTGGCCAGCAGCAGTGCGACGAGGGGTCTGACCAGGCGCTTCCAGGGCAGCATCGGGTGATCTCCTTGCGGCTCAAGGGAGTGACGACGGCATACGCCCTGTGATCCGGATCACGAGGATGCTGTTCACTCGTCAAGTTACGAGTGAGTAGCCCAACTGTGAAGTTACGCGTCAGTAAAAACTTCCAGTGGTAGTCGGTGTTGCTGATATATGGGACGCCCGAATCGTCACCAGGTGGGCCTGATCGGACCGTAGGGGGCGATCCGCAGCAACCGCTCACGCAACACGCCCACCTCACCCTCACCGAGCAGCTCGACCCACGGCTGGACGGCCTCCGCCGCCGACTCCTCCGCCGCACGGGTGCAGGCCCAGCCGCGCTCGGTCAGCACGATCAGGCGGGCACGCGCGTCACCGGGGTGCGGGTGGCGTTCCACGTACCCCTTGCGCACGAGCTCGTCGACGAGCTGGCTCGCGCCCTGCTTGGTGACCCCGAGGTGTGCCGCGAGCTCGGTGACCGTCGCGCCGTCCGGAGCGAGCCGTGTGAACGCGAAGCCGTGCGCGGGCCGCAGCCCCTCGAACCCGCGGGCGACGACGCCCTCGTGGATGCGCTGCGTCAGCTCACCGGCGACGGCGAGCAGGGCGGCGGACAGGGCCATGGCCTCGGAGTTCTGCACGGGAGCATTGAAACACTCCCCGCCCACTGGTCAAGCGGCTTGACTATGTAGTCAACAAGGTTGACCATGTAGTCAAGTCGCTTGACCATTTTCCCCACGCACCGGAGGCCAGCCATGCCCGTCGTCCGCCCGTCCGACGCCGTCGTCCACGAGATCCACGGCGCCCGTTTCGTCTCGTACGCCACCCCCCTCAGCGGCAGCGAGGAGCTGTGCGCCTGGCGGGGCGAGATCCCCGCCGGGACGAAGGCCCCTGTGCACACGGTCAACCGGGAGGAGATCTTCCATCTGCTCACCGGGGAGCTGCTGATCACGCTCGACGGCCGCACCGAGCGGATCACCGCGGGCGACACGGTGATCATCAATCCCGGCACGGCCTTCGGCGTCGAGAACCCCACCCGGCAGACCGCGACCTCCTGGGTCACCACGTCCATCGGCCTCCGGGCGGAACTGGCCGACGGCTCGGTCATCACCCCGCCGTGGGCCAACTGACCCTGGCGGCCCACTCGATCCGGCGGTCCGTGTCGCCCACCCGGCCGTCATCCACCGGATCGTCATCCACCGGATCACCGTCCACCGGATCGAAGGCGGCGAGCCGGCAGGCATACCACCTGTCGCCGATTGGCTCTCGATCCGGAACACGGCGCCAGGAACACTGACGCTTCCGACGTCCTGCCAGGAGGAGTCGTGATGCGGGTAGCCGTGGTCACTTTCGACGGGTTCAACGAACTCGACAGCTTCATCGCTTCCGCACTGATCAACCGGTGCCGCGAGGACGGCCTGGAAGCCTTCATCACGACGCCGGAGCCGGTGGTCACGTCGATGAACGGCGTCGAGGTGACCGGGCAGCGCCCGATGGAGTTCGTGACCGAGGCCGACGTCGTACTGATCGGCAGCGGGGTGAAGGCGCGGGACGTGGTCGCCGACGACCGGCTGATCTCCAGGCTCCGGCTCGACCCGGCGCGTCAGCTGATCGGGGCACAGTGCTCCGGCGCGCTGGTGCTCGCCCGGCTCGGGTTGCTGGGTGACATGCCGGTGTGCACGGACAGGAGGAGCCGGCCCTTCGTCGAGGCGTACGACGTCACCGTGCTGGACGCCCCGTTCCACGCCGAGGGCGACATCGCCACGGCGGGTGGCTGCCTGGCGTCCCAGTATCTGGCCACGTGGGTGATCACCCGCACGCTCGGGGAGGACGCCGCGCGCGGTGTCCTCGACTACGTGGCTCCGGTCGGCGAGAACCAGGAGACGGTCGAGCGCGCCCTGCGCGCCGTCCGCGCGGGCGAGGTCGCGCTGCGCTGATCCCTCCGCGACCGGCCCGGCGGGGCGGCCCGCACGAGCCCGCGTCAGTTCCGCGAGCCGGCCGCCACGCTGCGGGGCGGGATTCCCGGTGCCGATGCGGTGGCCAGGGTGGCCGGGCGTACCGCTTCCGCCCCGAAGCGCCGGCGGGCCCGGTCCGCCGCCGCCTCGGTGGCACGGGCCCGGGTGTCGCCCGGGTCCAGGGAGAGCTGGTGGTGGGCGCCGCCGGCCGGCAGCAGGTCGTCGGCGCGGATCGCGAAGCCACGGACTCGCGCCCGCTGCAGACCCAGGGCGGTCAGCAGACCCAGAGCGGTCGCGGCGAGGTCCGGTGAGTGGTTGGTGGGTTCCGCCGGTGTGCGCGAGCGCGTGGTGGAACCGCGGTCGGCGTACCGGACCGTGAGGGTGATCCGGCCGGCGACCTGGCGTTCACCGCGCAGCCGCTGACCGATCCGGTCGGCGAGTCCCAGGACGGCTCGGTGATGCCGCGCCGGATCGAGGCAGTCCCGGTCGAGCGCGAGGTCGGCCGTCAGGTACGCCGCCGGTTCCATCGGGGTGACCGGGCGGGGGTCACGGCCCCGGGCACGTTCGGCCAGCAGCCGGGCCGAGCCGGCTCCGAGAAGCCGCTGCAGGGTCGCCGCGGGGATGTCGGCGATCTGGCCGATGGTGTGCAGTCCGTATCCGGTGAGCGTCTCCGCCGTGGCGCGGCCGATCCCCGGCAGCGCGGTGACCGGGCGGGGCCCCAGCCAGGCCGCGGCCTGTCCGTCCCGGATCCAGGTGGTGTCGCCCGGCGCCGACGCGTCGGCCGCCATGGCCGCCAGCATCCGGTTGCCGGCCAGGCCGGCGCTGCTGTCGATGCCGTAGAGCGCCTTCAGCCGCATCATCGTCGTCTGGACCAGGTCGTAGGGAGACAGGTCGAAGTACCGGAGCGCCGACGTCAGATCGAGTTGGACGGCGTCGGGCGGTACCGCCTGGACGTGTGGCGTGATACCGGACATCAGTTCGATTATGTCGCCGTACCGAGCCTCCGCGAGTGCCGCGCGCAGATGGAGGTGGAGGTGGGCGATGTGCCGCCGACGTGGACTCGTTCCGTTCATCCCGCGCTCCCTGGGCTGGTGTAACCGAACTTCTTCAGGTCGGCCGAACGGCTGCCGGCCGGCCGCAGGTCGGCGTACGGGTGCAGCCGGGCGCCCGTGGTGCCGTTGGCCAGGGTGCGCCGCGTCGGGGCGGGCGCCTGCTGCGGCCGTCCCCGGACCGGCTGGGCGGGGGTCGGGTGCGCCTGCCCCGGAGGCTGGGCGGGGGTCGGGTGCGGGTGGTCGGCGCCGAGGAGGACGAGGGCGGCCTCGGGGCCGTTGTCGCGGCGGGCCGCGGCGATCTCGTCCAGGTCCCAGGCCATGGTGCCGACGACGGTACGGCGGGTGCCGCGCACCTGGACCGTGCCGCGCACCAGCAGCAGCCCGCTGTGGAAGACGGTGTACGCGCAGGCCGGGTGGGAGTCCTCGAAGAAGGCCAGGTCGACCAGGCCGGAGCCGTCCTCCAGGGTGACGAAGATGACCCGCTTGCCGCTGGCGATCGGCGGGGTCTGGGTCGAGGCGCGTACCCCGGCGACGAGGACCTGCCGGCCGGCGCGCAGCCCGGCCAGGTGCGCCGCGTCGGTCGCGCCGATCTCCCGCAGGAGGCGGTGGTGGTGCTCCATCAGGTGCCTGGAGACGTCGATGCCGAGGGTGTTCAGCTCGGCGCTCAGGGCCTCGCGTCCCGTCATCTCAGGCAGGCCACTGGGTTCCGCCCCGCCCACGGCGCCCGCGTCCAGGGGCAGTTGGCCTGAGCCCGCGGTTCGGTTACGGGACTGCCGGTGCAGTTCGGCGATCTGCAGCAGCAGGTCGCGGCGCGTGAGGCGGCCGTCGTGCAGGGAGTTCAGGGCGCCGATCCCGGCGAGACGTTCGGCGACGGGTCTGCCCGGACGGGCCCGCTGCCAGAAGTCCGACAGGGATCCGTACGGCCGGCCCTCCTCGATCCTGGCGCACTCGTCCTCACTGATGCCGTGCACCGCGGACAGCGCGAGCCTCACCCCCCACTGCTCCCCGTCGGTCCGTTCCACGGTGTGCTTCGCCTTGGAACGGTTGACGTCGACGGGCAGGACGGGGACACCGCGTCGGCGGGCGTCGGAGACGAGGACGCGCTTGGGCCACATCCCGGGGTCGTGTTCGAGCAGACCGGCCAGCAGGAACGCCGGATGGTGCGCCTTGAGCCAGGCGCTCTGCAGGGCGGGTACGGCGAAGGCGACCGCGTGGGCGCGGCAGAAGCCGTACGCGCCGAAGGCCTCGACGGTCCTCCAGACCTCGTCCCGCACCGCCGGACCGTACCCGCGCGCGCGTGCCAGGCCGTGGAACCAGTCCCTGATCCGGGGCAGTCGGCTCTTGTCGCCGAGCGCCCGGCGGGCGATCTCGGCCAGCGCGGGGTCGCAGCCGGTCATCACCGACAGCGTCTCGATGATCTGCTCGTGCCAGATGGTCACGCCGTACGTGTCGGCGAGCACCGGCTCCAGGTCCGGGTGGGCGTAGGCCGGTGTGCCGCCGTGGCGGGCGGCGATGTACCGCTCGGGCATGCCTCCGGCGACGGGGCCGGGGCGGAAGAGACTGATGTCGGCGATGACGTCCTGCGGGTCACGGGGCTGGAGCCGGGACAGGAGGTCCTGCTGGCCGGGCGACTCCAGCTGGAACAGGCCCAGGGTCTGGCTCTCCTGGATGAGCTTGAACGCGAAGACGTCGTCGAGCGGCACCTGCTTCGGGTCGTCCAGATCGATGTGGTTGCCGGTGGTCCGTTCGATCTCCGCGACGGCGTGGGCCATCGCGGACTGCATCCGTACGCCCAGGACGTCGAGTTTGATGTTGCCCAGCGCCTCGATCTCCTCCTTCGCCGCCATCGCCATCGGGTAGTCGCCCTGAGGGGTGGGCTGTACGGGCAGACGGTCCAGCAGGGTGGCGTCGCTGATGACCACGCCGCAGGGGTGCATGGCCATGCCGTGGACCAGGGAGTCGAGGCCTTCCGCGAGCTCCCACAGGGGCCCGTAGCGGTGGGCCTCGGCGGCCAGTCGCCGCAGTTCGGGCAGTTCGGCGAGGGCGCCGGTGATGTCGGAGGCACGCAGGTGCGGGAAGCTCTTGGCGATCCGGTCGACGTCCGCGGGCGCGATGCCGAGGGCGAGGCCGGTGTCCCTGAGGGCTCTGCGCGCCCGGTAGGTCTCGGGCATGGCGGTGACCGCCACCCGTTCCCTGCCGAACCGGTCGAAGATCACGTCGTAGCACTCCAGCCGACGGGCGGACTCCACGTCGATGTCGATGTCGGGCAGCGAGGCCCGGCGCACACTGAGGAAGCGTTCGAACAGCAGGCGGTGGTCGAGCGGGTTGGCCGTCGCGATGTCCAGCGCGTGGCAGACCATCGACCCGGCGCCCGAGCCGCGGGCCGCGACCCGGATGCCCTTGGCCCGGATGTCGGCCACGACCTGGCCGACCGCGAGGAAGTACGAGTCGTAGTTCAGCCTGGAGATCACCTTGAGCTCCTCGTCCAGCCGGCCGAGTACCGCCCGGTCGTGGTCGAGGCCCCGCCGGGCCAGGCCGGCCTCGCACTGCCCGCGCAGCAGTTCAGCGGCTCCACGCGCGCCGGGCTCGGCGCCGAAGACCGAAGGTTCCGGGAAGTGCGCGACGCCCAGCCCCAGGTCCGCCCGGGGATCGACGGTGCACGCGGCCGCCGTGTCCGCGGTGTCCGCCATCAGCCGGCGGGCCCGCCGCACGTCCGCTCCGGCGCATTCGGCGACCATCCGCGCGACGACCGCCATCGCCTGCTCGTCCTTGAGCCAGCGCTGCCCGCTGTCCAGCCGGCGCCGGTCGATCGGCCGCAGCAGCCGGGCCGCGTCCAGGACGTCGGCGAGGCGGTGCTGGCCGGCGTCGGCGTAGCGGACGGCGTTGGAGAGTACGGCGGTGGTGCGGGTGCGGTCGGCCAGGTTGAGGGTACGGGCGGCCAGACGCAGGGATCCCGGACCTGTGCCGAAACGTTTCTGCGCGACGACTTCCAAGCGGACCTCCCTCCCGAAGATCTCCTTCCAGGGCGCCAGCAGCTTCATCGCGACGTCCTCCCTGCCCACCGCCAGCGCCCGGACCGGCTCCGAGAGCGGCCCGAGCAGCACCGTCAGACCGGAACCGCCGTACTCGCGCAGCGCCTCCCACGGCACCACCGGCGGCGTACCGGACACGGCACCGGCATGGGCGGCCGAGGTGATGCGGCACAGTCGCGCCCATCCCGCCCCGTTCCGCGCGAGGAGCGTGAACCGGAGCGGCGGTTCGACCACGTGCGCGCCACCGTGCACCGGGGTTCGGGGCCGCTGGGCGGGAGGCGGCGGCGCGAGGGCCTCCACCGCGAGGTCGACCCCGAAGATCGGCCGTATTCCCCCTCCGGCGCACGCCCGTGCGAACCGGACGGCGCCGGTGACCGTGTCCCGGTCGGTGAGCGCGAGTGCGGTCATGCCTCGCTCGGACGCCCGCCGGACGAGCTGTTCGGGATGGGCCGCGCCGTAGCGGATGGAGTAACCGGACGCGACGTGCAGATGGGCGAAGCCCGCCATGCCGCACCTCCATCACTCCACCCCTTTTCAGCCATGCGCCCGATATGTTCATCGCACGCCCGTTCGATTACTCTAACCCCATCAGCCCCGGTCAGCGATCTGATTCGAACACATCAGCGATTTTTTGGCGAGGGGAGCGGCGGCCGGAACAGGTATCGCGCGGCCACCTCCCCAGCGGGGCCGCGCAGTTGGGGGAGAACACCCCGCGGCACGCTCCGCACCGCCGCCGTTCGACGGCCTCGGGCGAGCGGGCGGCTACCGTGCGCGGCGCAAACGGGACGCTCCGTGACGCGTCGGACTCCGACCCGGTCGCGATGACCGAGTGGCCGGATGACGGGAACGGCCGAATGACAGGGCGGCCGAATGATGGAAGCGACCGGACGGCAGGAGCGGTCGGATGACCGCGATGGCGCAGCGACGATCACGGTCGGCCCGGGGTTCACACGGTGCCGGCGCCCCGGGGTCGTCCTCGGGGTCGACGGGACGACCCCGTTCGTGGGGCGCGCACGGCGGAGGTCCCGCCCCCGCGAGTGCGGGGACGGGACCTCTGCCGAAGAAGCGGACGAACGGTCAGCCGATCTGGGCGCCGAACGCCGAGAGCGCCTCGGTGACGGGCTGGAAGAAGGTCTCACCGCCCGAGGTGCAGTCGCCGCTGCCGCCGGAGGTGAGGCCGATGGCACTGTCGCCGTCGAAGAGCGAACCGCCGCT
Organism: Streptomyces fagopyri; assembly: GCF_009498275.1. Lineage (NCBI taxonomy): Bacteria > Bacillati > Actinomycetota > Actinomycetes > Kitasatosporales > Streptomycetaceae > Streptomyces > Streptomyces fagopyri. Next base: position 7,193,402 of record NZ_CP045643.1, on the reverse strand, counting down.
GTCACCGGGCTCGGCGCAGACATCGGTCTGGATGAGCCCGTTGACGATGTCCCCGTTGCCGTAGTTCACGGTGGCGTCCAGGCCGGTGACCGTGCCGGTGTGCACGTGGGTCGTCGAACCGCTGCGGGTGACCTTCTCGCCGACGGTCGCCTCGGCCGCCTTGGTGATGGACTGCGAGGAACCGTTGTAGAGGTCGACCGCGCTCGGGTGCTCGGCGCTCCCCGTGTACTTGACCAGCCCGAAGTCGTTGTCCGGGAAGCTGGACTGCTCGTTCGTGCCGATCTGGTCGCCGCTGGAGTCCGACCAGGTGGAGATCGCCTGGGTGCAGTGGCCGGCGGTGATGAAGTACGGCCGGCCGCCCTTGACGACGTTGAAGCCGAGCGAGCAGCGGCCACCGGAGCCGGTGATGGCGTCACCGCCCGCGATGAAGGGCTTGAACTCCCCCTTCGTGCGCTGGAGTTCGGCCTTGGAGCCGAGCGAGCCGACGACCTCGGTCAGCTTGGCCCATTCGGCCTTGGAGACCGTACGGTCCGCGGTGACGACGACTTTGTTGGTCTGCGGGTCGGTCGCCCAGGAGGTGCCCGGGATGGTCGCGTCGCTCTTGAGCGTCGTACGGGCGCTCTTCAGCTCGGCGAGGGAGTTCTCGACGATTCTGGCCCTGGCGCCGGCCGACGCCACGGCTTTGGCCGCGGTCTCGTCGAGCACGTTGACGACGAGGTGACGGGACTTCGCGTCGTAATACGTTCCCGCCGCGCCGGCGCCGAGATCCTCGCCGAGGGTCGAGGCGAGCTTTCCGGCCGCCGCGATCGACAGCGTGTGCGGTGCGGGGGCCTTCGGCGTCTCGCTCGCGTTCGCAGTCTGGAAAGTGGCTCCGGCGGCGACGAGCGCGGCGATGCCCGCACCCGTCATGACGGCACGCCTCGCGGGTATGCGTCGGTGCTTCAACTCACGTCCTCCTGTGGGGGGTCGGTCGGGGAGGCTGTGGGGACCTCTAGGACCGGAAGGCGTACGGGCACCTACCTGGTCCACGGCAAAATGCCGTGTCCATGCCCGTTGTTCGCCGCCCACTATTCCGAGACGCACAGGGAGCACACAAGGTCGACTTCAGGACGCGCGTACGGCAACAGGCGTGCGCCCCGCACACCTTGACCCTGCGTGGTCACAGCACGCGAGTTCCCACTGCAAATACTGTGTGCGAGTGGTCGACATGCGGCCTGTGAGGTCTAGTCCTGTCTTGATTTCGCCCCTTCGGGACTCTGATCCAAGGGGGTTCCGGGAAGCGGCCGTTGCTCCCGCACCGATTGCTGAGCGGCGGGAGAGGCCGGTTCCGGCGCGGTCGACTCCGACGCGCTCGGCTCCTGTGCGCTCAGCCCTTGTGCCGTCGGTTCCGGGAACGGTCCAAGTACCGCCGCCCGATCCGGTGCGGGTACTGGCGGTGCCGGTGCCGCCGGCACTGCCGGTGCCGGTGCGACCGGTTCGCGTACCGGTGCGACCGGTTCCGGCGTCGGTGCGGCCGGCTGCTGCGCTCGTTCCAGGAACCGCAGGAGTTCGACGGGGAAGGGCAGGACGAGCGTGGAGTTCTTCTCCGCGGCGACCGCCACCACCGTCTGCAGCAGCCTCAGCTGCAACGCGGCCGGCTGCTCGGACATCACCCCGGCGGCCTCCGCCAGCTTCTTCGACGCCTGAAGTTCCGCGTCCGCGTTGATGACCCGGGCCCGCCGCTCACGGTCGGCCTCGGCCTGCCGGGCCATCGACCGCTTCATCGTCTCCGGCAGCGAGACGTCCTTGATCTCCACCCGGTCGATCTGCACGCCCCAGCCCATGGCCGGGCTGTCGATCATCAGCTCCAGGCCCTGATTCAGCTTCTCGCGGTTGGAGAGCAGGTCGTCGAGGTCGCTCTTGCCGATGATCGAACGCAGCGAGGTCTGCGCCATCTGCGAGACCGCGAACTGGTAGTCCTCGACCTGGATGACCGCGTCGGCCGCGTCCACCACCTTGAAGTAGACGACCGCGTCCACCCGCACCGTGACGTTGTCCCGGGTGATGCCCTCCTGCGCGGGCACCGGCATCGTGACGATCTGCATGTTGACCTTGCGCAGCTTGTCGACGAAGGGCACGACCATCGTGAACCCGGGCCCACGCACCTCCGAGCTCAGCCGGCCCAGGCGCAACACGACTCCGCGTTCGTACTGTTTGACCACGCGGGCCCCGGCCATCACATAGACCAGGCCCACCGCCGCGACGGAGACTCCCGCCGCCACCAGTTCCTCGACCATCACGGCCCCCCAGGGTCCGACGTGGCGCATCAGGCGTGTACCAGACCCTTGTCAGGCCTGCCTCACGGGTTCACTTCGACGGTAACCCCGCCACCTGAACAAGGGCGAGCCCCCGCACGCCGGTTGCGTACGGGGGCCCGCCTTCTGCTGGCCGCAGGTCTGGCCGCGCGGGGCACAGTGGGGGATGTGCCGTGGGGGGAGTTGGCGCCGTGGGGGGAATCAGTCGGTCAGCCGACGCTCACGCCGTAGTAGCTCAGCGCCTCGGTGACCGGCTGGAAGAAGGTCGTACCGCCGGAGGTGCAGTTGCCACTGCCACCGGAGGTCAGGCCGTAGGCGACGGAACCCCCGTAGAGCGGACCGCCGCTGTCGCCGCCCTCGGCGCAGACGGTGGTCTGGATCATCTGATACACCACGTCGCCGCCGCCGTAGTTGACCGTGGCGTTCAGCGCGGTGACGCGACCGCTGTGCGTGCCGGTGGTCGAGCCACGGCGGTAGACGGTCGTGCCGACGCTGGGCGTGGCCGCGCTGGTGATGGTCTGGCTGCCGACCGCGCTCGGGTGGGCGATCGAGGAGTTGGTGTAGCGGACCAGCGCGAAGTCGTTGGTCGGGAAGCTGTAGCCGACGTTCGTGCCCAGCGTGGTGGTGTGACCGGAGTTGGAGTACCAGGTGGAGGCGACCTCACCGCAGTGGCCCGCGGTCAGGAAGTAGTAGGTGCTCCCGCTGTGCACGTTGAAACCGAGCGAACAGCGGTACGAACCGCCGTAGATGGCGTCGCCACCGGTGATCAGCTTCTTGAACTTGCCCGGAGTGTGCTTGATCGTCAGGGCGGCGGAGTCACCGCCCGCGTCCTTCTTGATCTTCGCGATCTCGGCCTGGGAGACCGTGCTGTCGACGGTCACGACGACACGGTTCGTCTTGGCGTCGACCGCCCAGGCGGTGCCCGCGACGTCGGAGTCGAGAACCGACTTGTTCACCGTGCTCAGCTGGGTGGCGCTGAACGTATGGACATCGGACGCGTTCGCGGTGGGGGCGGCGAACGCCGCCGCGGCCACGAGTCCGGTGGTCACGGCGATCAGTTTGACGCGTCTCGCCATGCCGCTGCGAGGAGTGGGGGTGGTGCGCTTGATCCTCACTTTTCGTTCCTCCCGAGGGAAGTAGGGGGCCCGCGTGGGGTCGGGGCCCGTGAGGCGCAGCCGGGAGTCGCCCGTCCGGATTCCGGACAAGCCGTGCCCCTGACAAGCGCTGTGGGGGAGTATTCGGCCGCACGACCGACCGGCGCAAGGGCGCCTTTCGGCCGTGCAGCGTTCAACTTGCGTACGACCAGGGGGTGTTGATCTCCCCGGCACGATGGTGCGGAATCCGTGCGGACCCGGGCGCCGCCCGCTTCTCCCACACCCACACCCGCTCCCCCAACCCCGCCCCCACTCCCCCGCTCAGCTCAGCGTGCGCTCCCCCGCCGCGACGGCCGCGCCCAGCGTATTGCCGGGAGGCGGGAAGGGGCAGACGAAGTGGTCGGCGAACGCGCACGGCGGAAGCACGGCGCGGTTGAAGTCCACGGTCGTGCGCCCCTCGGTGTCGGGCGCCGCCGGGCGCAGGAACCGGAAGTGATAACTGCTGTCCCCGCTGGTGGCGTCGGCGAACACGGCCCACAGCGAGCCGTCGCTCCCGACCGACACCTGGAGCGTGAGATCCGCGCCGTCCAGTGTGAAGGCGAGGATCCCGCCGAGTTCGAGTCCGCGTGTCCGCCCGTCCGCGTTCTCCACCCGTACGGTGCGCCTCTCGCCGTACGGTGTGAAGTGCCCCGGCACCGACCAGCGGGCATCGTACGGTGTCGCCTCGATGCCCTTGAACGCCGTTCGCGTCACAGCGGCGGGGTCGAAGTCGCGTACGCCCCAGACTCCTTCGCGCACCAGGACGACGAAGCGGCGGTCACCGGTCCCGACGCGGGCCCCGGCCGCCGGACCGACGTCCGCCACCAGCCGGACCGCTCCGGTGAGACGCTCGCCGTCCACGTCCAGACGGTCCTCGGGCGCGCCCGTCAGCAGGACACCCTCCTCCTCGGCGGTCCACCGCCCGGGGATGTCCGGAAGTCGCCCGTCCGGATAATCCTCCAGCCAGTGGGTGCCGGTGAGCGCCGGCGGGCCGTAGGGCGCGGACACCGTCTCGATGCGGTGCTCGTGCCACTGCTTCCAGTCCTCGGATGCGTCCGTCGTCATGTGATCAACCTTTCCACAGGGGCCGCGCCGGCCCGAGGCGTGAGCGCGGCGCCGTCCCCGTGTGTTCCGTGCGGAGCGCGTCCCGCTCCCGGGGCGGCGGGACGATCCGGTCGGCGGACACGCCGGGTCCACCGGGGGCCGGACGGGGGACTGACGGTGAGGCGAAGCCACCGGCGGCGTCGGCGGTCACCAGCGCGTCCGGCTCCGTGGCGACCGCCTCCGGGGCGCCGGCGGACGAGGGCCGTCCCCCCTGTACGGTCATGCCGCTCCCCCGGTCACGGCGTACGGGCCTGCGGGCGTGCGGGCCGGGCCAGTCGCAGGTGCTCCCTGAGGGTGCTTCCCGGATAGAACGTACGGAACAGGCCGCGGTGCTGGAGCAGTGCCACCGTCGCGTTCACGAGCCGTTCCAGGTCACGGCGCGGTTCGGCCGGGGTCAGGTGGAAGCCGTCGACGGCCTCGGACTCGTGCCAGACCGCGATGAGTTCGGCGAGGCCGACGGGACCGCCCCGGTACAGCGGGCCCCGCGGGGTGTGCCGGGGACCGCCGCCGCCATGGCCGGGCTCGGCCGCGCGTTCGCCGTCACCGAGGTCGACGGTGAGCGCGCCGAGGACCCTCAGCGTGTCGGGAGCACGGCCCGACCCGGCCGCGGCATCGCGGAGTTCGGCCCTGAGGGCGCGGGCCTGGGCCGGACCGGTGACCCGCAGGAGTGCCACGTCGGCGTACCGGGCCGCGGTCCGGCGGGCGGCGCTCCCGGTGGCGTCCACGACCCGGACCGGGTGGCCCTGCGGGGGCCGCGGCCCGGTCGAGGGGCCCGTGACGGAGAAGGTGCTGCCCCGGTAGTCGACACGGTGCGGCCTGTCCCGGGCGCCGGGACCGCCGGTCACCCCCTCACCCGTCCCCATGTCGCCCTCCCCGCAGGCCCGGAACCGGACATCGGCCCCGGCCCCGGCCCCGGTCTCGTGCTCGTGCTCGGTCTCGTACTCGGTCTCGTGCTCGTGCTCGGCCGTCCGCCCACCGGACCGCCAGCCGGCCCGGCCCCGGCTGATCCGGTCGAGGGTCGCCACCGCCTCCTGGACGCGGCGGGAGTCGGTGCGGTTGCCGGGCACGGTCGGCACCAGACCGATCCGGCGGGTGGCGGATGCGACCCGGGCGAGGACACCGAGCGCGTCGGGGCCGGGGCTCGCGAAGGTGTCGCCGAGCGTCACGAAGTCGAGCGCGCCACGCTCCGCCAGTTGCGCCGGTTCGACGTACGCGGCGGCGTCGGAGGACCCCCGCTGATCGACGGCGGCGGCCAGGTGCAGCGGCCCCCGGCCGTGCGGTGCGGTCATGTGAATGACACCTTCCCCTACCCCGTGTCGATGAATGGTCATAAAGAGAGCGAAGAGCCCGAACAGCCCTGGACGTACTGCGGAGGAGAGGGTGGGCCCGGGTCACCCGGTGGGGCGGCGGGCGAGGTCGCGCAGGAACACCAGCGCGGCCCGGGCCGTCGCGTCGTTCTGCCGGAACGCCGGGCCACCGGTACGCGGCCGGGTGAACGCGCCCGAACCCCGGGCGTCGGTGTGCGGGCCGAGTGCGAAGCGCCGGGGGTGCGGGACACCGGAGCGGTCGAGGACCCTGCCGTCGGCGGGGTCCACGGCGAGCAGTCCCTCCGGAGTGGCGGCCGCCCCTTCGGCGTACAGCTCGCGCAACAGCGTGTCGCGGGTCCGCTCGACCGTGGGGTGCGGCAGTCGCGCCTCGACGAGCGCTCTGGCCTCGACCGTCGCGCCGGGCACGGTCGTGCCGGCCGCCCGGAAGACCCCCTCGGCCGCGGTGACGGTCATGCCCGCGCCCAGGAACCGCAGGATCCCGGCCTGTGAGAGGGCCCGCATCTGGCGCAGCCGTGGTCCGGGCGGTCCCGACGCGAGAAAGCTGAAGAAGCCGTGCCACCACGGACCGATGTCACCGAGCCCGACCAACTGCCCGTAGACCGAGAGCAGTCCGAGGAAGACCGCCGAGTCGACGCTGTGCGCCGGGTTGTGACGCCTGGTCAGGTCGGACTCGATGTAAGCGCGCAGCCCGGTCTGGAGTTCCTCGTAGGAGGTGTGACGCACCCCGTCCAGCGGGCGGTCCAGCGCGGCGAGGTCGAGCCGGTCGGCGGGATCGGGCACGGCGGAGGCCACCAGTGCCCGGATCTCGGCGCCGTCTCCGCTCCCGTACTTCTCCTCGAAGTCGGTCCAGGCGATCCGTGTGCGCTCGGGGTGGGCGGTGAACAGCCGGTGGTAGTGGGCGAATCCCAGCTCCTTCTCGACCAGCGGCCACACGTCCCGCCGGAAGTCGAACCCCCCGGGACGGGCGCGCAGTTCACCGACCTGGTCCGGCCCGAAGAAGCGTGGCAGCGGCGGCCGTTCACCGGTCCAGGAGTATCCGATCTTGGAGTGGTAGGGGACGCCGCGCCGGGAGCCGACGTACAGCACCGGTTCACGTCCGGAGGGCAGATAGGTCTCTCCTTCGTACCGTCCGCCGCGCCCCTCGGTGAGCAGCACCATCAGGTCGACGAAGGCGAGCCCGAAGCCGCGGACGAGAACCGGTTCGCCCGGTCTCAGCGCCGCCAGGTCGCTGTCCGCGGTGAAGTCCGGCGGCAGGTGGACCAGGTCGTGCGCACGGGCGTACGCGGCCAGTTCCTGCTGCTCGGCGTCGAGTTCGGCGTCGAGATGGCCGAGGGTGAGGACCACGAGGTCGGCGCCGAGCGGCCGCGCGTGGCCCTCCAGCCACACCAGTTGACGCCCGTCGTGTCCTCCGCCGATCCGCAGGGCGCGGCACGGATGGTGGTGGACCGTGATGTCCGGTGGCAGGGCGGCCACCGTCCGCTCGTACACCCAGCGCAGGTACGTGCCCTGGCGCCGTCGGTCGGCGAAGGCGTGTCCGTCGAGGGCGGCCCACTCGTGCAGTGTGGGGCCGGCCAGGACCGGCCCCGCCATGTCCACCGTCTCGTCGGTGAACATCGTGACGTCCTGGGCCTCGGAGTTCATCCAGAGCAGCGGAGACTGCTCCTCGCGCCAGATGCGGCCGCCGCCCGGCGGATACGGGTCGACGAGATGGATGTCGAGACCCGAACCGGCGTACAGCTCGGGCGCGTTGGCGGCTATCCGCTCCAGGAGTCCGGTTCCGCGGGGACCGGCGCCCACGATCACCAGCGCGGGGCGCCCGGCGTCCCCCGGGTGCGGTTTCCCCGGGTGCGTACCGGTCGGGTGGGTGCCGGTCGGGTGGGTGGCCGACGGGTGCGCGGCCGTCTGGCGCGCCGCCGTCGGATGCGAAGTCACCGGATGCGTGCTCATCGGCTGCGCTCCGAACCGCGCGCGTGGTGCCTCCCGACGTGGAACCTGCCGGAGGAGAGCGAGGAGAGCACCGAGGCGACGACGGTGTACCGGCCGAGACGGCGTCGCGGGACGATGTCCGGCGGTGCCGTGTCGTCCGGTACGGCTTCGGTGGTCTTGGTGAGGGTGTCCGAGGACATGCGGAGGCTCCGTGATGCATCGAGTCGAGCACGGGTGCCTTCACACAGGTCGGCGCGGGTGGCGCCGGGCGCCGCGAGGCGCGTACGGCCGAGCCCCTCAGCAGGGCCGTGGACCGAGAGTACGGGGGCGTTTCCCCTCGCTGTCAAGGTTGTCCACACTATGAGCCGTACGTCTCAGGTCAGTTGACGCGGAAACGGATGCCTGTTCCACTTGGGTCCATGCATTCGCAGCAATGGCTGGTCACGCGCTCCCACATCGACTTCGGTCGAGTGTGGTCCTCTTCCTGTTGAGCTGACCGAGCCGACCTCCTGCGCGACGGCCCGAAACGGGCGTCCTCCGCTTTTCCCCGCTCCCCGTCAGGCCTTCACACACGCACCCCTCCCCTCTCCGTACCCCCGCACGCCCCTTTCAGGGGACCCCTCCACCATCGCGGTCGCCGTCCCGGCCGTCGGGAAGGACGAGGCGCCGACCGGACCGCGACGGCGCGGACGTGGCCGGCGCCCTCAGAGCCCGCAGTCGCAGCAGGAGCAGCACTCACAGCATTCGCAGGCCTCACAGCAGTCGCAGCAGGAACAGTCGCAGTTGCCGCACCAGCCCTCGCGCCGCTGCCGGGACCACGGGCCCTCGAACTCGTCGGCGCAGCACACCTTGCAGGTGCAGCAGAGTCCGATCGCGGCCGCGCATCCGGCCCAGAGGCCGCGCCTGCCGGACCCGGGCGGCTGGAAGGAGGGCCCGCCGCCGACGGGGCCGCCCCCGCCGGCGTAGGGATTGCGTCCGTCGTACGGAGCCGGCGGCTGCCGCGGGTCGTACGGGCCGCCCTGCCGCGGCGGCCCGAAGGCTCCGTCCGCACCCGGATCGCCGTGGCCGCCGTGCCCGCACCCCGACGTCCCGAAGGCCCGGTCCACCGAACGCGCCAGCTCGTGCGCGAGCAGGACATGCGCCAGCCTGCCGTCCGTGAACGCGGCCTCGCGCAGCGCCAGGCGTATCCCGTGCAGCGCGTCATCGGCGAGCCGCCGCGCCTCGGTGAGCGGCGTCCCGGTGGCCGTCAGCGGATTCCAGGCACCCGACGCGGCGTCAGTTTCTCTGTCCTCGACGGCGTCGAGGAGATGCGCGAGCCGTCCGAAGAGGCGTCCGGCCTCGGCGAGCGGCGCCGCGTTGCCGGGCCGGCCGGCGAGGACCGCGGTGTGCGCGAAGGCGGCCGCGGTCGCGGACTCGGTCGGCTCGGTGACGGTCAGCAGCGGCGTTCCGGGCCCGGCGAGCGTCTCGATACCGAGCTGCCGGTCCACGGCGTCGACCAGGACAGCCGTGTCGAAGCCGACCTCGGACCCGGTGCGGGCCCCGGCACGTCCCCAGCTCGCGGCGACCCGGCGCGCGGCGAGCGCCACCGGCCCGCGGGCCAACAGGCCGTCCCCGTCGGCCACGTGATCGCGTACCTTGGCGGAGGCCAGCACCAGCGAGACGGCGGCGGCGAGCCGCGCGCCGTCACCCTGCGCCACGGACGCGGTCCGCATGCCGCGCAGGGGGCAGGGGCCGGCCGTACGCCGGGCTCCGCCGGCGCGCTCGACCTGAGCCTCCGTCAAAACCGATATCAGCAGACCGTCGTAATTCGTGACGATCCGTGCGAACTGCCCGTGGTCCCCGCGCAACGTGAGGCAGAGCCCGCACAGATGCGCCATCCACTGGGTCTTGAGCCCTTCACCGAGCCGGTGGCTGCAGGGCCTCACGATTCCGAACACGACACTCCCCCGTGACTCGTCCGACGTCGAGCTGCGGCATCGTATCGACCACCCCGTTCACCCGTACGCCCCACTCGCCACCCGAACGCCGTCGAGAATCATATTTCACTCTTAGTCAGCAGCCGTACACGGCACGACCCTTGGGGGGCGCGGGCTCTCGACGAATTCGCTGTGCACCAGTACCGTCACGAAACCCCCGCGCGGCGTCTATCCACTTGGCGCGACATCCGCATCATGGACGACCATGGGGATGCGGAAAGCAAGAAAGACCGCTGTGAGAGGAGGCGTCCATGGGATCGGTGCGCAAGGCGAGTGCCTGGCTTGGCCTCGTCGACGACAACGATGACGAGCGTTACTACGACGACGACAACTACGCCGGGGGGCAGGAATCCGGCGATGCCTGGGTCACCGACCCGCGCGTGAAGGTCGCGTCCGAGACGGCGGAGGAGAAGGGCCGCCGGATCGGCACGGTCACCCCGGACAGTTTCCGGGACGCACGCGGCATCGGTGAACTCTTCCGGGACGGTGTCCCGGTCATCATCAACCTCACGGCCATGGAAGCCTCCGACGCCAAGCGCGTGGTGGACTTCGCGGCCGGTCTGACCTTCGGCCTGCGCGGCACCATCGAGCGGGTCGCCACCCGGGTCTTCCTGCTGACCCCCGCCCACACGGAGATCGTCAGCGGCGAGGCCGCGGGTCGCCCGACGGACGGCTTCTTCAACCAGAGCTGAGGCAGGGCCGCTCACCGGCCCCGCCCTGCGGTGCCCGGTTCACCGGAAGGCGTCGAGTCCGGTGAGCGCCTTGCCCAGTACCAGCTGATGCATCTCCACGGTGCCCTCGTAGGTGAGCACCGATTCGAGGTTCGTGGCGTGCCTCATCACGGGATATTCGAGCGAGATCCCGTTGGCGCCGAGAATGGTCCGGGCGGTCCGGCAGATCTCGATCGCCTCGCGCACGTTGTTGAGCTTGCCGAAACTGACCTGCTCGGGACGGAGCCGTCCCGCGTCCATGCGCCGGCCGAGATGGTGGGCGAGCAGGATTCCCTTGTGCAGTTCGACGGCCATGTCGGCGAGCTTGGCCTGGGTGAGCTGGAAGCCGCCGATGGGCCGGCCGAACTGCTCGCGCGTCTTCGCGTAGGAGACGGCGGCCTCGAAACTGGCCCGTGCGGCGCCCATCGCGCCCCACACGATCCCGTACCGCGCGTGCGAGAGGCAGCTGAGCGGCCCCTTGAGCCCGCGCACCCCGGGCAGTACGGCGTCGGCGGGCAGCCGCACGTCGTCGAGGATCAGCTCACTGGTGACACTGGCCCGCAGGGACCACTTGTGCTTGATCTCGGGCGCGGAGAACCCCGGCGCGTCGGTGGGGACCACGAATCCCCTGATCCCTTCGTCGGTCTGCGCCCAGACGACGGCGACCCCGGCGACCGACCCGTTCGTGATCCACATCTTCCGCCCGTCGAGGACCCAGTCGCCCCCGGCGTCGCGCTTGGCGAAGGTCCGCATGGCACCGGGGTCGGAGCCGTGGTCGGGCTCGGTCAGCCCGAAGCACCCGATGACGTCGCCGGCGGCCATCGAGGGCAGCCACCGCTGCTTCTGCTCCTCGGAACCGAAGCGGTGGATGGCGTACATGGCGAGCGATCCCTGCACCGAGACGAGGGACCGGATCCCCGAGTCGGCGGCTTCGAGCTCCAGACAGGCGAGCCCGTACTGCACCGCGCCGGCCCCGGCACACCCATAGCCCTCCAGCGACATCCCGAGCGCGCCGATCCCGCCCAGCTCCCGCGCCAGCTCCCGGATCCCGGGCAGCTCCCCCTTCTCGTACCACTCCGCGACATACGGCAGCACGCGGTCCGCGGCCCAGTTCCGGACGGTGTCGCGGATCGCGAGGTCCTCGGGGTCCAGCAGGTCGTCGATGCCCAGCGGGTCGGCGGGGTCGAAGGGCGGCAGTTTCGAGGACGCGGACATGGCAGAACCTCCGGCACACTAAAACTAGCAGTGATAGTCACAAGGGCTTCGGGGCCGACGCTACGACGCGCTGTCCCGTACGTCCAGGGTCCACCGGCGCGCGAGCGGGGAACGAGGCAACGAAGGGAACACAGGGGCGGACGGGGGGAAGCTACGCGGAGACCCGGGCCCCGGTCGCCTCGCGGGGCGCGGGAACCTCGGCCGAACCCGCGGTCGCGGGCGCCTCGCAGTCCATGATCCGGGGCAGCCGCAGTGCCATCACCGCGCCCAGCAGCAGCAGTCCCGCGCTGACCAGCAGGGTCACATGGAGCCCGTGCACGAAGGAGTCCCGGGCCGCGTGCCGCAGGGCGGCCCCACGCGCCCCGCCCAGCCGCGCGGCCACGTCGTACGCCTCGCCCAGCGAGTGTCCCGCCGCGGCCGAGTCTCCCGCCGGCACCCCCGGCACGGACGACAGCCCGGGGGCGTACGCCGCGTTCATCACACTCCCCAGGAGCGCGATCCCGATCCCGGCACCCAACTGGTACGAGGTCTCGCCTATCGCCGCGGCCCCGCCCGCCTGTGCGGGCGGCGCCTCGCTCAGCATCGACTCGTACGCCCCGAAGAGCGTCGTCTCCAGCCCGAAGCCGAGCAGCACGAACCCGGCGAGCAGCAGTCCGGCGTTGTCGTTCCCGCCCATCGCGGTGAGCGTGACCACCGCGGCCGCGGTGACACAGAACCCGGAGCAGACCATCACACGCGGCCCGAACCTGCGGAGCATCCGGGCCCCGACGAGCCCCGCGGCCATCGCCGCGATGGTGAGCGGCAGCAGTCGCAGTCCGGTCGCCAGCGGCGAGAGACCGAGCACCAGCTGCAGGTACTGCGCGGCGATCAGCTCCAGGCCGACCAGCGCGAGCATGGCGAGCACGATGCATCCCACCGAGGTGCTGAACGCGGGCCTGGAGAACATCCGCAGGTCGACCAGCGGGTGCGCGCGCCGCCGCTGCCGCCGTATGAATCCGAACATCAGCGCGGCGCCGAGGAGCAGTGGTGTCAGCGTGAGCGGACCCGAGGGCGCCTCGCCGCCGCCGAGCTGCTTCACCCCGAGGACCAGCCCGAAGAGTCCGGCGGCGGCCATCAGCGCCCCGGTCACGTCCCAGGGTCCGTTGCGTGCGCCGCGCGACTCGGGCAGCAGCAGCCGCCCGATCGGCAGACTGACCAGCATCAGCGGGATGTTGATGAGGAATACGGATCCCCACCAGAAGTGTTCGAGGAGGAAACCGCCCAGCAGCGGTCCGACCGCGGCGCCGACGGCGGCGACGGCGCTCCAGATGCCGATCGCGAGCGCGCGCTCGCGCCGGTCGGGGAAGACCTGGCGCAGGATCGAAAGGGTGGCGGGCATGATCATCGCGCCACCGACGCCGAGCAGGGCACGGGCCCCGATGAGGAGCTCGGCGCTGTCGGCGAGGGCGGCGGCACCCGAGGCGACGCCGAACAGCGCGTATCCGAGCAGGAGGACGCGCCTGCGGCCGATCCGGTCGCCCAGCGTGCCGAAGAGGATGAGGAGAGAGGCACAGACGAGCGGATAGACGTCGACGATCCAGAGCAGCTCTATCGCGCCGGGCTTGAGATCCTCGGTGACGGCGGGCACCGCGACGTGCAGCACGGTGGCATCGAGGGCCACCAGGAGCAGGCTGACGCACAGCACCACAAGGACGACCCAGCGGTTGGCACCGGCCCCGGCCTCCCGACGGCGACACGTGTCGGCCGTGGTCGTCCCGGACATGTACGTACCTCCCAGATGTTCCCTCGCGTCGGGCGATCCGCTGGGTGGGGACTCCCTGCGGCTGCGGCGGGAGGAACGGCTTCCCGGGCGCACGCGACCAAGGCGAGTGAGCGGCCAGCGTACGCGAGTTCCCCTTGACCACACGTGGCGGACCTCTCACGTTTCCCTGGCCCGGTGTGTGGCGTACGCCACGCCCGCCCGCTCGACCCGTGCCCCGGGAGACCGGCCGGTTCCGCGGGCCGTCGATAATCGAGCCCGTGACCGATCTCGACACGCCCGCCGCGGCGCCGCCCCGTGCGGGCGCGCTGCGCCACGCCGCACCGGCCCTCCTCGGGTACGCGGGCGTCCGCGCCCTGGGCCTGATCACCCTCGCCCTGTGGAGTGCCGCGAACGGCAAGAGCGCCCACACCCTGCTGACGGCGCGCTGGGACTCGCTCTGGTACACCCGGGTCGCCGCGTTCGGCTACGGCTGGGAGGTCCGGCTGCCCAACGGCGACGTGCACTCCAATCTCGCGTTCTTCCCGCTGCTGCCCTGGCTGGAGCGGCTCGTCGCGGCTCTGTCCCCCTTGTCCTACGCGGACGCGGGACTGCTGGTGGGCACGCTCGCCTCGCCGGCCGCGGCCTGGGGGATCTTCGCGGTCGCGGACCATGTGTACGGACGGCGTGCCGGAGTGTGCGCCGCGCTCGTATGGGCGGTGCTGCCCGTCGGCATCGTGCAGTCGATGGCGTACAGCGAGTCCTTGTTCACGGCGCTGGCCGCCTGGTCGCTCTACGCGGTGCTGGCCGGCCGCTGGCTGACGGCGGGTCTGCTCGCCTCGCTCGCCGGGCTGACCCGCCCGGTGGGGGCGGCGGTGGTCGCGGCGCTCTGGGTGGCGGCGATCACCTCGTTCGTGCGGGAACGGAGCACGCCTCCCGCGCGGGGCGCCTTCGGGTGGCGCCGCGCCCTCGGCATGCTCCTCGCGCCGCTCGGCGCCGCCGGATACGTCCTGTGGGTGGGCCACCGCACGGGCAGGGGCCCGCTGGGCTATCTCGACGTCCAGGGGCAGTGGGGCAACGGATTCGACGGCGGATACGCGTTCGCGCGCTTCGTGGGCGACAAGTTCACGTCATTTCCGTCGGCGCTCGCCGGCGTCGGGCTGACCGTCGGGGTCGCCCTGGTGATCTGGCTGTACGTCAGCTGTGTGCGCCAGGGACAGCCGCTCCCGCTGCTGGTGTACTCGGGAATCGTCACCGCGCTCGCTCTGTGCGCTTCGGGCTACTTCGGCTCGAAACCGCGCCTTCTGCTGCCCGCCTTTCCCCTGCTGCTGCCCCTCGCCCTGGCCCTGGCCAGACTGCGTACGTCCAGGTCAGCGGCGATTCTCGGGGCCGTGGCCGCGGCTTCGGCGGTCTACGGGGCCTTCTGGCTGAACGGCTCCGGACCGCCGTGACCGGCCCCCTCGCAGCCGGTGAGCAGCCGGAGAATTCCAGTCAAGCATTCGGTGAACGAATTAATAAGCGCAATATAACCAGCCTCAGAACCGATCAATGGAATTGCGTGAACCATCTCCTCGCGGATTAGCGAATCATTGGAAATAAACATCACCCTGAGAGGAATCCCACATCACATCGTCATCACAAAGCGAGTGATTCGGCCTGGAACGCAGCTCACTCGCTGTAGCGTCGATTGAGTGCGTACCGAACGAAACCTCACCCGTCTGGACCGGGTCTTCGCCCGGCTGGACCGTGAGCCGGAACGACCGGCCCACATCGATGTGCCGAAGATGAGCAGGCACAGGGTTGTGCTCTTCGGAGCCACCCTGGCCTTCTACGTGGCCATCGTGTGGGCCGTGGCGATCACTTCGTGGCTGGTCCGGTTCGACTGGCAGGTCATGTTCTTCCGGCCCTATCAACAGTGGCCGGAGATCCACGCGTTCCTCGACTACTACGTGGTGCTCGGCCAACGCGGCCCCACCGCCGTGATGGTGGCGGCCTGGCTCGGCTGGCGCTCGTGGCGGCAGCACACCCTCCGCCCGCTGCTGACGCTGGGCGCCTCGCTGCTGCTGCTGAACATCACGGTCGGCGCCGCCAAGCTCGGCATGGGCCGCCTCGGACCGCACTACGCCATCACGATCGGCTCGAACGAGATGGGTCTTGGCGGCGATATATTTCCTTCGGGTCACACCGCGAACGCCGTGGTGACCTGGGGAATTCTGGCCTATCTGGCCTCGACCCCGGGGGCGCGGCGCTGGCTGTCCGCCCTGTCCGCCGTGACCTCGCTCGGGGTCGGCCTCACCACCGTCTATCTCGGTACGCACTGGCTGAGCGACGTACTGCTGGGCTGGGCCGCCGGCCTGCTGATCCTTCTCGCGCTGCCCTGGTGCGAGCCTCTGATCGCCCACGCCGAGGCCGGGATCTTCACGCTGCGCGACGCCTGGCGTTCCCGCCGCGGCCGTACGGCGCCCGCTCCGGCCGATGCTCCCGTCGGCGTCCCGGTCGGCGCGCCCGTCCTCGTCAAGCAGCACGGCCCCGTGGACGAAGAGATGCCGGCGCGCGAGACCGTGGCCGCCGCGCGCTCGCCCCGGGGACCCGTCCACCTGGCGCCCGGACCGCACTTGGCCCGCTCGGAGCGCACCCCGGTCACCCCGGCCGGCAGCCGCCGGCCTCCGCACCCGGACCGCGCGGCACGCGCCACGACCACCACGGCCTCGGCCCGGCCCGCCGCGGGCGGCTGAGACCCGGAACACCGCGGGGCCGGTACGCACGACCTCCCCGCACGCGAAGGCCCCCGGCTGACCCGAGCCGGGGGCCTTCGCGCGATCGGGTCCGTGGCCCTGAATCCTCGGGGATCGAGTGACCTGTGGCCGGGGAGCCGGGACGGGCCCGGCCTCAGCCCTTCCAGCAGCGGATCACCCGGCCGCCGCCGACCTCGAAGTTCAGCCGCCCCACGCGGTACTCCATGGTGATGATCGCGCCGGGCGGGAGCGAGCGCACCGAGGACCAGCCCCGTTCACGGGCGCGGCGCTCGGCACCGCTCGCCTCCATCCCGACGTAACTGTCCGGGCTGTCCTCGGGTTCCGCGGGCGGGGTGGGAATGGGTGCCATGGCCGCCACGTTAGGCGGCCCGCCCCGGCCGGGGAAGCCCGAACCGGGGACCCTGTGTCACACGTACCCCTCCGGTCACACTTCTGTCACAGGATCACGACACGCGTTTCGACCGAACTCCGTCACACGAACGAGCGGTTCGGCCGATGAGCTGCCCTCCTTCGAACGTAATTCGGGACCGTCCCGGCGCCGTTCCGAATAAGCCGGCGGAAAGTACGCGCACCAACGCAGCACCCGCGCTTTGCATTCCGATTCCGGCGCGTGTCACGGAGGCCGGTGCCGCATAGGAAATACACGGTTCCGACACAGAACCCCCGCGCGTCCCCGGCCCGTCACACCATCCGGGATCCACCTTCGATCCGCGGTGTTCGGTCCGTCCCGTCCCCCGTCCGGGGCGATTGCCCGGCGGTCCGCTCCAGCGCCCTGGACAGCCGTCCTCGCGCCGTCCTGACGGCTTCGGTCAGCGCGGCCGGTTCGAGCACCTCGAACTCGAAGCCCGTCAGCATCACGTGGACCACCATCACGTCGAGACTCGCGGCTCCGGTGCGCAGGACACAGCTGTCCTCGCCCTCGGCCTCCAGCGTGCCCGTCGACGGCGAGACCCGCTCGGCCGCCTCCGCCAGGGGAACGAACAGCCGCACCACCGCCCGCACGGCGTACGCGCCCGTGGAGACACCCCGGGAGACATAGGCGGCCAGGTCGTCCGCCGGCGGGGTACGCGGTGGGCAGCGCGGTCCGTGCGGCGGCCTGGGCGTGATGCGGTCCACCCGGAACGTGCGCCAGTCGTCACGCTCGACGTCCCAGGCGACCAGGTACCAGCGGCGTTCGGTGCAGACCAGACGGTGCGGTTCGACGGTGCGGCGGGTCGGGGAGCCGCCGTGGTCGAGGTACTCGAAGCGCAGCCGTTCGGAGTCCCGGCAGGCGTTGGCGAGTTCCGTGAGCACGGCCGGGTCGACCGCGGAGGCCCGCGGGCCGCGCAGCATCGGCACCGTGAAGGCGTTGAGGGCGCCCACCCGGCGGCGCAGCCGGTTCGGCAGCACCTGTTCGAGCTTGGCGAGGGCCCGTACGGACGTCTCGCCGATGCCCTCGATGCCCTGTCCGGCGGCCGTGCGCAGTCCGACCGCGACGGCCACCGCCTCGTCGTCGTCCAGGAGCAGCGGCGGCAGCTCGGCGCCGGCGCCGAGCTGGTAGCCGCCTCCGGTACCCGGGCTGGCGTTCACGGGGTAACCCAGCTCGCGCAGCCGGTCCACGTCACGGCGGACCGTGCGGGGTGTCACGCCGAGGCGGTCCGCCAGGTCGGCACCCGACCATTCGCGGTGGGCCTGGAGCAGCGAGAGCAGCCGCAGCAGTCGTGCCGATGTCTCCAGCATGGCGTCGAGTCTGCCAGCCCTCGCGGACGACCACTGTCCACGAGGCGTTCCGGGAGCGAAAGCCGGTGGCCCGGGGTGCCCTTGCCGTCCGCGAGGGGTGTTCAGTGCGCCGGGGCGACTGTCACGGAGAGGTCGTTGTCCCACGTGTAGTAGGGGCCGGCCATCAGCGGGCCGTGCGACGTCCGCACGACGGTCCTGGGGTGGAGGAGGACGGTCTTCTTGTCGGCGATGTCGTCGAGCAGCCGCGCGACGCGCACCCGGGGCCCTCCCTCCCCCGCCGGCCGCAGCCAGAGGTCCCAGTCGCCGGGCCGCAGGGCGTCGTAGGCCACCGTGAACCGGAACTCGGTCCGCTCCACGGCCACTTCGGCCCGCACCAGGGTCCCGGTCGCGTCCCGGTGGCACACCTCGGCGTACGCGTCCGGCGCGAGGGCGACGCCGTACACGCGGCCGCGTACCCCCAGGCCCCGCTCCCCGCGGGTCAGTTCGACCGCCTCCGCGTGCGGGGCGCGCAGCCAGCTGCGGACGGTGAGGCGGCCGTGCCGGGGCGTGGGTCTCTCCGGTCCGGGCGGAGCCGGGAATCCGGAGGCGTACGGGATACGGACGGCGACGTGGCCGAGCGCGCCGCTGGGGACTCGGGCGACGAGTGAGCGCAGATCGTTGACGCCGGGGGCCAGACGGTGCGGTGCACCGCCCGCCACCTGCGCGAACGCGTCCCAACGGCCCTCGGGCAGGGGGACGCTGCTGGGCAGAGCGGCACGCAGCCGGCCGTCCCCGGCGGGGGTCAGCGGCAGCCTGACCTCCTCGTGGCCCCCGCGGCGGCGCAGCACCAGGAGCGCGGCGCCCGGCTCGCCGGTGTCGGTGACGTCGAAGGTCAGCCCGCCCGCGGAGTCGGCGATGCAGTCGGCGCACGGGGGCACGTCGGTGTCCGTGTCGGCGCGTCGTCGCGCGGCCCGCGGGACCGGCGTCATCATGCGGGGCGTCCCTTGCTCGGGTGGACCTCTTGGGTGATGAGACCGCGGACCCGGCCGATTGGTTGCGTCCCGGCGGCACATCGGCGCTCATGGGACGACCGCGGCACCACGAGAAGCGGTCGTTGGCCGCATGGCCCTCCGTCCGGGAACCCCGCGCGCGTGACTCCCGTGGCTCCGGACCCTCGCGCGGACGATGGCCGCCGGGCGAGGAGCGCGGCGACGCACGGTGGCGGATTACGCCGGGGCGCGGTCGCGAACTGCGCCGGGGCACGGTCCCGTTCGACGGAGGGGCTCCCGTCCGGTCGGCCGACCGGACGGGAGCCCCGTGCCCGTGGGCGGGGAGAGGCGGTGCTCAGAGGTCGAGCCGCTGGCCGGGCACGATCAGGTCGGGATCACCGCCGATGACGGCCCGGTTGGCCGCGTAGATCTCCCGCCAGGTGGTCGCGTGCCGTGACGCGATGCCGCTGAGGGTGTCACCGCTGCGGACCGTGTAGTCGCCGTGGCCGCCGCGCGACATGTCGCGGTCCGTGTGGCCCGACGCGCGTGCGGGCGCCGTCCGCCGCTTCGGCGGTGCCGCCTTGGACGCGGAGGACGAGGACGTCGATCCGGCCGCCGACCTGTGTGTCGGCTTCGTGGCGGCCGACCCGGTGCCCGAGGACGCCGGCGCGCTTCCGTAGGCTCCGGCCCGGGCCGAACAGGTGGGCCAGGCGCCCCATCCCTGTGCGTTCTGGACCTTGGAGGCAATGGCTATCTGGGCGCCCTTGGAGGCCTTGTCGGCGGTCGACGCGTAGGCCGTGCCCCCGTATGCGCGCCAGGTGCCGGCGGAGAACTGGAGTCCTCCGTAGTAGCCGTTGCCGGTGTTGATGTGCCAGTTCCCGCCGCTCTCGCACTTGGCGATGCGGTCCCACACTCCGCTGTCGGCCGCGGCGGCGTCGCCGGTCGCGGCGAGCAGTCCGAGCGGGGCGAGCAGAGCCGCCCCGGCGAGGACCGCCGTCGTACGAGTGGTCGTACGGACCTTACGAGTGTTGTCGGCACATGCGGACATGTATTTCCCTCTCGAAACACCCGGGGTCCCCCAAGGCGGGGTGCGACTGCCTGCGCGTAGGACGCGGTCGTCGCACTCCGCCCCGTCCGCCGGCGGTGGTGCTCGAAGCTGACTGTGTGCTGCGGCCGGCGGACGTGCCCGAGTGGTGCTCGTTGCACTCGGGGGTGGAATCTAGGGAGCTGGTCGCCCCGATATCAACCAACTCCTTGTCATTCGAGGCCAGTTCATGGTTACCGCAGGTATCGGCGACTTTCGGCCACCCATTTCATTGCCCGATTTCCGGATATGTCGACCAGTCACCCTTCCGATCTGTGACCCACCTCACCGGTTCAACTTCCCCGGGGCCCAGTCGAGTTGGCTGGGAGTGACGGATTCCGCGCCCGAGTTCACCCTGCGCGTCGGATGGTTCGATTCCGTTCGCTTCCGGGCGTGACTCCGGCCACAGATCGCCCGTTGTCATCTTCATGAGCCGGGGCCCCCGGCGTCATGGGCCGGGAGCCACCCGGCATCGCCACGCACCGCATCCCGAGGAGCCACCCGTGCCGCGCATGCTCGACGTCAGCGACGACGTACGCGCCGAGATCGGCGACGAAGAAGCCGACCGGCTGCTCGCCGGAGAGAACGCCCCGGGCAGTTACGACTGCACGTCCTGCCGCACCCCGGGCGACTCGGAACAGGAGCGCACCAGCACCGTCCTGTTCATCGGCGACGAGACCGCCGTCCTCGCCTTCGCCCACGCCACCTGCCTGCCCTCACAGGTCGTGCAGGTCACCGAGGAGCAACTACAGGGCGCCGTCCGCTCGATCAACCCCGACGGCGGGCCCGGTCAGGCCGCCCCCGAGCAGGCCGTGCTGGGCGTCACCAGCGGACTCGTCCTGCTGAACGGCGAGTTGCACCCTGCTCTCGTCGTCGAACCCACCGGCCCCATCGTGCGCCCCGGTTCCACGGACATCGGCGACGACTTCCTGCCGCTCCTGATCGAGCAGGGCTTCATGCCGGTGACCCAGCTGCACTCGGTGCCGCCCGTACTGCACGGCTGGTCGGTACTGCTCGCCATGGGCCAGTTGCACGCCGTGCTCCAGCCGGGCACCGGCGGCGGCTCGCCCGTCGCCTGGTGGCAGGCCCACCAGGCACTCCAGGTCGCCGAGAGCTGGCGCGCGGCCGCCAACAAGCACCAGCAGGTACTGCTGTTCGCGGCTCCGGTCGGCTCGATCGGCCGCCAGCCCCGCGAGGACCTGTTGCGCGACGCGCTGGACAAGGCCGCGGCCAACGGGAAGCTGGTGGCCGCGGCCATGCCGCTCGCCGGTACGTGACCGCTCCTCCCGAGGCCGCGGGCGGCCACGGCCGCGCCGATCACCCCGGTGACCGGCGTCGGCTCCGGTCACGGACGGCCGGAGCCGGCCCGGTCACCGGGGTCGGCTCCGGCCGTCCCCGATGGGACGCACGGTGATCCGCACCCCCGAGGGGCGCCGAGCGTTCCCCCACCCCGGATCCGAGTCCCCGCTGACCTGCGAAAGCGGCACGGTGGCCGCATCCGTTGGGCGGTGGGGTCGTTGGCACATACGTGCACACCTACGACGCCCCCCGCCGCCGCCAGTCCCTCCAGCCGATCCCGCCCGCGCGACCGGCCCAGGACCCCCAGGGCAGCCCCTCGGCCACGCCGATCTACGACGCGCTCTACGCCGAGTGGGTCAGATGCTTCAGGGCGCTGCCCGGCGACCGGCACGGCGAGGAGGAGCTCGGCTTCACGGCTTTCGGGAATCTGGCGCACGGCACGGGCGGGTACGGATCGTCCTCGTACACCTCGTCGTTCAGCTCCTACAGCGCGGGGGCCTACTCCGCGCGCCACGGCGGCGTGACGCCGGGGCACACCACGACGGCGACCGCCGTCTGGCAGCCGGGCGGGCGACAGCAGGGCACGGGCATGCACCATGTCCCGGCCGCCCTGCCGCCCGCGCCACGCCGGGGACTCTGAGCGGGGAGCGATGTGAACGGGTGAGGGGCGGCTCCCATGGGAGCCGCCCCTCACCCGTTCACATCGCTCCCGCGACTACTTCTTCTTGTTGGCACCGCGCTTCTCGCGCACCCGGACCGAGATGTGGATCGGCGTCCCCTCGAAACCGAACTCCTCGCGCAGCCGGCGCTCGATGAAGCGCCGGTAGCCGTGCTCGATGAAGCCGGAGGCGAACAGCACGAACCGCGGGGGCTTGGTCCCCGCCTGCGTACCGAAGAGGATGCGCGGCTGCTTGCCGCCACGGACCGGGTGCGGGTGGGCGGCGACCAGCTCACCGAGGAAGGCGTTCAGACGACCGGTCGGAACCCGGGTCTCCCAGCCGTCCAGGGCCGTCTCGATCGCGGGGACGAGCTTCTCCATGTGCCGGCCGGTCTGCGCCGAGACGTTCACCCGGGGCGCCCACGCCACCTGGAGGAGCTCGGTCTCGATCTCCCGCTCCAGGTAGTAGCGGCGCTCCTCGTCGAGGGTGTCCCACTTGTTGAAGGCGAGGACGATCGCGCGGCCCGCCTCGACGGCCATCGTGACGATGCGCTGGTCCTGCACGGAGATGGTCTCGGACGCGTCGATCAGGATGACCGCGACCTCGGCCTTCTCCACGGCGGCGGCGGTCCGCAGCGAGGCGTAGTAGTCGGCGCCCTGCTGGAGGTGGACACGCTTGCGGATGCCCGCCGTGTCGACGAACTTCCAGGTGATACCGCCGAGTTCGATGAGCTCGTCGACCGGGTCACGGGTGGTGCCCGCGACCTCGTTGACGACCACGCGGTCCTCGCCCGCCACCTTGTTCAGCAGGGAGGACTTGCCGACGTTCGGACGGCCGATGAGGGCGATGCGGCGGGGGCCGCCCACCGCGGTGCCGAAGGTCTGCGCCGGGGCCTCGGGCAGGGCCTCCAGGACGGCGTCCAGCATGTCGCCGGTGCCGCGGCCGTGCAGCGCCGAGACGGGGTGCGGCTCACCGAGACCGAGGGACCAGAGATACGAGGCATCGGCCTCGCCGCTCGGGCCGTCGACCTTGTTGGCGCAGAGCACGACCGGCTTGCCGGCCTTGCGCAGCAGCCGTACGACGGCCTCGTCGGTGTCCGTCGCGCCGACCTTGGCGTCCACGACGAAGACCACCGCGTCGGCCGCCTCGATCGCGTACTCGGCCTGCGCGGCGACGGACGCGTCGATGCCGAGGACGTCCTGCTCCCAGCCGCCCGTGTCGACGAGCTTGAAACGGCGGCCCGCCCACTCGGCCTCGTAGGTGACCCGGTCGCGGGTGACACCGGGCTTGTCCTCGACGACGGCCTCGCGGCGGCCGATGATCCTGTTCACCAGGGTCGACTTGCCGACGTTCGGGCGGCCGACGACGGCGAGGACGGGCAGCGGGCCGTGGCCCGCCTCGTCGATCGCGCCCTCGACGTCCTCGATGTCGAAGCCCTCTTCCGCGGCGAGCTCCATGAAGTCCGCGTACTCGGCATCGCCAAGCGCCCCGTGCTCGTGCCCGGCCGGGCCGGCCGAGCCGTCGGGCTGAATGTGGTCGTTCATGAAGTCCGTACCTCGTCGTTCATTCGTGGTGATCGGTGGACCGCCCGCACATCGGGTGATCCACTACTCAAGTGTCGCCTAGTGCCCGGTGGGGCGCCCGGCGGTTTCCGGGCGTCCGGTCAGACGCCTGGCGTGGTCCAGGTGGGCGCTCAGCTGCTTCTGGATGCGCGTGGTCGCCTCGTCCAGCGCCTTGCGCGTACGCCGCCCGCTGCCGTCGCCCGCCTCGAAGGGGTCTCCGAAGACGACATCGACCCGGCTGCGCAGCGGCGGGAGACCCTTGGTCAACCGGCTGCTCTTCCCGGAACTTCCCAGTACCGCCACCGGGACGATCGGGGCGCCGCTGCGGACCGCGAAATAGGCGAGCCCGGCGCGCAGCGAGGCGAAGTCTCCCTCACCGCGGGTGCCCTCGGGGAAGATGCCGAGCACCCCGCCGGCCGAGAGGACGCCGAGGGCCTGGGTGATCGCGGTGCGGTCCGTGGTCGTGCGGTCGACCTTGACCTGCCCGATACCGAGCAGGAAGGGGTCGAGAGGGCCGATGAACGCTTCCTTCTTGATCAGGAAGTGCGTGGGCCGCGGTGCCACGCCCATCACCATCGGTCCGTCGATGTTGTGGGAGTGGTTCACGGCGAGGATCGCCGGGCCGGTCGCGGGGACCTTCCAGGCGCCGAGCACCCGCGGCTTCCACAGGCCGTACATCAGGCCGACGCCGATACGGCGCCCGATCTCGGCGCCCCTCTCGGAGGGTGCGGTCACTTGGCGGCCCGCTTCTCCTCGACGAGGGTGACGACGCACTCTATGACCTGCTGGAGCGTGAGATCGGAGGTGTCCACCTCGACCGCGTCGTCCGCCTTGGCGAGCGGGGAGGTCTTGCGGCTGGAGTCGGCCGCGTCCCGCTTCAGGAGGGCCTCGCGCGTCGCCCGGACGTCGGCGCCCTTCAGCTCACCGCTGCGGCGGGCGGCACGCGCCTCCGGGGAGGCGGTGAGGAAGATCTTCAGATCGGCGTCGGGCAGCACCGTGGTGCCGATGTCCCGGCCCTCGACGACGATGCCGTACTCCGCGCCCGCGGCGATCGAACGCTGCAGCTCGGTGATCCGGGCGCGCACCTCGGGCACCGCGCTGACCGCGCTGACCTTGGAGGTGACCTCCTGGGTGCGGATCGGCCCCGCGACGTCGGTCCCGTCGACCGAGATGGCCGGCGCGGACGGGTCGGTGCCGGAGACGATCTCCGGCTTGCCCGCCACGGCGGCGATCGCCGTCGGGTCCGTGACGTCGATGCCGTTGCTCACCATCCACCAGGTGATCGCCCGGTACTGCGCGCCCGTGTCCAGGTAGCTGAGGCCCAGCTGCGCGGCCACGGCCTTGGAGGTGCTCGACTTGCCCGTGCCGGAGGGGCCGTCGATGGCGACAATCACTGCCGGGGCGGTCCGGGCGGCGCCGTTTTCCACGGTGGGGACACCTTCCTGGTGCGGGGTGGAGGTCTGTGCGGGACGCGAACGCGCCCCGCACAAGGTTACTGGCTCCCCGGGCCCCGTATTACTGGCCCCGTCGCCGCTCCCCCGCCAACCGCTCTCCCGGCCCGCGCCACGAAGGCCCCGCGCCCGCCGGTCGCCCTACTGGCGCAGTGCCCAGCCCCGGTCCCGCAGCGCCGCGCTCAGCACGGGCACCGCCTTGGGCTCGACCATCAGCTGGACCAGACCCGCCTGCCGGCCCGTCGCGTGCTCGATGCGTACGTCCTCGACGTTGACGCCGGCCGCCCCCGCGTCGGCGAAGATGCGCGCCAGCTGGCCGGGCTGGTCGTCGATGAGGACGGCGACCGTCTCGTACGTCAGCGGAGCGGCTCCGTGCTTGCCGGGGACCCGTACCTGGCCCGCGTTGCCGCGCCGCAGCATGTCCTCGATGCCGCCGGCGCCCTCGCGGCGCTTGGCCTCGTCGGAGGACTGGAGGGCACGCAGCGCCAGGACCGTCTCGTCGAGGTCGGCGGAGACGTCCGCGAGGAGGTCGGCGACCGGTCCCGGGTTCGCGGAGAGGATGTCGATCCACATCCGGGGGTCCGAGGCCGCGATCCTGGTCACGTCGCGGATGCCCTGCCCGCAGAGCCGTACCGCCGTTTCCTCGGCGTGCTGCAGACGCGCGGCGACCATGCTCGACACCAGGTGCGGCATGTGCGAGACGAGCGCGACCGCCCGGTCGTGGGCGTCGGCGTCCATGACGACGGGCAGCGCGCGGCAGTGCGACACCAGTTCCAGCGCGAGGTTCAGGACCTCTGTGTCCGTGTCCCGGGTGGGCGTCAGCACCCAGGGACGGCCCTCGAAGAGATCACCCGACGCCGCCAGCGGGCCCGACTTCTCGCGGCCCGACATGGGGTGCGAGCCGATGTACGCGGAGAGGTCGAGGCCCAGGGCCTCCAGTTCACGGCGCGGGCCGCCCTTGACGCTCGCCACGTCGAGGTAGCCGCGCGCGGCGCCGCGCCGCATGGCGTCCGCGAGCGTCGCCGCCACGTGCGCCGGCGGCGCCGCGACGATCGCGAGGTCCACGGGCCCGGTGGGCGTCTCGTCGGTGCCGGCGCCGAGCGCGGCGGCCGTGCGGGCCTGCTCCGGGTCGTGGTCGGTGAGGTGGACGACGACGCCCCGCTGGACGAGCGCGAGCGCCGCCGACGTGCCGATCAGACCGGTTCCGATGACGAGTGCGGTCCTCACTGGGCGATGTCCTTGCGCAGGGCGCCCGCGGTGCCCAGGTAGACGTGCGCGATGTCGGCACGCGGCCGGTCGGACTCGATGTGCGCGAGGATCCGTACGACGCGGGGCATCGCGCCCTCGATGTCCAGCTCCTGCGCGCAGATCAGCGGTACGTCGACGATGCCCAGCTTGCGGGCCGCGGCCGCCGGGAAGTCGCTGTGCAGATCGGGCGTCGCCGTGAACCAGACGCTGATCAGGTCGTCCGTGGTGAGACCGTTCCGCTCCAGGACGGCGGTGAGCAGCTCACCGACCCGCTCGTCCATGTGGCCGGCCTCGTCCCGTTCCAGCTGGACGGCGCCCCGGACCGCTCGTACCGCCACGGCAATGCTCCTCGCTGATCTGCGTACACGTCTGTCGCACCAGCGTAGTCAGCCCGCGGGCGCGCCGGCGCGCGGCGCCCGCCTGACGAGACGGGCGCCGTGGTGCCGCGGCACATTTCAGAGCGCCTGCTGCCTGATGAGGTCCTCCAGCGAGGCGCCGGACCGCGGCAGCTCGCCGCCCGGGGTCAGCCTGTCGACCGCCTGCGGCAGGTACTGGGCGATCTCGTCCGCGGCCTTCTCCGAACTGACCCCGCTGCGGGCGGCGACCTCGTGGAGGGTGTCGGAGGGCAGTGCCTGCGCGACCTGCTCGCCGGAGACGGGCTTGTTCTCGCCGGTGCCGATCCACGACTGCGCCTGGTCCGCCAGCCCCGACTTCGTGAGCATGTCCATCAGCCCGCCCAGCGGGTTGCCGCCGCCGCCCTGGCCGTTGGTCAGGGAGCGGAGCAGCGAACCCAGGATGTCGCCCCCGCTCTGCCCGCCACCGCCGCCGCCGCCGAGGAGACCGCCGAGCAGGCTGCCGAGATCGTTGTCCGCCATGGGTCGACGCCTTTCGAGGAGAACCGCCGGGGGCGGGTCGCCTCCCGGCCTCAGACTCAGCCAATGTCACTTGAATCGCCGCATTCCGCTACTTGTGGTGAGAATGCGCCCGTGCGCCTCTGGACGCCGGGGCGCCGGTCCGCTCTGATGGCAGAAGACCCGCCTCGGGGGAGGCCCGAATGAAGCGCCCAGGACCCCTTCTCACCCTTCTCGCCGGACTGCTCCTCGCCGTGTTCATGCTGTCGCTCAACGCGACGACGGGGGTGAGGAACGCGTCGTCGTACCGCCCGCGGACACCCGCCGCCGCGCCGCCGGCGAGCGCGGCACCCGAGAAGTCCACGTCACCGGCCGGTCCGTCGCCGTCACCGTCGCCGTCCGCGAGCCCCGTTCCGAACGCCGACTACGCGGGCCGCACCGACGACGACTCCTCGGCCGTCGCCGTCTCGCTGCGCGACGGCCGCGCGATCGCGTACTTCTGCGACGGCCACGACAAGGAGTCGTGGCTCAAGGGAGACGTCGGGGACGACGGCACCCTGCGGCTCACCGGAAAGAACGGCGCGGAACTCGACGGCACCCTGCGCGACGGCAGGCGGATCCGCGGCACCGTCGACCTCGGCGGCCGCCGCTACCCCTTCACCGCCGACAAGGCGGTCAAGCCGTCCGGGCTCTACCGCGCGACGGCCACGGTGCGCGGCGCCGCACTGGACGGCGGCTGGATCGTGCTGCCCGGCGGCAAGCAGGTCGGCATCCTCGACCGCGACGGCGAACCGTCCGCGGCACCCGTGATCGACCCGGAGACCGGCGCCGTCACGGTCGACGGAAGGAAACTCACCGCACACCCCGTCACTCCGTGACCCGCTCGGCACGCCCACCCGTACACCGCACGTACACCGCCCGTCCCGACCCGTCCCGACCGGAAGCCCGTCCCGACCCGTCCCGACCCGTCCCGACCGGAAGCCCGTCCCGACCGGGAGCCCGTCCCGGCCCGTCCCGACCAGGAACCCTTTCCCGGCCCTTTCACGGCCCTTTCCCGACCAGGGAGCCGACATGACCGCGGATCCGAACGCCGCCACGCAGGGCTACCCCGTTCCGCCGCCCGTCCACCGACGCCCGCACCCGGTCCGCCCTCTCGTCCACCTCGTCCCGGCCCTGGTGGCCGCGGCGGTCGCGGTCGGCCTGGGTGTGTACGGCAGGACGCACCACCCGGCCGGGACCGCCTTCAACCTCGCGGGGTTCAGCAGCACGAGCGCGGTGAAGTCGTGGCTGGCCAGCACGGCGTTCGCCTTCGCGCTCCTCCAGTTGGTCTCGGCGTTCATGGTGTACGGGAAACTGCCGGGGCCGAGCTGGGCGCCGGTCCTGCACCGCTGGTCCGGACGGGTCGCGTTCCTGGTGGCGGTGCCCGTCGCGGTGCACTGCCTCTACGCGCTGGGCTTCCAGACGTACGAACCGCGCGTGCTGTGGCACTCGCTCCTGGGATGCTTCTTCTTCGGGGCATTCAGTGCCAAAATGCTCCTGCTCCGCTCGGAGCGACTGCCCGGCTGGCTGCTGCCCCTGGTCGGAGGACTCGTCTTCGTGGTCCTCACCGCCATCTGGCTGACGTCGGCTCTCTGGTTCTTCCGTACGTTCGGAGTGACGACATGACCAACCCCCCGGCGCGGCGCACCGTTCTCGGTACGGGCGGCGCCGCCGCCCTGCTCGTGGGGTGCAGCAAGTACGGCGACAGCGGCGGCAGTTCGCAGGCGTCCGCCCCGCCGGCCACGTCCGTCTCGCCACCCGCGTCCGGTGCCGCCGGCGGCACCGAGCTCGCCAGGACGAGCGACATCCCGGTCGGCGGCGGCAAGATCTTCAAGGACCGCAAGATCGTCGTCACCCAGCCCACGAAGGACGAGTTCAAGGCCTTCTCGGCGATCTGCACCCATCAGGGCTGCACCGTGAGCACCGTCGCCGACGGCACGATCGACTGCCCCTGCCATGGCAGCAAGTACCGCATCACCGACGCCTCGGTGGCCGCCGGCCCCGCCACGACGCCGCTGCCCGCCGAGAAGATCACGGTGGAGGGAAATTCGATTCGCCTGGTCTGAACCGGCGCGTACGCTCCGCACCATGCATTCCGAGGCCCTGGTACGCGACCACACGATCTACTCCTGCGTGATGGGGTCGCGTGCCTTCGGCCTGGCCACCGACGACAGCGACACGGACCGCCGGGGCGTGTTCCTCGCCCCGACCCCGCTGTTCTGGCGCCTCGACAAGCCGCCGACGCACGTAGAGGGCCCGGCCGACGAGCAGTTCAGCTGGGAACTGGAACGGTTCTGCGTCCTCGCGCTGCGCGCCAATCCGAACATCCTGGAGTGCCTCCACTCCCCCCTCGTCGAGTACGCCGACGACACGGGCCGCGCCCTGCTGGCCCTGCGCGAGGCGTTCCTGTCCCGCCGGGCCCACGAGACGTTCGCCCGCTACGCGCAGGGCCAGCACAGGAAACTGGAGGCCGACGTCCGCCGGCACGGCGCCCCGCGCTGGAAGCACGCGATGCACCTGCTCCGCCTCCTCATGACCTCCCGCGACCTGCTGCGCACCGGCACCCTGACCATCGACGTCGGCGACCAGCGCGAACCGCTGCTCGCCGTGAAGCGGGGTGAGGTCCCCTGGCCCCGCTTCGAGGCGTGGATGAGCCGCCTGGGGGCCGAGGCGGACGAGGCCGGCGCGCGCAGTCCCCTGCCGGCCGAGCCGGACCACGCCCGCGTCGAGGACTTCCTGGTCGGCGCGCGCCGCGCCTCAGCCGGCCGCGCCGACCCCGACGTCCGCGAGGCGCACCCGGACGACGAAGTCGTGCAGGGCGTCGTGCGCGGACGGGGCGTCCGGCAGCCCTGAGGTCCGCTGCGCCGCGTCCAGCAGGGCGTGCAGCCGCGCCACGTCGTCCGCCACGCGCGCGTGGTCGACGTCCGCGGCCCCGTGCTCCCGCTCCGCCTTCGCCGCCATCAGATCCGGCAGATACGGGGGAGCGCCCGCCTCCGCCACGAGTGCGCGCAGATCGGCCCGCACCTCGCCGCTGCGCATCAGATGGATGCCGGTGAGCAGCACCCGGAACGTGTAGAGCAGCGGCTTGAGTTCACCGGTCCTCCCGAACAGCCGCCACTGTGTCGTCGCGAACCCCCGGTAGTGGTGGGCGTGATGACGGGTCAGGACGCCCGGGACGAGCGAGACCAGCTCGCGGTGGGCCTCGCCGGTGTGCACGACCAGGGGCGAGAGCAGCTGCTCCAGCACATAGCCGTTGCGCCGCAGCATCAGCCGTACGAACTTGCGCAGGTCGTGGGTGACGAGGTCCATCTCGACGCCGTCCCGGTCCCACATCCGCGACCGGGTCTCCTCCGGCTCGCGCAGTCCGACCAGTTCGGCCGCCGGCAGCAGGTGCACGCCCCGCAGGTCGACGTCCGAGTCGCGCGAGGGGAAACCGTACAGATGTGCCCCGGAGACGGTGGCGAACAGCACCGGGTCGGGCTGCTCGGCCACCACCCCGGAGAGGTCGATGTCCAGGACGTCGTCGATCATCCGTCAAGCATCCCAGAGCGCCCCGAGGGACATGAGGTCGCTCTGGTACTCGATGCGGTCGGCCCACTCGGTCGGCCAGACGTCCGAACCGTGGTGGGCGCCCGCGAACGCGCCCGCCAGACAGGCGATCGAGTCGGAGTCGCCGGAGGTGCAGGCCGCCCGGCGCAGCGCGGTGACCGGCTCGTCGACGAAGAGCAGGAAGCAGAGCAGGCCGGTGGTGAGCGCCTCCTCGGCGACCCAGCCCGCTCCGGTGGCCAGGCAGGGGTCGGTCCCGGGCGAGGGGGCGCGCAGGGCGTCCCGGAGCCGGTCCAGCGCGCCCAGGCACTCGTCCCAGCCGCGCTCGATGAAGTGCTCCGGCGTGGGGTCCTGGCTGCGGGTCCACAGGTCGCCGAGCCAGCGGGAGCGGTAGTGGCCGCGGCTCTCCTCGGCGTACGCGCGCAGCAGCCCGACCAGTTCGCCGGGGTCGGCGCCCTGCACGAGGAGCCGGACGGCGTGGGCGGTGAGGTCCGAGGCGGCGAGCGCGGTGGGATGACCGTGGGTGAGTGCCGCCTGCAACTGTGCCGCGCCCGACCGCTGTTCGTCGCTCAGCCCCTGTACGAGCCCCACCGGTGCCACCCGCATGTTGGCGCCGCACCCCTTGGAGCCGATCTGGCTGGCGTCCTGCCAGGGGCGGCTCTCGTCCTTCAGGAGGTTGCAGGCGACCAGGCAGGTGCGGCCGGGGGCGCGGTTGTTGTCCGGGGACAGGTACCAGTCCACGAACTCCTCGCGCACCGCCCGTTCCATCCGCAGCGGTCCGAGCAGGCCGCGGTCCATGGCCGTGCGCAGGCCCCGCCCCAGCGCCAGCGTCATCTGGGTGTCGTCGGTGACGATCGCGGGCCTGGGCAGTGCCATCTCCCGCCAGGGGCCGCACTTGGCGAGGATCGACGGTATGTCGTCGAACTCGGTCGGGAAGCCCAGCGCGTCGCCGAGGGCGAGGCCCAGCAGGGACCCGGTGGCGGCGTGCTTCGCGAGCGTCGGGGTGGTGGTCATCAGGGCCGTCCTTCCGAAGGGGGACGCAGCAGGGGCGGGTGCAGGGCGGTGGCGCCGCCCGCGCGGTAGAGCGCGGCGGGTTTGCCGCGGCCTCCGGTGAGCCGGGCGGCACCCGGGACCGGTTCGACGAAACCGGGCGTGGCGAGGACCTTGCGCCGGAAGTTGGGCCGGTCGAGGGCGGTGTCCCACACCGTCTCGTAGACCCGCCGCAGCTCGCCGAGGGTGAACTCGGGCGGGCAGAAGGAGGTGGCGAGACAGGTGTACTCGAGCTTGGCGCCGACGCGTTCGTGGGCGTCGGCGAGGATGCGGTCGTGGTCGAAGGCGAGCGGGCCGGGCGTGCGGTACGGCTGCCACCGGGCCTGCGCCGCGTCACCACCGCCGTGCGGTTCGGGCGGGTCGGGGAGCAGCGCGGCGAACGCGACGGAGACGACCCGCATCCTGGGGTCGCGGCCGGGGTCGCTGTAGGTCCGCAGCTGCTCCAGGTGCAGGCGCGAGAGGTCCGACAGGCCGGTCTCCTCGGCGAGCTCGCGGCGTGCTGCCGTCTCCGCGGACTCGGCCGGCAGCACGAACCCGCCGGGAAGCGCCCAGTGGCCCGCGTACGGCTCCTGCCCCCGCTCGACGAGCAGCACCTCGAGCGCGTCGGCGCGGATCGTCAGGACGGCCAGGTCCACGGCCACGGCGAAGGGTTCGAACGCGTACTTGTCGTAACCCCCGGGCGGGCCGGCGCCGGGCGAGCGGCCCCGCCGCGCGAGCATCCCCACCGCCCCCGCCCTCCCGTCCGGACGACACACCGCCGCCCCAATTAATGGTCAGTACGACTGTAAAGAGCCCGGCGGGCCGCCCACAACCCTCCGGGAACCGGAATCCCCGCGATCTGCGCCCTGGTCCGGGCCCGGCGCGCGACGGCGCGCGTCACCGAAAGGGCGCCGGCGG
Organism: Streptomyces fagopyri; assembly: GCF_009498275.1. Lineage (NCBI taxonomy): Bacteria > Bacillati > Actinomycetota > Actinomycetes > Kitasatosporales > Streptomycetaceae > Streptomyces > Streptomyces fagopyri. The sequence continues at coordinate 7,160,849 of NZ_CP045643.1, read as the reverse complement.
CCCCTGAGGGCCCGCTGACGGCCGCGCGGCCCGGGGCCGCGGAACACGGGCCCCCGCGCCTCCCCGGGGCCGCCAGAGCCTCCCTGGGCACACGGCCGCCGCGCCCACGGCTCCCCGGCCGACCGGGGAGCCGCGCTCTTCGCGCCCCGCGTCCGGATACGCGTCGGCCGGCCCCTGGACACTCCCGGGACCGGCCGATACGACGGGTGTCGCCCGCGACGGGCGCTCTGGACGGACGCTCCTAGAGGCCGACCTCGTTCATGAGCATGCCGACCTCGGTGTTCGACAGACGGCGCAGCCAGCCCGACTTCTGGTCGCCGAGGGTGATCGGGCCGAAGGCGACGCGTACGAGCTTGTCCACCGGGAAGCCGGCCTCGGCGAGCATGCGGCGCACGATGTGCTTGCGGCCCTCGTGGAGGGTCACCTCGACCAGGTAGTTCTTGCCGGTCTGCTCGACGACACGGAAGTGGTCCGCCTTCGCGTACCCGTCCTCCAGCTGGATGCCGTCCTTGAGCCGCTTGCCCAGGTCGCGCGGGATCGGGCCCACGATGTGCGCGAGGTAGACCTTCTTCACGCCGTACTTCGGGTGGGTCAGCCGGTGCGCCAGCTCGCCGTGGTTGGTGAGCAGGATGACGCCCTCGGTCTCGGTGTCGAGCCGCCCGACGTGGAAGAGCCGTGTCTCGCGGTTCGTCACGTAGTCGCCGAGGCACTGACGGCCCTCGTTGTCCTCCATCGTGGAGACGACACCGGCAGGCTTGTTCAGCGAGAAGAACTGGTACGACTGCGTCGCGACCGTCAGCCCGTCGACCTTGATCTCGTCCTTGTCCGTGTCGACACGGAGACCCTGCTCCAGGACGATCTCGCCGTTGACCTCGACCCGCGCCTGCTCGACGAGCTCCTCGCAGGCACGCCGGGAGCCGTAGCCCGCTCGCGCGAGGATCTTCTGCAGACGCTCGCCCTCCTGCTCGGCGCCGGGGAAGGTCTTGGGCGTCTTCACCTCGGGCTTGCCCGCGTACCGGTCCCGGTTGCGCTCCTCGGCCCGCGTCTCGTACTCACGCGAGCGCGCCGGCTCCGTACGGCCGCCGCGCTGCTGGCCCTGCTTGGGGCCGCCCTTCGCGCCACCGCGCGCCGAGGCGCCGCGCCCGGACTTCGGGCCTTCGTGTGTGCCCCCGGGGCCCACGTCGTAGCGACGCTCCTCGGGACGGGGCTTGCTGGGACGCTTCGGCTGGTCGTCGCGCCCCGCGTCGCTCCTCGGCTGGGAGCCGGCTCCCCGCGGGCTGCCGCTCCCGCCGGTGCCACGCTGGCCGCCGGCGCCACGCTGGCCGCCGCTGCCACGCGCGCCGCCGCTCCCCCCGGCTCCCCGCGGGTTGCCGCGCCCGCTGTTCCTGCCACTGCCACTGCCACTGCTTCGCATCAAAGTTCCGTCGTCGTCGTGTCGTCTGCGTCTGCATCCGGTACGTCCGGATCGAACGACGGGACCCCTTCCAGCGTCTCTGCTTCGATCGCGTCCGCTTCCGGAAGGAAGGGTGCGAGCTCCGGGAGCTCGTCCAGACCGCGCAGGCCCATTCGCTCCAGGAAGTAGTTCGTCGTCGTGTACAGGATCGCACCTGTTTCGGGTTCCGTGCCCGCCTCCTCGACCAGACCGCGTTGCAACAGGGTGCGCATCACCCCGTCGCAGTTGACTCCGCGGACCGCCGAGACCCTGGAACGGCTGACCGGCTGGCGGTACGCGACGACCGCCAGGGTCTCCAGGGCCGCCTGGGTGAGGCGCGCCTGCTGGCCGTCCAGGACGAAACGTTCCACGGCCGCCGCGTACGCGGGCCGGGAGTAGAAACGCCAGCCGCCTGCGATGAGCCGCAGCTCGAAGCCGCGGCCCTGGACGGTGTACTCGTCGGCCAGCTCCCGCAGCGCGTCCGCGACCTGTCGTCTCGGCCGCTCCAGGATCTTCGCGAGGTGCTCCTCGGTCGCGGGTTCGTCCACGACCATGAGCACGGCCTCCAGGGCGGGCCGGAGATCGAGGTCGGCGACGGTGTCCGGACCCGCCGGGATCCGGCTGGTCTGCTCGCTCACGCCTTCTCCTTCCTGGCGTCTTCCTTCGCTGCCTCGGGCGGCCGGTCGAACTCGTCCGTCACCCGGGGTTCCTCGGCGCCGTCCCCGCCCGTCCAGCGCACCATCAGGTCCCCCAGCGCCTCCTCCTGGTCCAGGGCGACCGCCTTCTCCCGGTAGAGCTCCAGGAGGGCCAGGAAACGGGCCACGACGGTGAGGGTGTCGGCGGTGTCCGCCACCAGGTCGCGGAAGCTCGTCTCCCCGTGTTCGCGCAGCAGCGCCACCACGAACTCCGCCTGTTCCCGCACGCTGACCAGCGGGGCGTGGATGTGGTCGACGTACACCTGCGGCTTGGGCCTGGGCTGCATCGCCTTCACGGCGAGCCTGGCGAATCCCTCCGCCCCGATGCTGATGACGACCTCGGGCAGCAGTTCGGCGTGATGGGGTTCGAGGCCGACGGTACGGGGATAGCGGCGGGCCTCCTCGTCGAGGCGCGCGTTGAAGATGTCCGCGATCCGCTTGTACGCGCGGTACTGCAGCAGCCGGGCGAAGAGGAGGTCCCGGGCCTCCAGCAGGGCCAGGTCGGCCTCGTCCTCGATCTCCGCGGCGGGCAGCAGCCGCGCGGCCTTGAGATCGAGCAGGGTCGCCGCGACGACCAGGAACTCGGTCGTCTGGTCGAGGTCCCAGTCCGGTCCCATCGCCCTGATGTGGGCCATGAACTCGTCGGTCACCCGCGACAGCGCCACTTCCGTGACGTCCATCTTGTGCTTCGAGATCAACTGCAGCAGCAGGTCGAAGGGGCCCTCGAAGTTGGCCAGCCGCACCTTGAAAACGCCGTCACCGGCCTCCGCCGCATCGGCCTCCGGCACATCTCCGGCTCCGGCTCCGATCCCCGGGTCGACGGCGGTCGCGGCTTCCTCGCCGACCGGGGAACCGGTCTCGGCGGAGCCCTCGGGGCCGGCGGGGGTCCCGTAACCGGCGGACGTACTGTGTGTGACCGAGATCTCAGACCCGGTCCCGGCTTCCGGGCCGTCTTGAGCGGCTGGGAGCTCCGACGCGGGAACGGGCTCCGCGGCGGCCCTCGGGTCGGATCGTGGCTCCGGGTCGGATCGCGGCTCCGGGGCGGACTGCGCCGCCGGGCCGGTCGGTGGTTCGGGCTCCGCGGGAAACCTCGGCTCGGCCGACCCCTCGGCGGATTCGTCGGCCGGTGCGGACTCGTCGGCCGGTTCCGCGACGGTCGGCGCGCCAGCCGGTACGTCGGCCGGTACGTCGGGAGCCGGACCGGCCCCCGGCCCTCGGCCGAGCACACGTCGGCGGCCGGCGGAGCCGACGGCGGGGACGGGGGCGTCGTTCGAGGTCATAGCCGTCGCAGGCTACCGCTACCGCCCGCGGAGCCGTCGTACGAGAATGCTCGCGTCCCCGCGGGATTCGAGATCGGCCAGCACGACCGCGACCGCCTCACGGACGATCCGGCCGCGGTCGACCGCGAGCCCGTGCTCCCCGCGCAGCACCAGACGGGCGTGCTCGAGGTCCATGAGTTCCTCGGCGGACACGTACACCGTGATCTTCTCGTCGTGCCGCTCACGCCCGCTGGGCCGCCGGTTGGCGGCGCGCTGACGCTTGCGGGACTGCTGCTGGGCGGCGGCGGAACCGGCGCCTGAACCTTCCTGCGTCGCCTGGCGCCGCGCCGAGCGCTCCGGAGCCGTGCCCCGGCTGCGCGACTCCCCCGCGTCGGCGTCGGAGTCGGCCGCGACGTGTTCGTCGCCCTCGCCGTCGCCGCCCCGCACGGGCACCGAATGCGGCGCGTCGTCCGCGACGGCGGCCGGATCGCTCTCGCCGGCCGGAGCCGGCACCCGGGCCTCACCGTTGGCCCGGCGGGTGGGACTGGAGGCCTGGAGCGCCATGCCCCCGGTGGTACGGAACAGTTCGTCGGCCCCCGGCAGACTCACTCGGCGTGACACCGGGCGAGCACCTCCCTGGCGAGCTGGCGATAGGCGGCGGCACCGACGGAGTTGGAGGCGTACGTGGTGATCGGCTCACCCGCGACGGTGGTCTCCGGGAAGCGGACGGTCCGGCCGATCACCGTGTGGTAGACGTGATCGTCGAAGGCCTCGACCACCCGTGCGAGCACCTCACGGCTGTGCACCGTACGGGAGTCGTACATGGTCGCGAGGATGCCGTCGAGCTCCAGCTCGGGGTTGAGCCGCTCCTGGACCTTCTCGATGGTCTCGGTGAGCAGCGCGACACCACGCAGCGCGAAGAACTCGCACTCGAGCGGCACGATCACCTTGTGCGCCGCCGTCAGGGCGTTGACGGTGAGCAGGCCCAGCGAGGGCTGACAGTCGATCACGATGTAGTCGTAGTCGGCCATCAGCGGCTTCAGGGCGCGCTGCAGGGTGGACTCGCGCGCGACCTCGGAGACGAGCTGCACCTCGGCGGCGGACAGGTCGATGTTGCTGGGCAGCAGGTCCATGTTCGGGACCGCCGTCTTCAGGAGCACCTCGTCGGCCGCCATGCCCCGCTCCATGAGCAGGTTGTAGACGGTGAGGTCGAGCTCCATCGGGTTGACGCCGAGACCGACCGAGAGCGCGCCCTGCGGGTCGAAGTCGACGAGCAGGACCCGGCGCCCGTACTCCGCGAGCGCGGCACCCAGGTTGATGGTCGACGTCGTCTTGCCGACGCCGCCCTTCTGGTTGCACATCGCGATGATCTTCGCGGGGCCGTGGTCGGTCAGCGGGCCCGGGATCGGGAAGTACGGCAGCGGCCGTCCGGTCGGGCCCACGCGCTCACGGCGCTGGCGGGCCGCGTCGGGCGCGAGCGTGGCCGCGTACTCCGGATCGGGCTCGTACTCGGCGTCGGGGTCGTAGAAGTGCCCCTCGGGCAGTTCGTCGTAGTCGGCGAAGTGGGTGCGGTTCTCGCCACTTCCGTTGCCGGCCATGGCGTTCACGTGATGGCCATCCATGCTCGGGTGTGCTGTCTGAGTCATCCGGGGACTCTGATGGGCTGCGAAGGTTCGGACAGCGACGGAGCCGACAGCCTCGAGCCCCATGGGGCCCTGGCCCCGCGCCGGCATTCCTGGTTGACCACCCCCGGGAGTAAATGTCGACTCATTCACAAGTCGTCTTACCTCCTTGGTGACCAGGAAACTTCTCGATAGGTCAGCGTGGCACCATGCCGACGGTTGGCGACTCTATGGCGTGTCACCGCTCCGCAGCAACACAATCCGCCGGACCCGACCCGATGTGTCGGCAACCGAACACCCCTCTGTCAAGGGCGTAAGGCCGTCGCACAGCAGGTTTCACCGGTGTGCGAATCGGTCGAAGAGTTACGTTCGTGGCGAGTTGATCGAGTGTCGCAAAGTGACCCGACACACATCCGGCCGGACCTTGCTGGGCAAGGTCCGGCCGGATGCGGGACGTTGACGACCTGTGTTGACGTATCGCCTTTTGCTCGTCGGCCGGTCCACGACCGCGCGGTGGCGGCCCGGCCGGACGGGGTCAGTCGAGCAGGGACTCCAGGGTCACGTGCTCCAGGCCGTGGGCCTCGGCGACCTCGCGGTAAACGACCTTGCCCTCATGCGTGTTGAGGCCCTTGGCCAGTGCGTGGTCGCGACGCAGGGCCTCGGCCCAGCCGCGGTTGGCGAGCTCCACGATGTACGGCAGCGTCGCGTTGGTCAGCGCGTACGTCGAGGTGTTCGGCACGGCGCCGGGCATGTTGGCGACGCAGTAGAAGACCGAGTTGTGGACCGGGAAGGTCGGCTCGGCGTGCGTGGTCGGACGCGAGTCCTCGAAGCAGCCGCCCTGGTCGATCGCGATGTCGACAAGGACACTTCCCGGCTTCATGCGCGAGACGAGTTCGTTGGTGACCAGCTTCGGGGCCTTGGCGCCCGGGATGAGGACCGCACCGATGACGAGGTCGGCCTCGAGGCATGCCTTCTCCAGCTCGAAGGCGTTGGAGACGACGGTCTGGATCTTCGTGCCGAAGATCTTGTCCGCCTCCTTGAGCTTGTTGATGTCGCGGTCGAGCAGGGTCACCTGGAAGCCCATGCCGATGGCGATCTGCGCGGCGTTCCAGCCGGAGACGCCGCCGCCGATGACGACGGCCTTGGCGGGCAGCACGCCGGGAACGCCGCCCGGCAGCACGCCGCGGCCGCCGTTGGCGCGCATCAGCTGGTAGGCGCCGACCTGCGGGGCGAGCCGGCCCGCGACCTCGGACATCGGGGCCAGCAGGGGCAGCGCGCGGCTGGGCAGCTCGACCGTCTCGTACGCGATCGCCGTGGTGCCGGACTCCAGGAGCGCGTCCGTGCACTCCTTGGAGGCGGCCAGGTGGAGGTAGGTGAAGAGCGTCTGGTCCTTGCGGAGGCGGTGGTACTCCTCCGCGATGGGCTCCTTGACCTTCAGCAGCAGGTCGGCGGTGGCCCACACCTCGTCGGCGGTGGGGAGGATCCGCGCACCGGCGGAGACGTACTCGTCGTCCGTGATCGAGGAGCCGACACCGGCGTTCTGCTCGACGAAGACCTGGTGGCCGTGGCGCACCAGCTCGTGGACGCCGGCGGGGGTGATGGCCACCCGGAACTCGTTGTTCTTGACCTCGCGGGGGATACCGACCTTCACGTCGATCACGGTCCTTGACTCAGAGGGTTGCGGGGCGTTGCACGGCCGGGGCGACGCAAGCCGGGGCAATGCATGTCATACCCGGATGCACGAACGCGCCGGGAGACGCCACGAAAGAACGCGGCGGAGCCAGTCTAATGAAGGGATTCCCTCTGTCTAGCCTTTCAATGCATCAATCTTCTGCGGATGCACTGCGGATTTCGCAGGCATCATCGCCTTGTTCCATGGCGATCTCGCTCTCCGGGAGCTCATCACCCAGCATGCGCCCGGCCGCCCCGCGGTGCAGCCGGGCCGCGGCGGGGTCGCCGAGCCGGTCCAGGGTGTCGGCCAGCCGGAGCTGCAGCGCGGCCTGCAGCCGCAGGTCCTCGGCGCGGCGGGCCCACTCGACGGCGTCCTGGCAGGTGCGCAGCGACTCCTCAGGCCGCCCCGCGTACTCCTGCACCCGCGCCAGCTCGCTCAACGCCCGTGCCTGGGCGGCCACATCGCCGTTCCTGCGGTGTCCGGTGACGGCGGCGCGCCAGTTGCGCAGCGCCTCGCCGTAGCGGCCCGCGTAGGTGTGCGCGGTGGCGATCCGGCCGTAGAGCCGGGCGGCGTCCAGCCGCTCGTCGCGCGCCAGGCGCTGGGCGAGCGCCCGGCCGTACCAGTCGGCGGCCCGGTCGAAGTCCCCGAGCTCCAGGTGGGCGCCGCCCACGGATTCCGTCGCCCGGCCGATCGCGTACGGGTCGTTCGCCTCGCGCGCGGCGTCGAGCGCGGCCCGGTAGCGGGCCAGGGCCGCCGCCGTACGACCGGTGCGCTCGTCCAGGTCGGCCAGGTTCAGCAGGGCCGCGGCCCGCTCCCGCGGCAGCCTGCGCCGCTCGGCGACATCGAGCACGAGCCGGTGGATGCCGTACAGCTCGGGTGCCGCGGCCCGGGTGCCGAAGTGGACCACCAGGGCCCGTACCAGCGCGGCCATCAGGCGGCGGGCCAGGGTGTCCAGCTCGCCGTCGGCGACCGCGACCCGGGCGGCGGCCAGCAGCGCGGGCTGCCGGATCCGCAGCCAGTCCTCGGCGGCCCTCGGGTTCGGGAAGCGCAGCGCGCGGGGCATTCCGGCGAGCTTCTCGCGGGCCGGCGAGCTGTCGGTCTCGGTGATCGCGCGACAGGACACCAGCAGCCGCACGGTCCGCTCCAGCATCCGGGCGCGGGCCAGCTGAAGCTCGGCCGGGCGGTCCTCGCTCTCGGTGAGGGCACGCAGCAGCGGCATCAGGAAGCCGGGGACCTCGTACTCGGGCAGCGGCGACTCGACCGTCCGCAGGAGCCCGAGCGCGGCGAAGTCGTCCAGCGCGCCGCGGGCGGCGTCGACCGAGCATCCGGCGAGCGCGGACGCGGTGTGCGGGTCGACGAGCCCGGCCGGCGCGAGCGAGAGCAGTCGCAGGGTCCGCGCGGAGGCGGCGGGCAGCCCGGTGTACGTGAGCCGGAAGATCCGGGCGGACGGCGAGCCCTCCTCGCCGTCCGCGCGCAGTTGCTTGGCGAGGTCGGCGACGGCCGCGGTGGGGTGTGCCGCGAGCCAGCCGCCCGCCAGCGCCAGGGCGCCGGGCTGGCCCGCGCACTCCTCGACGAGCCCTTCCGCGGCGAGCGGGTCGACGGTGATGCGGACCGAGCCCGCGAAGCGCTCCAGGAGTTCCAGCGCGGACTTGGTGTCGAGGCCGCCCAGGGTGCAGGGGCGGACGTCCGCGATGCCGGTCAGCGGTCCTCCGGAGACGGCGACCACCAGGCACTCGGGGGTGTCGGGCAGCAGGACGTCGACCTGCTCGGCGTCGGCCGCGTCGTCGAGCAGGAGCAGGGCGCGGCGGGTGGCGAGGGCGTCGCGCACCGCCGCGCTCAGGTCCTCGGCGCCGGCTCCGGGCGGCGCGGGCAGCTCCAGGGCCGTGAGGAGTTCCCGCGCGGTGCGCTCGGTGGGCACCGGGGTGCCGTCGGGTTCGGCGAGCCGGGCCCGCAGCACCCCGTCCGGGTAACTCTCGGCGACCTGCCGGACGAGTTCCCCGGCGAGCGCGGTGCGGCCCGAACCGGGCTTGCCGGCGATGAGCAGCACCCGCGCGCGAGGGGCTTTGCGGCCCGCGAGGGTGTCCAGTCCGGCCCGTTGGATGTCGGCCCGGAGTTCCTTCAACTCTCTTGCACGGCCGAGGAACTGACCCTTGGTAGGAGCGGACCCGGCAGCCGGACGCCGCCCTGCCGACGACGCTTTCGCGCCGTCCGTGTCCACTGCCTGATCTGTCACGGGCCACACTCCCGTCCCACTGCACGCGCAAGCCCGCCGGGACTCCGGTTCGGGCGTTTCCAGAGCCTAGTTCACGCTCTGCGACGAACCGTGCGGAGCACGGCGGGGACGTCCCCCGATCGGATCAGCCGATCGTAGGACAGGACGGGTGTGCCACGTGCCGCGGGAGGACGCCGGAAGGCGCCGAGGTCACCGGGGTCACCGGGGTGCCCCGGGAGGACCGCCGATGACAGCGGGCAACACCAGAAGGGGTGTCCAGGGCGCCCCTTCAGGTCCTGCCGGGCCTCGGACGGACACAGGCCGGGCCTCGAAGGGGCACAGGCCGGGCCGGGCCTCGAAGGGGCGGGGTGGCCGTCAGGCCTCGAACGGGCGCGCCGGCCAGGGCGCCTCGGCCGGGCGCAGCGCGTCGAGTCCGTCCCCGGCCCGTGCGGCGAGCAGCGAGAGGACGCCGACGACGAGGCAGTCGTTGTGGAGGTCGCCGCCGAGGACGCCCCGGACGAGTTCGTCGACGGGGACCCGGGCCAGCTCCATGTCGGCCTCCTCGTCCTCGACCTCGAAGCGCTCCCCCTCCGCCTCGGAGAGGTCGCGGGCGAGGAAGACGCGTACGGCCTCGGAACAGCCGCCGGGAGTGGTGTAGACGTCGGTCAGCACACGCCAGTTCTCGGCCTTGACGTGCGCCTCCTCGTACAGCTCGCGCTGGGCGGCGTGCAGGGGGTTCTCACCGGGGACGTCGAGCAGACCGGCCGGGATCTCCCAGAGCTTCTGACGCACGGGGTGACGGTACTGACGCAGCACCAGCACCCGGTCCTGGCCGTCCAGGGCCACGACGGCCACGGAGCCGGGATGGACCTGGTAGTCGCGCCGGGCGACCGACCCGTCGGGCATGACCACGTCGTCCGTGCGGACGGAGGTCTTGTTGCCGACGAAGGGGGTCGCGGTGGCCCTGACCTCCCACTCCTCGGCGGTGTCCTTGATCGTCATGCCCTGTCCTCCCACACGTGCAAAAGAAACCGGTCCCGGTGACGAGAACGACCGAAACCGGGGTGTGTGCCCCACGAGGCGCACACCCCGGCCACCGTACAACCCTGGTGCTACTTGCCCGTCTTGCGCTGTACCGCGGCCTTCACCAGTCCGGCGAAGAGCGGGTGCGGGCGGGTCGGGCGGGAGCGCAGCTCGGGGTGCGCCTGGGTCGCGACCAGGTAGGGGTGCACCTCGCGGGGGTACTCGACGTACTCCACGAGCTTGCCGTCCGGGGAGGTGCCGGAGAACTGCAGACCGGCCTTCTGCTCCAGCTCGCCGCGGTAGGCGTTGTTCACCTCGTAGCGGTGCCGGTGGCGCTCCTCGACGTACTCCTTGCCGTCGTACACCTCCCGCGCGATGGAGCCCTCCGCGAGCTTGGCCGGGTACATGCCCAGGCGCATCGTCCCGCCCATGTCGCCCTCGCCGGCCACGATGTCGAGCTGCTCGGCCATGGTGGAGATGACCGGGTGGGCGGTGGCGGAGTCGAACTCGGTGGAGTTGGCGTCCGGGATGCCGGCCAGGTTGCGCGCGGCCTCGATCACGATGCACTGCAGGCCGAGACAGAGGCCGAGCAGCGGGATCCTGTTCTCGCGGGCGTACTGGATCGCTCCGACCTTGCCCGACACACCACGGTCGCCGAAGCCGCCGGGGATGCAGATCGCGTCGACGTCACCGAGCTGCTTCGCGGCGCCCGCCGGGGTCTTGCAGTCGTCCGAGGTGACCCACTTGATCTTCACACGGGCCTTGTTGGCGAAGCCGCCCGCGCGGAGCGCCTCGGTGACCGAAAGGTAGGCGTCGGGCAGGTCGATGTACTTGCCGACCAGCGCCATGTTGATCTCGTGCTCGGGGCTGTGCACGCGGTCGAGCAGGTCGTCCCAGGTCGTCCAGTCCACGTCACGGAACGGCAGGTCCAGCTTGCGGACGACGTACGCGTCCAGGCCCTCGGTGTGCAGGACCTTCGGGATGTCGTAGATCGACTTCGCGTCGATGGCCGCGACCACGGCCGCCTCGTCCACGTCGCACATCAGCGAGATCTTGCGCTTGATCGCGGTCGGCACCTCACGGTCGGCGCGCAGCACGATCGCGTCCGGCTGGATACCGATGTTGCGCAGCGCCGCGACCGAGTGCTGGGTCGGCTTCGTCTTCAGCTCACCGGACGGGCCGATGTACGGGAGGAGCGAGATGTGCACGACGAACACGTTGTCGCGGCCCACCTCGTGACGGACCTGGCGGACCGTCTCCAGGAACGGCAGCGACTCGATGTCGCCGACCGTGCCGCCGACCTCGGTGATCACGACGTCGACGTCGTCGGTGGCCATACGGCGGATGCGGTGCTTGATCTCGTTGGTGATGTGCGGGATGACCTGGACCGTGTCGCCCAGGTACTCGCCGCGCCGCTCCTTGGCGATGACCGTCGAGTACACCTGTCCTGTAGTGACATTGGCGGAGCCGTCCAAGTCGACGTCGAGGAAGCGCTCGTAGTGTCCGATGTCCAGGTCGGTCTCGGCACCGTCGTTGGTGACGAACACCTCACCGTGCTGGAACGGGTTCATGGTGCCGGGGTCGACGTTCAGATACGGGTCGAGCTTCTGCATGGTGACCCGCAGCCCGCGCGCCTTGAGCAGCGCGCCCAGGCTGGAGGCGGTCAGACCCTTGCCGAGGGAGGAGGCGACACCCCCGGTGACGAAGATGTGCTTGGTCGTCGTGGCGTTGCTGCTTCGGAAAGCGGCGGGCGGCATGGCCAAGAGGGGGCTCCCGTGGTCGCGGTCTGGGGTGCGTGCCGGCGTGGTGTCCGAGAATTCTTCGGAGGCGCCGTCGCTGCGGTTCGGGGGTTTCTTGCCCACCGGTCCACGGGCTACCAGGGTATCAGCGACCCGGCGAGGCCGCTTCCGGCCACGCTCTGCACACACGTCGACACGAACCCCGCACGCCACTCACTCGATCGGCCCACCCGGGATACCGGGAGCGGCACGCGGATCTTCCACGTGCGTCGTATCCTGCTCGGACACTCGCTGCCGAGCCCGGCCGACACACGGCACCATCCCCGCCCGTATCCCGGAACAACGAAGGCTCGTCAGTTCGTTTCGCAACGACAATCGGACCAATAATTGACGTTCCGCAGCGACGCTTCACCAACGTTCTTACATTCAACCTTCTAACGTTTTGAACGTTCCCCTGACCGCAGAGCGACCGCCCCTCGCGGGGGGCGACGTGGCCGTTCGACTGGAGATGCACGTGGCCGGGCGCATCGAGGACTACGCACTCATCGGAGACATGCAGACCGCAGCGCTGGTCTGCCGGGACGGCACGGTGGACTGGCTGTGCCTGCCCCGCTTCGACTCCCATGCCATCTTCGCGGGACTGCTCGGCACGGAGGAACACGGATTCTGGCGGCTCGGCCCGGCCCACGCGGCCGACGCCGAACCGCCGACGGCGGCACGCCGCTCGTACCGCGGCGACTCGCTGATCCTCGAATCCGAGTGGGACACCCCCCGCGGCACGGTCCGCGTGACCGATTTCATGCCACCCCGCGACGGCGCGCCGCAGCTCATCCGCATCGTGGAAGGCGTCACGGGCCGCGTCCCGATGCGCTCCGCGCTGCGGATGCGGTTCAGCTACGGGCGCGTGGTGCCCTGGGTGCACAAGCACGAGGGACGCACGGTCGCCGTGGCCGGACCGGACTCGGTGTGGTTCGACACCCCCTGCGAGACCTACGGCAAGGCGCTGACCACGTACGCCGACTTCACGGTGGCACCCGGTGACCGGATCGCGTTCACCATCTCGTGGGAGCCCTCGCACAAGCAGCCCCCCGCGCTGCCCGAGCCCGAGCAGGCCCTGGAGGCCACCGAGGAGTTCTGGCGCGACTGGGTCGACCAGTGCACCTACCACGGCCCCTACCGCGAGGCCGTCGTCCGCTCGCTGATCACCCTCAAGGCCCTGACGTACGCGCCCACGGGCGGCATCGTGGCGGCGCCCACCACCTCCCTGCCGGAGGAGATCGGTGGCGTACGCAACTGGGACTACCGCTACACCTGGCTGCGCGACGCCGCGATCACTCTCTCCTCCCTGCTGCGCACCGGATACCGCGAGGAGGCCAGGGCCTGGCGCGAGTGGCTGCTGCGCGCGGTCGCGGGCGACCCGGAGAACCTCCAGATCATGTACGGCATCGCGGGCGAAAGGGAGTTGGGCGAGGCGGAACTCGACTGGCTTCCCGGATACGAGAATTCGGGCCCGGTACGGGTCGGCAACGGCGCCGCGCACCAGCTCCAGCTCGACGTGTACGGCGAGGTCACCGAGGCCCTGCACCTGGCCCACATGACCGGCCTGTCCCGCAACGACTACGCCTCGCTGCTCCAGTTGAAGCTGATCCGCTATCTGGAGGACCACTGGGACCAGCCGGACGAGGGCATCTGGGAGGTCCGCGGTCCGCGCCGGCACTTCGTGCACTCCAAGGTGATGGCCTGGGTCGCGGTCGACCGCACCATCAAGCTCATCGAGTCGGGCGACGCGGACGGACCCCTGGAGAAGTGGCGCGAACTGCGCGACGACATCCACCGGGACGTGTGCGAGAAGGGCTACGACAAGGAGCGCAACACGTTCACGCAGTCGTACGGCTCCAGGGAACTGGACGCCTCGCTGCTCCTCATCCCGCAGATGGGCTTCCTGCCGCCCGACGACAAGCGCGTGATCGGCACCATCGAGGCGATCCAGCGCGAGCTGTCCACCTCCGACGGCTTCATCCTGCGCTACCCGACCTCCGGTGAGGACGCGGGCGTGGACGGGCTGGAGGGCGACGAGGGCGCCTTCCTCGCGTGCTCGTTCTGGATGGCGGACGACCTGGCGATGATCGGCCGGGTCGACGAGGCCCGCAAGCTCTTCGAGCGGCTGCTGGCGCTCCGCAACGACCTGGGCCTGCTGGCCGAGGAGTGGGACCCGCGTCTCCAGCGCCAGGTGGGCAACTTCCCGCAGGCCTTCAGCCACGTGCCCCTGATCGACACGGCACTGAGGCTGACGGCGAGCGGGGCGTACGGCGGCTAGACCCTCCGGGACGGGACGAGGCGACATACGGCGGCCGCCGAACAGCGGCCGCCGTGGCCGTTGCGCGGGATGCCGCGCGGCGTGGCCGCACGGACGCGGCAGGGACGCCCTGGCACCGCCCTCGGCCCGGCGGACCCCCGGCGGCTCCGGCCTCGAAGGTGCCCGCGCACGGGGTGCGCGGGTAGCGTCCGCAGCATGGACAGCCGTACGGACAGCAGCTTCGACACCCAGGGCGCCGGAATCACCGTGCAGCGGGCACTGGAGCTGCCCGGGCTGCGCGGCGGGCTGCCCGAGATCCTCGCGGGAGCCGACCGGCTGCAGCGCACCGTGCGCTGGGTGCACGCGGGCGAGGTCCCGAACATCGCGTCACTGCTCAAGGGCGGCGAACTGCTCCTGACCACGGGCTACGGCCTCGGCACCCGCCCCGCCGACCAGCGCGCCTTCGTCCGGACGCTGGCCGAGCGCGGGATCGCGGCGCTCGTCGTCGAACTCGGCCCGCGTTTCGCCCGACTGCCCGCGGCCCTCGTCGAGACGGCCCGCTCGGCCGGCCTGCCCCTCGTCCAGCTGCACCGGGAAGTGCCGTTCGTCGCGGTCACGGAGGAGATCCACACCGAGATCGTCAACGGTCACTACGCGCTGCTCCAGCAGGCCGAGGAGGTGCACCGGCGCTGCACCGAGGCGCTCCTCGGCGGCGGCGGTGTCCCCCAGGTCCTGCGCATCCTGGCCGACTTCAGCGGCAACCCGGTCTTCCTGGAGACCCCGGACGGACAGCTCCTGTACGCCGCGGGATCCGGCTCCGCCGGCGCCGATCCGCTCCAGGTGTGGGAGGGGCTGCGCGGCCAGCACAAGGAACAGCCGCCCGCCGGGACGACGCTCGTGGACGTGCCGGGCGGCGGCCCCGGAACCGGCGCGGTGCGGGCCCGGCTGGTCCTGCTGCCGGTCGGCTCACCGATCGCTCCCGTGCACCGGATCGCAGCGGAGCGGGCCGCCGGCATCCTGGCCGTCGTGTTGATGCAGGCCCGCCAGGAGGAGGAACTCGCCGCACGTGGGCGCGGCGACTTCCTGACCGACCTCGCGGAGGGCCGTATCCAGGCGGAGGACGCCCCCGCCCAGGCCCGCGTGCTCGGTTTCAAGCCGGGCGGGAGCCCGCTTCTGCCCGTCGTGATGCGGCTCGCCGACGGCCTGTCCCCCGGCGGAGGCTGGGCGGTCCTGGCCCGGGCCGTCGCGGAGGAACTGGCCTCGGTGGGGGTACCGGTGCTGCTCGGCGTACGCCCCGTCGAGGGCCGTGTCCCGCTCCTGCTCGGCCTGCGTGCGGAGTCCGAGCGCCAGGCGGTCGCGGACCGGGTGGCACTGGCGCTGCGGACGGGCGTGGAGCGCGCGGGGATGCAGCGGCCCGGTGCGCTGCCCCCGGTGGTGGTGGTCGGCGTCGCGGGCGGCTGGGCGGCGGCCTCGGCGGGTCTGCGGCACGCGGCGGAGACGGCGACGGCCGCGCAGGGCCTGTCGGACCGCCCCTGGTACGACGCGCGCCGCCTCGACATCGACCTCCTCCTCTGGCGCCTGCGCGACCACCCGGACCTGGCGGCCTTCGTGGACCGGGCCATCGGCCCCCTGCGCGACCACGACCACCGTTCCAGGCCTCCGCTGCTGCCGACCCTGGAGACGTACCTGGCACACGCGGGCCGCAAGGCGGAGACGGCCCGCGAGCTGCATCTCAACCGGCAGACCCTCTACAACCGGCTCGCCAGGATCGGGGAGTTGCTGGGTACGGACCTGGACGACCCGCAGACGGTACTGGCGTTGAGCCTGGCACTACGGGCACGAAGGCACGTGTCCTGAATCCCGCGCGAGGAGCCGGACGCCGTCTGCCGAGGCCTCAGACGAGGGGCCGTACCTCGGTCAACTCGTCGTAGACGCTGAGCACTTGCGCCACCGTCTCGTCCTCGGTCGGCCAGCCGGCGGCCTGCCGCACTCCCCTCTCGCGGAGCAGCTCCCGGCGCGCCGGATCGCCGAGGAGCCGCACCACGGCCGCGGCGAGCGCCCCCGGGTCCGCGTACGGGACGAGTTCGGCGGCGTCACCCACGAGTTCGGGGATGCCGCCGACCGCGGTCGCCACCAGCGGCACGCCCGCGCGCAGGGCCTCCTGCGCGAGGACGGAACGGGATTCCCAGCCGCTCGACAGCAGCACGAGATCGGCGGCGGGCAGCAGCTCGGAGACGTCGTCACGCCGGCCGAGCAGCCGGACCGGCAGTTCCTCGTCCTCGACACGCCCCTGGAGGACCGTACGCAGTGGCCCCTCGCCGGCGATCACGAGGAGCGGCACGGGGTCGAGGTCCCGCCACGCGCGCGCGGCGTCCAGCAGGGTGCCGTATCCGCGGTGCCGGTCGAGGGAGCCCACCGCCATGAGCAACGGGCGTTCGGTGGCGCCGAGTTCGGCTCGCGCCTTGTGGCGCAGCCGGTCGGGGTCCCCGTGTTCGACGGCCTTGCGCGGTGCCGGGATCGCGACGGCGGAGAGCCGGGCGTCCCGGGCCCCGCGACTGCGGGCGCGGTCCACCAGGTCCGAGGAGGTGGCGAGGACGACGGCGGCGGCCCTCGCGACGCGCCGCTCCAGCAGACGCAGCAGATGGGCCCGCGCCCCCTCGGCCTGCGCACGGGTGTGCCAGGTGACGACGAGCGGGGTGTGCCGCCCGCTGAGCGCGAGCGCGGCCCGCAGCGCGGCGTGCAGCCCGTGCGCGTGCACGAGGTCGGCGTCCGCGCAGGCGATCCGCAGCGCCGCCACGGAGCCGGGGTCACCACTGCGGGCCACCGGGACGTGCCGGGCTCCCACATCGGTGAATCCGTACGTGCGCTCGGCCTCGGACGGGGCGCAGACGGTGACCCGCACGCCACGGGCGGCGAGGCCCGAGGCCAGCGACCGCACATGGGCGCTGCTGCCCGCGCTTCCGCCGCCGAGCACCTGCACGGTGCGCAGCGGCGACTGGCCGTGCGGTGGGTGGCTGCTCACGTGGGTCACGTGGCCGGGGCTCCTGGTTCGGCGTCGGACGGTCACGGAGAAACGTACAGAAAGGTCTGCGGAGGGGGCGTACCGCACGTAGTGCTCCGTGTACTGCGTCCAAGGATGCCAGGCCGTACGGGTGTTCCGGGACCGCCATCGGAGCGCCCCGCGCCGGACACCGACCCACTCGACGGCGCCTGTCACCCACACGGGTGAGCGGTTCGCTGCCCTCAGGCCGGGGCGGCCTGGCTCGGCGGGCCCCCGTCGCTCCCGCGGGGGACGGACGCCGAGGGGCGGAGGTGCCAGGGGGCGCGGGCGGCCCGTACGGGCGCGGAGGGCCGGTCCTGGCGCGGGCGCCGTCCGGCTCGCGCCACGGCGCTGACCTGTTCCCCGCACACCGTCGCGGCCACCAGTGCCACGGCGTGGGCGAGAAGTCCGGCCCGCCCGTTGCCCGCGACCACGGCGGTGCCCAGCGCGGCTCCGAGCGCGTGGGCGCCGGTGTCGCCGATCATCACGCGCTCGCCGAGATCGTCGGGGAGAACCGCGGCCGCTGCACCCGTCACGGCGGCGGCGAGCCTCCCGGAGCGCCCGCCCCGCAGCATTCCGGGCGCCCCCAGTGCCAGCACCGCGCCCGCGGCCCGCCCGGGACGCACATCGACGAGGTTCACGAAGTGCGCGCTCCCGGCGATCACCACTCCCGCGAGCAGCCGGTCCAGGGGCCGCTCCTTCAGCAGCGCCCCCGCCACCAGCCCGGCGGCCGAGATCCCGAACAACTTGACGGCACCACTGGTGACTTCGCCGTCCCGCAACGCCCCGAGATGCGCCCGGAACCCACGCCGCGGGTCACCGGCCCCGGCGATGTCGTCGTACGCGCCGCACGCACCGGCGGCCAGGACGGCGAATCCGGCCCCGCGGTGGGCCAGGGCGGCTCCGAACGCCGCGCCCACGGCGACCGCGGGACCCGCGTACAGCTCGACGGTGCGGCCGGCGTGGTTCGCGCGTTCCCAGCGACCGGGGCCGCCCGGCGGCTCGGCCCGCAGGGCGGCGAGAAGGGCGCGGGTGGTCGCGGCGGCGGTACCGAACACAGTGATCATGCGGGCCACTCCGGAGGCCGGGCGCGAAGCGCCGGGAGGGACGGACGGAGAACGGCCGCGGAGCGGCATCCGCGAACCGCGGCGGACGACGGACCACGCGGGCCGCCAGGGCCGCGGCCGCCGAGGCGGTCAAGCCGAGGCGCGGGGCCTGAACCCGGCCCGGGACACGGGGGTAGCGCCCGGCGCCACCGCGAGGGGCGGAGCCCGGCCAGGCCCGGGAGAGCCGGACGCCGACCGGGACGCGGGGCCGGACCCAGACCGGGGCGCGCGGCAGAGCGCAGCCGATGCACGGGCGGATCCCCTCCAGGACACGGGCCCCGAACCCCGGCCCGGCGAACCCCGGCCCGGCGAGGCGCGGCAGGGCCCCGGCGCGGCAGGGCCTCGGCGCGGCAGGGCCTCGGCGCGGCAGGGCCCCGGTCCGGCGCGCCGCGGGAGCGCGTGCACCGCCGGACGGCTACGCGTCGGCCCGAGCCGTGGCCAGCAACTCCTCCGCGTGGGCCCGAGCCGTCTGCGAGTCCTCCTGTCCCGCCAGCATCCGGGACAGCTCCCGGATGCGGTCCTCCCCCTCCAGCACCTTCACCCCGGACCGGGTCACCGACCCGTCGTTCGTCTTCTCGACCAGCAGTTGCCGGTCCGCGAACGCGGCCACCTGCGGAAGGTGCGTCACCACGACCACCTGAGCGCTTCTGGCGAGCCGCGCCAGCCGCCGCCCGATCTCGACCGCGGCCTTGCCGCCGACCCCGGCGTCGACCTCGTCGAAGAGATACGTCGGTACGGGATCGGTCCCCGCGAACACCACTTCCACCGCGAGCATCACCCGCGAGAGCTCACCGCCGGACGCCCCCTTGGCGATGGGCCGGGGCGGTGCGCCGGGGTGCGGCGCGAGCAGCAGCTCGACCTCGTCGACGCCTGCGGGCCCGTACGCGACGGTCCGCCCGCCGAGTTCCACGCCCTCGGGGTCGTCGGTCTGCCGGATCTCGAACGACACGCGTGCGTGCGGCATGGCGAGCGAGGCCAGCTCGGCGGTCACGGCAGCCGCGAACCGTTCCGCGGCCTCCGTCCGGGCGTCCGTCAACGCTTGTGCCAGTCCGCCCAGTTCGGCCCGGAGCGCGTCCCGCTCGGCGGTCAGCTCGCCGATCCGCTCGTCGTCGCCGTCGAGTTCGAGGAGTCGCGCGGCGCTCTGCTCCGCCCACGCCAGTACGGCGTCGACGTCCTCGCCGTACTTCCGCGTCAGCTGGGTGAGCGCGGCCCGGCGCTCCTCGACCGCCGACAGTCGCAGCGGATCGGCGTCGAGGTCGTCGGCGTACCCGGCCAGTTCTCCCGCCACGTCGCGCAGCAGGATGTTGATCTCCCCGATCCGTCCGGACAGCCCGGCGAGCGCGGAGTCGTGCGCGCGTACGGCCTCCAGGGCCCGGTGGGCACCCGCGACGAGGGTCGCCGCGTCGATGCCCTCGGGGTCCTCCGGATTGCCGGCGAGCGCCGCGTGCGCGGCGATGGCGGCCGAAGCCAGCGCCTCCGCGTGGCCGAGCCGCTCGGCCTCCGCGGACAGTTCCGTGTCCTCGCCCGAGCGCGGCTCCACCGCCGCGATCTCCTCGAGCCCGAAGCGCAGCATGTCGGCTTCCTGGGCCCGCTCACGAGCGCGGGTGGTGATCTCGTCCAGTTCCGTCGTGATCGCCCGCAGCCGGCGGTAGGCACCGGCGTACTTGGCGAGCGGCGCGGCGACCGCGTCCCCGGCGTACCGGTCGAGGGCCTGCCGTTGCCGGGACAGTTTGAGCAGCCCCTGCTGATCGGTCTGTCCGTGCACGGCGACCAGCTCGTCGGCGAGTTCGGCCAGTACGCCCACGGGCACCGACCGTCCGCCGATGTGCGCCCGGGAGCGTCCTTCGGCCGAAACGGTACGGCTGATCAGCAGCGCTCCGTCGTCGAGTTCGGCTCCCGCCTCCTCGGCCCGCCGGATCGCCGTTCCTCCCGTGGGTACGGCGATCCGGCCCTCGACGACGGCGTTCTTGGCGCCGATCCGTACGAGGGCGGGGTCCGCGCGCCCACCGAGCAGCAGCCCGAGGCTGGTGACCACCATCGTCTTGCCCGCACCGGTCTCACCCGTCACGGCGGTGAAGCCGGGCGACAATTCGACGACTGCGTCGTCGATGACTCCGAGCGACCGTATCCGCATCTCCTCCAACACGGACACGACCTTACGAGGTCAGGGACCCGATGTGCGACGGGCCCTGCCCTGCTTGTGCGAAGGCGCAGGTGACGGGGCTCACCCGGGGACGTGTGTCACCCGCTGGGGTGGGGTTTCCCGCTGGTGGTCCCGCCGGGTCCGTACGGGGCCGTGGACCGGGCGCCGCGCGGCCCGTACCGCCGGGTGCGCCCTGCGGGCTCCCGGGCCCGCCACGGGGTCGCACGGGCCCGCAGGCTCTCCCTCAGGCCACCAGCCCCCATGTCCCCGCAGGACCGGTCATGGGCACCGTGGGCGTCCGTGGGTCCGTGGGTCCGTGGGATTCCACGGGCCTCCTGACGGCCTCGGGAGCGGCGCGAGGGGTTCGCCCGCCACCACGGTGACCGTGACGGCGACGAACCCCTCGCCCACTTCCCTTCGCGCGCCCGCCAGGCGGTCGTGCCGCCACGGCGGCACGGCTCAGTGCGGCGCGCCCCGCCACCCGGCCACCGGCAGCGCGAACTTCGCGACCAGCCGGTCGGTGAACGACGCGTGGTGCAGCCGTGCGAGCCGCACCGGAACGGCACCGCGCCGTACCTCGACCCGCGCTCCCGGCGGCAGCTCCACCGTGCGCCGCCCGTCGCACCACAGCACCCCGGGCGGAATGTGCGGCAGCACCTCCACCGCGAGCACGGAGTCGGGCGAGGTCACCAGCGGCTTGGCGAACAGCGCGTGCGCGCTGATCGGCACCATCAGGAGCGCCTCGACCTCCGGCCACACCACGGGCCCGCCCGCGGAGAAGGCGTACGCCGTGGACCCGGTGGGGGTCGCGCAGACGATGCCGTCGCAGCCGAAGCCGGTGACCGGCCGTCCGTCGATCTCCAGGATGACCTCCAGGAGCTTCTCGGCGGACACCTTCTGCACGGCGGCCTCGTTCAGCGCCCAGTCGGTGTGCACGATGTCGCCGTTGCGGTGCACGACGACGTCGACGGTCATCCGCTCCTCGACCTCGTACGCCTTGGTGACCACCCGGTCGACGACCTTGTCGAGGTCGTCGCGCTCGGCCTCGGCGAGGAACCCGACGCTGCCGAGGTTGACGCCGAGCATCGGGACACCGGACGCGCGGGCGAACTCGGCGCCGCGCAGCAGCGTCCCGTCACCGCCGAGCACGATCAGCAGTTCGCACCCGTCGAGGCACTGCGGGGTGGCCTCCCGGACGAGCTCCACCTCGGGCGGCAGCGGCAGGTCCGCCGCCTCCGCCTCCAGGACACGGACCCCGAGTCCGGAGCGCAACAGCCCCTGGACGACGAGTTCGGCGCTGCGGATCGCAGCGGGCCGCCCGGTGTGGGCGAGCAGGAAAACAGTACGAGCTCGGGTCTGTGTCAACGCGGCCCCTCCGCCACTGCACGGTCTACGTCGGCCGGGTCGAGTTCGGGCGACCCGGCACGCAGCCAGAGAAAGTACTCGACATTGCCCGAGGGACCGGGCAGCGGACTGGCGGTCACGCCCTCCACCCCGAGTCCCAGTTCCGCGGCCCGTCCGGCCACGCCGCGCACCGCCTCGGCGCGCAGTTCCGGACTGCGTACGACTCCACCACTGCCCAGTCGTTCCTTCCCCACCTCGAACTGCGGCTTGACCATCATCACCAGATCGGCGTCGGGCGCAGCGCACCGCACGAGGGCGGGCAGCACCAGTCCGAGCGGGATGAAGGACAGATCCCCGACAACAAGGTCCACGGGCTCCCCATCGATCGCCTCCAACGTCAACTCGCGTACGTTCGTACGGTCCTTGACGGTGACGCGTTCATCGCTCTGCAGCGACCAGGCGAGTTGACCGTAGCCGACGTCGACGGCGACGACATGGGCGGCGCCCGCGCGCAGCAGCACGTCGGTGAAGCCTCCGGTGGAGGCTCCCGCGTCCAGCGCGCGCCGCCCCTCGACCCGCAGGCCCCGGGGCACGAAGGCCGCCAGCGCGCCCGCGAGCTTGTGCCCGCCGCGCGACACGTAGTCGGGGTCGTTGTCGTCCTGGGTGACGACGATCGCGGCCGCGGTCTCCACCTGGGTGGCGGATTTGGTCGCCAGGGTCTTGCCGACGGTGACCCGGCCCGCAGCGATCAGCTGGCCCGCGTGTTCGCGCGAGCGGGCGAGTTTCCGGCGGACCAGCTCGGCGTCGAGGCGGCGGCGTGCCACTCCTGCCACGTTCGGTTCAGCTCCTGCGGTCGTACGAAGGGGGCGCCGGAGGTCCCGGGCGGGCGTCGAGCGCGGTCAGCGCGTCACGCAGCCCCCGGTGCACATCCTCGTACACCTCCAGGTGTCCGTCCGTGGCGAGGTGGTCGGCGTCGCCCAG
This sequence comes from Streptomyces fagopyri, assembly GCF_009498275.1. Classification (NCBI taxonomy): domain Bacteria; kingdom Bacillati; phylum Actinomycetota; class Actinomycetes; order Kitasatosporales; family Streptomycetaceae; genus Streptomyces; species Streptomyces fagopyri. The sequence goes on along the minus strand of NZ_CP045643.1, from coordinate 7,138,285 downwards.
CCGGTCGAGCTGTGCGTCCACCTCGGCGCTCCCCGTGGGAACGCGTTCCACGTCCAGCGGGGCCGGCGCGGCGGGGTCGTACGCGGGTTCGGCGGGGTCCCGTACGTCCGGAGTGTCCTCCGCGGGCACCCCGGCCTCGGCCTCCGGCACGACCCCGGACTCCGGCACTGACTCGTTCATGCCCCGACGCTACCCCGAAGCGCTGCGGTACGGTCGATCACGATGGCGACGACTGAGGAGTGCCGTGCGGCGCTCGACAAGCTCTCGGACAACCTGGCGGGTGCCGAAGGGGACGTGCGCGGAGCGGCGGCCCTGGACCGTTCGCTGAGCTGCCGTATCACCGACCTCGACATCACCTTCGTGGGGCGTCTCGAGGACGGCCGGATCGAGGTGCTGGACACGATCTCGGGTCCGCCTCGCGAGAAGGCCCAGATCCGGCTCACCATGAGCGGCGACGACCTGATCGCGATGGTGAACGGCAACCTGCACTTCGCGAAGGCGTGGGGTTCGGGCCGGGTGAAACTGGAGGCGGGCCTGCTGGACCTGTTCCGGCTCAGGAGCCTTCTCTAGATCCGGCGGACCCGGTGGCCTGCTCATCCGGCAACCGACGCGTCCCGTCCGCATCCGGCAACCGACGAGTCCCGTCCACACCCGGCAGCCGGCCGATCCGGCCGGTCAGGAGCCTTCCGCCGCCGACACCGCGACGCGTGCCTTGCGGGCCGCCGGGACCACCAGCGGCGTCCCCGTCTCCGGGTCGTCGATGACCTGGCAGCGCAGCCCGAAGACCTCCTCGACCAGCTCGGCCGTCACGATGTCCCGGGGCGCGCCCTCGGCGACGACCCGGCCGTCGCGCAGGGCGATGAGGTGGGTGGCGTACCGGGCGGCGTGGTTGAGGTCGTGCAGGACCGCGACCAGCGTCCGGCCCCGCTCCTCGTGGAGTTCGGCGCAGAGGTCGAGCACGTCGATCTGGTGCTGGATGTCGAGGTAGGTGGTCGGTTCGTCGAGCAGCAGCAGCGGGGTCTGCTGGGCGAGGGCCATCGCGATCCAGACGCGCTGCCGCTGACCGCCCGACAGTTCGTCGACATAGCGATCGGCCAGTTCGGCCACTCCGGTCGAGGCCATCGACTCCCGTACGACCCGCTCGTCCTCCGTCGACCACTGGCGCAGCAGCCCCTGGTGCGGATAGCGGCCCCGGCCGACCAGATCACCGACCGTGATCCCGTCCGGCGCGATCGACGACTGCGGGAGCAGTCCGAGCGTCCTGGCCACCTTCTTCGCGGGCATCGACTGGATGACCTGCCCGTCGAGCAGCACCCGCCCCTCGGAGGGCTTGAGCATCCGGGACAGGGCCCGCAGCAATGTCGACTTGCCGCACGCGTTCGGGCCGACGATCACGGTGAAGGAGTTGTCGGGGATCTCCACCGACAGTTTCTCCGCGATGACGCGCTGGTCGTAGCCGAGGGTGACATTGTCGGCGGACAGGCGGTTCACAGTGCTCCTCTGGGGGTTCTCGTTCGCGGGGGCGCTCATGTCCGGCCCGCTCATATCCGGCCCGCCTTGCGCTCGGTGACGAGCAGCCACAGCAGATAGATCCCGCCGAGCACTCCGGTGACGACGCCCACGGGCAGCTGGTCGGCGCCGAAGGCCCGCTGCGAGGCCCAGTCCGCGACGATCAGCAGGGCGGCGCCCATGCACATCGACGGCACCAGGTTGGGTCCGGGTGAGCGGGTCAGGCGCCGGGCGAGCTGCGGCGCGGTGAGCGCCACGAAGCCGACCGGACCGGCGGCGGCGGTGGCACCCGCGGTGAGCAGGACCGCGGACAGCATCATCAGCAGGCGTACGCGCTCCACCCGCACCCCGAGTGCGTACGACACGTCGTCACCCATCTCCATCATGCGCAGCCCCCGCGCGTTGGCGAGGACGAGCGGCACCAGGACGGCGCACATCGCCAGCAGCGGCCACACCTGGGCCCAGTCACGGCCGTTGAGGGACCCGGTCATCCAGACGACCGCGCGGGCCGCGTCGACGAGGTCCGCCTTGGTGAGCAGATAGCCGTTGACCGCGGTGACGATCGCGGAGACGCCGATACCGACCAGGACCAGCCGGTAGCCGTGCACGCCCCGCTTCCAGGCGAGCAGATAGATGGCGACCCCGGTCACCAGGCCGCCGACGAGTGCTCCGAGGGCGACCTGGTTCGCGGTCCCCGAGAACAGCACGATCATGATCAGCGCGCCCGCCGTCGCCCCCTGCCCCAGGCCGAGGACGTCCGGGCTGCCCAGGGGATTGCGGGAGACGGACTGGAAGATCGCCCCGCCGAGTCCGAGCGAGGCCCCGACCAGGAGGCCGACGAGCACCCGAGGCAGCCGCAGGTCGTTCACGATGAACTCCTGGCCCGCGTTCCCGTCGCCGGCCAGTGTCCTGAGGACATCGACGGCCGGGATCGGGAAGTCGCCGGTGCCGATGAGCACCACGCTCGCGGCGAGCGCGGCCACCATCAGCAGCACGACGACGACGAGCGCCCGCACGTCGAACCGGACCGACAGTCCGCCGCGCGCGCGTAGGGATCGAGTACGTGTCGTGCTCACAGCTGGGCCGTCCTCCGCCGTCGTACGAGGTAGATGAAGACCGGGCCGCCGAGGACCGCGGTGACGATGCCGACCTGGAGTTCCGCGGGCCGGGCGATGATCCGCCCCGTCACGTCGGCGCCGAGCAGCAGCACCGGCGACAGCAGGGTCGCGTACGGCAGGATCCAGCGCAGGTCCGGGCCGGTGAAGGACCGTACGGCGTGCGGAACCATCAGCCCGACGAAGACGATCGGCCCGCAGGCGGCCGTCGCGGCGCCGCACAGCACGGTGGCGGCAGCCATGGACAGCGCACGGGTGCGGTTCAGGTTGGCGCCGAGCGCGCGGGCGGTGTCGTCGCCCATGGCCATGGCGTTCAGCGGCCGGGCGAGGCCCAGCGCGAGCACCGTGCCGGCCACCAGGAACGGCAGCACCTGCCTGATGGTCGAGTCCGTCGCCGAGGCCAGCGAACCGACCGTCCAGAAGCGCATCTTGCCCAGCGCCGCGTCATCCATGATCATCACGGCCTGGAGATAGCCGTAGAGGGCGGCGCTGATCGCGGTGCCGGCGAGCGCGAGCCGCACCGGGGTGGCGCCCCGGCTGCCGCCGAGGAACCAGACCAGTGCGCCGACCGCGGCCGCGCCGAAGAAGGCGAACCAGACGTATCCGCTCACGCTGGTGACACCGAAGTACGTGATGGCGGTGACGACCGCGGCGGACGCGCCGGCATTGATCCCGAGCAGTCCGGGATCGGCCAGCGGGTTGCGGGTGAGCGCCTGCAGGACGGCACCCGACAACCCGAGCGCGGCGCCGACGAGCAGTCCGAGGACGGTACGCGAGAGCCGGTCGCCCACGACGACGTCGGCATACGTCCCCGTGTCGTGGAACAGGCCGTGCCAGACCTGGTCCAACGGCACTGCTTTCGCACCGATCGCGATGCTCGCCAGCGCGACGAGCACGAGGACTGCCGCGGACACGACGAGCCCGACGGCACGTATCGCCCAGCGGTTCGGGGGCGCGGGGGCGGTCTCCGCGCGCTGTTCAGGGGGGCTGTCGACCAACACCTGGTTAGGTTAGCCTACCCTCGCTGGGGCATGGTTCCCGGGCACCGCTCACCACCACCGACGCCCCGCGCGCCTCTCGGCGCCCGGCGCCCCCGCGTGAACCGCCACCGAGCCCGCGTACACCGCCGACGAGCCCGGAACGGGCTGTCAGAGTCCCAGCCGTGCCAGTGCCTTGGCGCCGTCCAGCGCGCAGGTCCCGTCCCCGGCCGCCGTCCACGCCGCCGCGCACAGCGCCCGCAGCCCGTCCAGCGCCTCGCCGTCGCCCGACAGCTCCAGGCGCTCGCTCCCGGCCGTCGCCGTCCACCCCCCGCACCGGAACCCGTCACCCTCCTGGCCGATCGCGGGCTGACCGGTCAGCAGACCGCGCAGATCGGCGTCGACATACGTCGGCCGGTGCCGCGGCGGGGCCGCGAGGAGCTGCGCGCCGTCCGTGACGCCGGTGAGCACGAGCAGCGAGTCCACCTCGCCGTTGAACGCGCCCTCGATGTCGGTGTCCAGCCGGTCGCCGACCACCAGCGGCCGCTTCGCCCCGGTCCGCAGGATCGTCTCGCGGTGCATCGGGGGCAGCGGCTTGCCCGCCACCTGCGGCTCGGCGCCGGTGGCGATCCGTACGACCTCCACCGCGGCGCCGTTGCCCGGCGCGATACCGCGGGCGCTCGGAATGGTCAGGTCCGTGTTGGACGCGAACCACGGCACCCCCCGCGCGATGGCGTAGCAGGCCTCCGCGAACCGTGCCCAGCGCAGGTCGGGGCCGCCGTAGCCCTGCACCACCGCCGCCGGATCGTCGTCGGCGGACTCGACCGGTTCGAGCCCGCGCTCGCGCAGCGCGACCCGCAGCCCCTCCCCGCCGATGACCAGCACGCGCGCGCCGGCCGGCACCTGCTCACTGATCAGCCGGGCCGCCGCCTGGGCGGAGGTGATGACGTCACCGGCGTCCGTCGGAACACCCAGCTCACCGAGGTGTTCGGCGACGGCGTCAGGCGTCCGCAGCGCGTTGTTGGTCACATAGGCGAGGTGCATCCCGCCGGACCGGGCGGTGCCGAGCGACTCCACGGCGTGGTCGATCGCGTTCCCGCCCGCGTACACCACCCCGTCCAGATCGAGCAGCGCCGTGTCGTACGCCTCGCTCAGGGCCCGCTCGCTGCCCTCGGGTCGCGTCCTTACGGTCTGGCTCATTGCACATCGCTCCTCGTTCTAGCGCTTTCCCTCGATCATCGCGCATGGCATCGGCACACACTGACGATCACACTTACGATGCGTCAATGAACACTGCAGGTCCCGCGGAGGAAACCCCGGTGCGCAGCGGCCTCGATCTGGCCCCGTTCCGGGGCGTGCGCTATGACCCCGACCGGGTCGGCAGCCTCGCCGCCGTGACGTCCCCGCCGTACGACGTCATCGTCCGGCCGGACGGTCTGCTGCACCTCGAATCGGCGGACCCGCACAACATCGTCCGGCTGATCCTCCCCCAGGACGCGACTCCCCACGCCCGTAACCGCCAGGCGGCCGACACCCTGCACGCCTGGCTGTCCAAGGGTGTCCTCACCACCGACACCGAGCCGGGTCTGTACGTCTACGAGCAGCGCGACGACGACATGCTGCAGCGCGGCATCATCGGCACCCTGCGCCTGTCGGAGCCGTCCGACGGTGTCGTCCTTCCGCACGAGGACGTCATGCCCCACATCGTCGCGGACCGCGCGGCCCTGATGCGGGCGACCTCCGCCAATCTCGAACCCCTGCTGCTGACCTACCGGGGCACCGGTTCCCGGGTCGGCACGGCCGCCGTCATCGAGCGCACCGCGGAGCGCGAGCCGCTGCTGTCCACCACCACGGAGGACGGTCTCAGCCACCGTCTCTGGGCGGTCACCGATCCCGCCGATCTGGCCGAGATCCAGACGGACCTGGGCCGCCACCAGGCCCTCATCGCGGACGGCCACCACCGTTGGGCGACCTATCTGCGTCTGCGCGCCGAGCACCCTTCGCCCAGCCCCTGGGACTTCGGTCTCGTCCTCCTGGTGGACACCGCGCGCTATCCGCTGCGGGTCCGCGCGATCCACCGTCTCCTGCACGGGCTGCCGGTCGCGGAGGCGCTCGCGGCCCTCACGGACTCGTTCCGGGTGCGCCGGCTCGACGTTCCCCTCCCGAAGGCCTTGGAGGCCCTCGCCTCGGCGGCCGCGGAGGGCAACGCCTTCCTCCTCGCGGGCGACGGCTCGTTCCATCTGGTCGACCGCCCGGACCCGGATCTCCTCAGCCGTACGATCCCGGCCGACCACCCCGAGGCCTGGCGCACCCTGGACGCGACCGTCCTGCACGCCACGCTCCTCGCGCACGTCTGGGGCATCCCGGAGGACTCGCCCGCCCACATCGCGTACATCCACGACACCGAGGCCACGGTCGCCAAGGCCGAGCTCGACGGCGGCACGGCGGTTCTCCTGCACCCGGTGCACGAGGAGGTCGTCCGCGACCTCGCCCGCCAGGGCGTCACGATGCCCCGCAAGTCGACGTCGTTCGGGCCGAAGCCGGCGTCGGGACTGGTTCTCCGGGCGCTCTCCGACTGAAACGCCGAGCGGCGGGACCCCTTCCGGAGTCCCGCCGCTCGTCCTCTCACCGCGTGGTGCGGCCGTCAGCCGCGAGGAGCGTCCTTGTCGTCGCCGCGCTCCTCGGCACCGTCTCCGGCACGGTCCTCGTCGCGCTCTTCGTCACGCTCTTCATCACGCTCGTCCTCGGCGTCGTCGAGGTCCTCGTCGTCGATCTCGTCGACCTCGTCCACGTCGTCCACGTCGTCCACGTCGTCGACCTCGGCCCGGATCCCCTGATCGGCCTCACGTACGGAGCCCGCCTCGGAGTCGTTCTCGTCCTCGGCCATCGCGTCGACGAACTCGACACCGTCCAGCTCCGCGAGCCGGTCCGAGGCGTCCGTGCTGCCGTCCTTGTCGGACTCGACGGCCTTCGCGAACCAGTCGCGCGCCTCGTCCTCACGACCGGCGGCGAGAAGCGCGTCAGCGTACGCGTAGCGCAGTCGCGCGGTCCAGGGCTGCACGGAGTGCGAAGCCAGCTCGGGACTCTGGAGGGTCACGATGGCGGCATCGAGCTGCCCCATGTCCCGCCGCGCTCCAGCGGCCACCAGCCGCATCTCGACCTGACCGGCCTTGTCGAGCTTCTGCACATCGGGCGCACCGGCCATCTCCAGCGCCTTCTCGGGCCGGCCCATACCGCGCTCGCAGTCCGCCATGACGGGCCACAGGTCCACGCTGCCGGTCATCCGACGCGCCGCACGGAACTCCGCGAGCGCCTCGCTGTACTTCTGGCTCGCGTAGGCGGCGAATCCGGCCGCCTCGCGTACGGCGGCGACCCGCGACGCCAGACGCAGGGCGATCCTGGAGTACGCGTACGCGCCCTCGGGGTCCTCGTCGATGAGCCGCGCGACCATCACCAGGTTCCGGGAGACCTCCTCGGCAAGTCCCTTCGGCAGGCTCTGCAGCTCCTGCCGGACGTCCTTGTCGATCTCGTTGCCCGTGACGTCGTCCGGGATCGGCAGCCGCTTGATCGGCTCACGGTCCCGGTCGCGATCCCGGTCGTCACGGCCCTGGAAGCCACCGGGACGGCCACCCCGGTCGTCACGGCGCGGGCCTCCGCGCCCACGGTCGTCACGGCCGCGGTCGTCACGCCCGCGGAAGCCGCCGCCCCGGCTGTCGCCGCCGCGGTCATCGCGGCGGTCGTCACGGCGGAAGGCGGGACGCTCCCCCTCGCGACGGTCGCCACGGTCGTCACGACGCGGCGCACCGCCGGAACGCTCGTCACGACGGAACGGCGGACGATCCCCGTCACGACGCTCACCGCGGTCGTCGCGGCGGAAGGCCGGCCGGTCACCGTCACGCCGGAAGTCGTTGCGGTCGTCGCGACGGAAACCACCGCGGTCGTCGCCCCGACGATCGTCACGTCGGTCGTCGCGACGGAACCCGCCACCACTGCCGCTGCCACCACGGTTGTCGTCGCGACGGAACCCGCCACTGCTGCCACGGTTGTCGTCGCGACGGAAACCGCCACCACTCCCGCTACCGCCACGGTTGTCGTCACGACGGAAGCCACCACGATCGTCGTCACGACGCGGCGCACCGCCGGAACGCTCGTCACGACGGAACGGCGGACGATCCCCGTCACGACGCTCACCGCGGTCGTCGCGGCGGAAGGCCGGCCGGTCACCGTCACGCCGGAAGTCGTTGCGGTCGTCGCGACGGAAACCACCGCGGTCGTCGCCCCGACGATCGTCACGTCGGTCGTCGCGACGGAACCCGCCACCACTGCCGCTGCCACCACGGTTGTCGTCACGACGGAAACCGCCACTGCTGCCACTGCCGCCGCTGCTGCCACGGTTGTCGTCACGACGGAAACCGCCACCACTCCCGCTACCGCCACGGTTGTCGTCACGACGGAAACCGCCACCACGATCGTCGTCACGACGCGGCGCACCGCCAGAACGCTCGTCACGACGGAACGGCGGACGATCCCCCTCACGACGCTCACCGCGGTCGTCACGGCGGAAGGCCGGCCGGTCACCGTCCTTGCGGAAGCCACCACGGTCACGGTCGTCACGACGCGGCCCGCTGGGACGGTCGTCACGTCGGAACGGCGGACGGCCCCCACGGTCGCCTTCCCGACGGTCGTCGCGACCACGGAACCCGCCACCACTGCTGCCACTGCCACCACTGCCGCCGCTGCTGCTGCCGCCACGGTTGTCGTCACGGCGGTTGTCGTCACGGCGGTTGTCGTCACGGCGGTTGTCGTCACGGCGGTTGTCGTCACGGCGGAAACCGCCGCGGTCTCCGCCTCGGTCGCCGTCGCGACGGTCGTCACGCCGGCCGAAGCCGCCGCGGTCGCCGTCGCGGCGGTCGTTGTCACGGCGGGGCGCAGCCCCGCGGTAGCCGCCGCGGTCACCACTGTCCCGGCGTCGCTGATCGCGCTCCGGTCGCTCATCGGGAGAGTTGGTGGACATGGGTGACTCCTGTCTTCGGTACCGCAAGTCATTCTCGCGCAGCCGGGTACCCGGCGCGCTTCGTAAAAACAAAAAAGGACCTCTGGTCCCAGCGAGTCGCTGGGACCAGAGGTCCTCCAAAGATTGTTCGGCGGCGTCCTACTCTCCCACAGGGTCCCCCCTGCAGTACCATCGGCGCTGTGAGGCTTAGCTTCCGGGTTCGGAATGTAACCGGGCGTTTCCCTCACGCTATGACCACCGAAACCCTGTCAGACATCTCACCCTATGGTGAGACCTCGAACGGGCAGCGAACAAGCACACTATTCAATTCATTAGTGAAACTGTTCAGCCAGCACAACCGTTCGTTGTCTGGGAACTACACAGTGGACGCGAGCAACTGAGGACAAGCCCTCGGCCTATTAGTACCGGTCACCTCCAGCGGTTACCCGCCTTCCAGATCCGGCCTATCAACCCAGTCGTCTACTGGGAGCCTTAACCCCTCAAAGGGGGTGGGAATACTCATCTCGAAGCAGGCTTCCCGCTTAGATGCTTTCAGCGGTTATCCCTCCCGAACGTAGCCAACCAGCCATGCCCTTGGCAGGACAACTGGCACACCAGAGGTTCGTCCGTCCCGGTCCTCTCGTACTAGGGACAGCCCTTCTCAATATTCCTACGCGCACAGCGGATAGGGACCGAACTGTCTCACGACGTTCTAAACCCAGCTCGCGTACCGCTTTAATGGGCGAACAGCCCAACCCTTGGGACCGACTCCAGCCCCAGGATGCGACGAGCCGACATCGAGGTGCCAAACCATCCCGTCGATATGGACTCTTGGGGAAGATCAGCCTGTTATCCCCGGGGTACCTTTTATCCGTTGAGCGACGGCGCTTCCACAAGCCACCGCCGGATCACTAGTCCCGACTTTCGTCCCTGCTCGACCCGTCGGTCTCACAGTCAAGCTCCCTTGTGCACTTACACTCAACACCTGATTACCAACCAGGCTGAGGGAACCTTTGGGCGCCTCCGTTACTCTTTAGGAGGCAACCGCCCCAGTTAAACTACCCATCAGACACTGTCCCTGATCCGGATCACGGACCCAGGTTAGACATCCAGCACGACCAGAGTGGTATTTCAACGACGACTCCCCCTGAGCTGGCGCTCAGAGTTCAAAGTCTCCCACCTATCCTACACAAGCCGAACCGAACACCAATATCAAACTGTAGTAAAGGTCCCGGGGTCTTTCCGTCCTGCTGCGCGAAACGAGCATCTTTACTCGTAGTGCAATTTCACCGGGCCTATGGTTGAGACAGTCGAGAAGTCGTTACGCCATTCGTGCAGGTCGGAACTTACCCGACAAGGAATTTCGCTACCTTAGGATGGTTATAGTTACCACCGCCGTTTACTGGCGCTTAAGTTCTCAGCTTCGCCAAACCGAAGTTTGACTAACCGGTCCCCTTAACGTTCCAGCACCGGGCAGGCGTCAGTCCGTATACATCGCCTTACGGCTTCGCACGGACCTGTGTTTTTAGTAAACAGTCGCTTCTCGCTGGTCTCTGCGGCCACCCCCAGCTCACCGAGTAAATCGGATCACCAAAGATGGCCCCCCTTCTCCCGAAGTTACGGGGGCATTTTGCCGAGTTCCTTAACCATAGTTCACCCGAACGCCTCGGTATTCTCTACCTGACCACCTGAGTCGGTTTAGGGTACGGGCCGCCATGAAACTCGCTAGAGGCTTTTCTCGACAGCATAGGATCATCCACTTCACCACAATCGGCTCGGCATCAGGTCTCAGCCTTGATGTGTGACGGATTTGCCTATCACACGGCCTACACCCTTACCCCGGGACAACCACCGCCCGGGATGGACTACCTTCCTGCGTCACCCCATCACTCACCTACTGCAGGTCTGGTCCGTCGGCTCCACCACTCCCCTTTGCCCGAAGGCTCCAGGGCGGCTTCACGGACTTAGCATCGCCTGGTTCAATGTTTGACGCTTCACAGCGGGTACCGGAATATCAACCGGTTATCCATCGACTACGCCTGTCGGCCTCGCCTTAGGTCCCGACTTACCCTGGGCAGATCAGCTTGACCCAGGAACCCTTAGTCAATCGGCGCACACGTTTCTCACGTGTGTATCGCTACTCATGCCTGCATTCTCACTCGTGAACCGTCCACCACTGCCTTCCGGCGCGGCTTCACCCGGCACACGACGCTCCCCTACCCATCACAGCAGGCGTTGGCCCTATTGCTGCAATGACACGACTTCGGCGGTACGCTTGAGCCCCGCTACATTGTCGGCGCGGAATCACTAGACCAGTGAGCTATTACGCACTCTTTCAAGGGTGGCTGCTTCTAAGCCAACCTCCTGGTTGTCTGTGCGACTCCACATCCTTTCCCACTTAGCGTACGCTTAGGGGCCTTAGTCGATGCTCTGGGCTGTTTCCCTCTCGACCATGGAGCTTATCCCCCACAGTCTCACTGCCGCGCTCTCACTTACCGGCATTCGGAGTTTGGCTAAGGTCAGTAACCCGGTAGGGCCCATCGCCTATCCAGTGCTCTACCTCCGGCAAGAAACACACGACGCTGCACCTAAATGCATTTCGGGGAGAACCAGCTATCACGGAGTTTGATTGGCCTTTCACCCCTAACCACAGGTCATCCCCCAGGTTTTCAACCCTGGTGGGTTCGGTCCTCCACGACCTCTTACAGCCGCTTCAACCTGCCCATGGCTAGATCACTCCGCTTCGGGTCTTGAGCGCGCTACTAAATCGCCCTATTCGGACTCGCTTTCGCTACGGCTTCCCCACACGGGTTAACCTCGCAACACACCGCAAACTCGCAGGCTCATTCTTCAAAAGGCACGCAGTCACGAGATACGTGCAAGCACGTATCCGACGCTCCCACGGCTTGTAGGCACACGGTTTCAGGTACTATTTCACTCCGCTCCCGCGGTACTTTTCACCATTCCCTCACGGTACTATCCGCTATCGGTCACCAGGGAATATTTAGGCTTAGCGGGTGGTCCCGCCAGATTCACACGGGATTTCTCGGGCCCCGTGCTACTTGGGTGTTTCTCAAACGAGCCGTTGATGTTTCGACTACGGGGGTCTTACCCTCTACGCCGGACCTTTCGCATGTCCTTCGCCTACATCAACGGTTTCTGACTCGTCTCACGGCCGGCAGACCGTGAAAGAGAAATCCCACAACCCCACATACGCAACCCCTGCCGGGTCTCACACGCATATGGTTTGGCCTCATCCAGTTTCGCTCGCCACTACTCCCGGAATCACGGTTGTTTTCTCTTCCTGCGGGTACTGAGATGTTTCACTTCCCCGCGTTCCCTCCACTTGCCCTATGTGTTCAGGCAAGGGTGACAGCCCATGACGACTGCCGGGTTTCCCCATTCGGAAACCCCCGGATCAAAGCCTGGTTGACGACTCCCCGGGGACTATCGTGGCCTCCCACGTCCTTCATCGGTTCCTGGTGCCAAGGCATCCACCGTGCGCCCTTAAAAACTTGGCCACAGATGCTCGCGTCCACTGTGCAGTTCTCAAACAACGACCAACCACCCATCACCCCGAACCAGTAGTTCGAGTGCACTGGGGCCGGCACTGAAGGCAGCCAGAATCGGCCGTACCTTCAGACACCCAACAGCGTGCCCGACACCCTCGCCACTCAGATCAGCTTTCCACGCCCCGAAGGACAGTACTGGCAGCCTGAGATGACTGAAAGTGCCGAATAATCAACGTTCCACCCATGAGCAACCACCGTCGAACATCTGCCGACGTAATGGCCCTGGACCACCAGGCAAGCCTGGCAGCCTAGATGCTCCTTAGAAAGGAGGTGATCCAGCCGCACCTTCCGGTACGGCTACCTTGTTACGACTTCGTCCCAATCGCCAGTCCCACCTTCGACAGCTCCCTCCCACAAGGGGTTGGGCCACCGGCTTCGGGTGTTACCGACTTTCGTGACGTGACGGGCGGTGTGTACAAGGCCCGGGAACGTATTCACCGCAGCAATGCTGATCTGCGATTACTAGCAACTCCGACTTCATGGGGTCGAGTTGCAGACCCCAATCCGAACTGAGACAGGCTTTTTGAGATTCGCTCCGCCTCGCGGCTTCGCAGCTCATTGTACCTGCCATTGTAGCACGTGTGCAGCCCAAGACATAAGGGGCATGATGACTTGACGTCGTCCCCACCTTCCTCCGAGTTGACCCCGGCAGTCTCCTGTGAGTCCCCATCACCCCGAAGGGCATGCTGGCAACACAGAACAAGGGTTGCGCTCGTTGCGGGACTTAACCCAACATCTCACGACACGAGCTGACGACAGCCATGCACCACCTGTACACCGACCACAAGGGGGGCACTATCTCTAATGCTTTCCGGTGTATGTCAAGCCTTGGTAAGGTTCTTCGCGTTGCGTCGAATTAAGCCACATGCTCCGCTGCTTGTGCGGGCCCCCGTCAATTCCTTTGAGTTTTAGCCTTGCGGCCGTACTCCCCAGGCGGGGAACTTAATGCGTTAGCTGCGGCACCGACGACGTGGAATGTCGCCAACACCTAGTTCCCACCGTTTACGGCGTGGACTACCAGGGTATCTAATCCTGTTCGCTCCCCACGCTTTCGCTCCTCAGCGTCAGTAATGGCCCAGAGATCCGCCTTCGCCACCGGTGTTCCTCCTGATATCTGCGCATTTCACCGCTACACCAGGAATTCCGATCTCCCCTACCACACTCTAGCCTGCCCGTATCGACTGCAGACCCGGGGTTAAGCCCCGGGCTTTCACAACCGACGTGACAAGCCGCCTACGAGCTCTTTACGCCCAATAATTCCGGACAACGCTTGCGCCCTACGTATTACCGCGGCTGCTGGCACGTAGTTAGCCGGCGCTTCTTCTGCAGGTACCGTCACTTTCGCTTCTTCCCTGCTGAAAGAGGTTTACAACCCGAAGGCCGTCATCCCTCACGCGGCGTCGCTGCATCAGGCTTTCGCCCATTGTGCAATATTCCCCACTGCTGCCTCCCGTAGGAGTCTGGGCCGTGTCTCAGTCCCAGTGTGGCCGGTCGCCCTCTCAGGCCGGCTACCCGTCGTCGCCTTGGTGAGCCACTACCTCACCAACAAGCTGATAGGCCGCGGGCTCATCCTTCACCGCCGGAGCTTTCAACCCACCCAGATGCCCAGGCAGGTATTATCCGGTATTAGACCCCGTTTCCAGGGCTTGTCCCAGAGTGAAGGGCAGATTGCCCACGTGTTACTCACCCGTTCGCCACTAATCCACCCCGAAGGGCTTCATCGTTCGACTTGCATGTGTTAAGCACGCCGCCAGCGTTCGTCCTGAGCCAGGATCAAACTCTCCGTGAATGTTTTCCCGTAATCGGGACGACACACACGAGAGCGGAACCAAGGGGAGGAATAATCCCCCGGTTCACAGCGTCCTCGCTGTGCGCCTACCCCAAGGGGCAGGACTTTTTCAAAGGAACCTCGTCCCAGCCGATCGGCCGGAGACGGGGTATCAACATATCTGGCGTTGATTTTTGGCACGCTGTTGAGTTCTCAAGGAACGGACGCTTCCTTTGTACTCACCCTCTCGGGCTTTCCTCCGGGCGCTTCCCTTCGGTCTTGCGTTTCCGACTCTATCAGACCGTTTCCGTATCCGATTTCCTCGGTGCTTTCCAGGTTTCCGCTTTCGCGTTTCCCTTTCCGGCGGTTCCGACTCTATCAGATCCTTTCGGGCCTGATTCCCAGTCGGTGGGTTTGCCTTTCGGCCTTTGAGTTCTTTCGACTCGCGGCCTTTCGACATTCACTACGCTAGCCGATTCCCTCCGCAACTCATAATCGAGCTTCGCGAGTTTGAATTCAGACATGCGGACATGACGAATTCGCCCCCGCTGAGGGGAGGTTGTAGGTAGTGGGTTGGCCACTTCCGGCTGCTGGCTGAACGCCGTACCCGGGTCAAGCGGCTCGGGCTACATTACGGACCCCCCAGAGGCGAGTCAAGTTGAGCGGCGACGGGGCGTATGGGCCCGATAAGGGCTCACGGTGGGGTCGTTGGCGGCCCAGAAGCGCCAGGGGTGGACGCCCCCGTCGCCGGCCACCCCGGTTCGCGGACCGTTGCGTACCTGGTCGGAGCCGACCGGTGTCCCCCTCAGCAGGGTCAGCGGACCCCCCTCGGGAGCGCAGGCATCGGCGCCGTCGAGGGACCGGTCCACGCCCAGCGCCGTCGCCAGGCGGGCCGGTCCTTTGGCCAGTTCCTTGTCATTTCGGGCCGAGAGTCGACGTTTGCGCGCGAGCTCCGCGCCCTCGATGACCTCGCCGCCCCTCAACAGGACCCCGCTGGGTCTGCCCGCGGGCCCGCACACCAGGTTCATGCAGAACCACATGCCATAGGTGAAGTAGACGTACACATGCCCGGGCGGACCGAACATCACGCCGTTGCGGGCCGTACGGCCGCGATAGGCGTGGGAGCCGGGATCGTCCGGGCCGTCGTACGCCTCGACCTCCGTGAGGCGGAGCTCGATCGGACCGTCCGGTGTGGCGCGCACGAGCACCCGCCCCAGGAGGTCGGGGGCGACCTCCAGCACGGGGCGGTCGAAGAACTCACGCGTCAGAGGCGTACGGTCAGGGGCCGCGATCATGGCGTACCAGCGTAGTCCAGTGACACGGAGTCGTGGGTACGTGTGGGTGCCGACGGGTGGTCAAGGAGCGTTCCCCTTGTAAGGGTGAGAACGCGGAACCGGCCGCGGTCGGATCGCGTATGTAGGGATCAGGGATCCAGACGCATTACTACGGAGCACAGGCGTTGCCTGGGGAGGTTGAGGACATGGGGTTCAAGCGGCTGCTTGCGAGCCTGGGAGCCGGTGGGGCTTCGGTCGAGACGGTGCTGACCGAGGTCAACGTCGTTCCGGGCGGTGTCGTGCAGGGTGAGGTGCGGATCCAGGGCGGATCCGTGAACCAGGCCATCGAGGGGCTGTCGGTGGGGCTCCAGGCCAAGGTGGAGGTCGAGGGGCACGACGACCAGGAGTACAAGCAGGACATCGAGTTCGCGAAGCTGCGGCTCGGCGGGGCCTTCGAACTGCAGGCCGGCGCCGTGCACGCGGTTCCCTTCGGGCTCGACATCCCGTGGGAGACCCCGATCACCACGATCGACGGACAGAGCCTGCGCGGCATGCACATCGGTGTGACCACGGAGCTGGAGATCGCGCGCGCCATCGACTCCGGGGACCTGGACCCCATCAACGTGCACCCGCTTCCGGCGCAGCAGGCCATCCTGAACGCCTTCATCCAGCTGGGCTTCCGCTTCAAGAACGCGGACATGGAGCGCGGCCACATCCGGGGCAGCCGCCAGAAGCTGCCGTTCTACCAGGAGATCGAGTTCTTCCCGCCGTCGCAGTACCGCGGCCTGAACCAGGTGGAGCTGAGCTTCGTCGCGGACGACCGCGAGATGGACGTCATTCTGGAGATGGACAAGAAGCCGGGCCTGTTCAGCGAGGGCAGTGACTCGTACCGCTCCTTCCAGGTGGGTCTGCACGACTTCCAGGGCACGGACTGGGCCGGGTATCTGAACCAGTGGCTGTCCGAGGTCGGCAGCAAGCGCAGCTGGTTCTAGGCTCGGGCCGAGAGATTCCGCCGTTCAGGAGGTACTGACGTGACCGAGCTCAAGAGGGCGCCGCTCCCGCACGACTTCCATCCGCCCGTGCCGGCTTTCACGGTCACCAGTGAGGACGTCGCGTCGGGCGCGGTGCTGAAGGACGCCCAGGTCTACTCAGCCGGGAACACTTCGCCGCAGCTGAGCTGGGAAGGCTTCCCCGCCGGCACCAAGAGCTTCGCCGTGACGTGCTTCGACCCGGACGCGCCGACGGGCAGCGGGTTCTGGCACTGGGTGGTGTTCGACATCCCGGCCTCCGTCACCGAACTGGTGGCGGGAGCGGGCACCGGCAAGTTCGAAGGGCTGCCGGACGGTGCGGTCCAGGTGCGCAACGACTACGGGACCAACGACTTCGGGGGCGCCGCGCCGCCCGCCGGGGACCCCGCGCACCGATACCTCTTCACGGTGTACGCCGTGGACCAGGAGAAGCTCGGCCCGGACGCGGAGGCGTCGCCGGCCTATGTCGGATTCAACCTGCGGTTCCACACGCTGGCCCGCGCCCAGCTGATGGGCGAGTACGCGGCTCCCGCGTAAAGCAAGGCACACGGACGTTCACTGAACGTTTGCCCGCCTCTGGTCATGGAAGTGATCAGGGGCGGGCATTTTTATTGCGTTGTCCATCTCGGCGTGCCCGGCCAGAGTTGATCCAAGCCCGCCAGGGGGTGGGCCGGTGCGTACGGGAGGTGGGCAGGATGCGGGACACACTGGTTCTGAACGCGAGCTTCGAGCCGCTGTCGACGGTGACGTTGAACCGAGCCGTCGTTCTGGTGCT
Organism: Streptomyces fagopyri; assembly: GCF_009498275.1. NCBI lineage: Bacteria > Bacillati > Actinomycetota > Actinomycetes > Kitasatosporales > Streptomycetaceae > Streptomyces > Streptomyces fagopyri. Next base: position 7,121,274 of record NZ_CP045643.1, on the reverse strand, counting down.
CCAGGACAAGGCCGTCGTCGAGCAGGCCCACCCCGAACTGCGCATGCGCGGCGCCGCTCTCGACATACCCGTGCCGCGGGTGATCAGGTTGTGCAGGTACGTCAGGGTGCCCTTCCGAAGACAAGCCCCGTGGTCGAGGCGCGGTGTCCTCGTGCGCGACCGCCACCGCTGCGCGTACTGCGGCAGGCGGGCGACGACGGTCGACCACGTGGTGCCCCGCGCGCAGGGCGGCCGGGACTCCTGGTTGAACACGGTCGCGTCGTGCGCCGAGGACAACCACCGCAAGGCGGCCCGTACGCCGGAGCAGGCGGGGATGCCGCTGCTGCGGCAGCCGTTCGAGCCGACGCCCGCGGACGCGATGCTGCTGACACTGGACCGTGACGACCTGGACGCGCTGCCGGAGTGGCTGGTGCAGCCCGCTGCCTAGTCGCCGCGGCCCGCGGGTCCGCGCGGGGGCAGGTCGTACGACGAGGGGGCCCGTCTCCAGCTGGAGACGGGCCCCCTCGTCGTACGTCGTCATCAGTCGGTGACGGACGGCTTCTCACGGCGTTCCGCGCCGCTGTTGCCCGAACCGCCGCCCATGGGACCGAAGTTGCCCATGGCACCGCTCAGCCCCTTGAGGGCATCGCCGATCTCGCTGGGCACGATCCAGAGCTTGTTGGCGTCGCCCTCGGCGATCTTGGGGAGCATCTGGAGGTACTGGTAGGCGAGGAGTTTCTGGTCCGCGTCGCCGGCGTGGATGGATTCGAAGACCGTGCGGATGGCCTGGGCCTCGCCCTCGGCGCGCAGGGCGGCGGCCTTGGCCTCACCCTCGGCACGCAGGATCGCGGACTGCTTCTCACCCTCGGCGGTGAGGATCTGCGACTGCCGGATGCCTTCGGCGGTGAGGATCGCGGCGCGCTTGTCACGGTCGGCGCGCATCTGCTTCTCCATCGAGTCCTGGATGGAGGTGGGCGGCTCGATCGCCTTCAGTTCCACGCGGTTGACGCGGATGCCCCACTTGCCGGTCGCCTCGTCGAGGACTCCGCGCAGGGCCGCGTTGATCTCCTCGCGGGAGGTGAGTGTCCGCTCCAGGTCCATGCCACCGATGATGTTGCGCAGCGTGGTGACGGTGAGCTGTTCGATCGCCTGGATGTAGCTGGCGACCTCGTACGTCGCGGCGCGGGCGTCGGTGACCTGGTAGTAGATGACCGTGTCGATGTTGACCACCAGGTTGTCCTGGGTGATCACCGGCTGCGGCGGGAAGGGCACGACCTGTTCACGCAGGTCGATGCGGTTGCGGATCGAGTCGATGAACGGGACCACGATGTTCAGTCCGGCGTTCAGGGTCCGCGTGTACCGGCCGAAGCGTTCGACGATGGCGGCACTGGCCTGTGGGATGACCTGGATGGTCTTGATCAGGGCGATGAAAACCAGCACCACCAGAATGATCAGGACGATGATGATGGGTGCCATCGATAACTCCCCGTACCCTTCTCCGCCTCGGTGTTTCCGAAAGATCTTATGGTTGTTGAAGATCTTGCTGGACGAGTCTGACAGACCGTTGTCTGCCGCGTGGGCGTTCGGTTCAAGTTGGCGTCGCGCGAGGTCACATGACGATCGCCGTGGCTCCTTCGATGTCCACGACGTCCACTTCCTGGCCCACCTCGTAGGCCTGTCCGGTGTCCAGGGCGCGTGCCGACCAGATCTCTCCGGCGAGCTTGATCCGGCCGTCACCCGAACCGTCGACCCGCTCCAGGACGACGGCCTGTCTGCCCTTCAACGCCTCGACGCCCGAGACCAGTTGGGGCCGTTGGGAACGGTGCCGGGTCGCGATGGGGCGCACCACCGCGATGAGCGCGACGGAGACGGCGGAGAAGACGAGCACCTGGATGACGACACCGCCGCCGAGACCGGCCGTGACCGCGGCGGCCGCGGCGCCCACGGCGAGCATGCCGAACTCCGGCATCGCGGTCACCACGAGCGGGATGCCCAGCGCGGCAGCGCCGACCAGCCACCACACCCATGCGTTGATGTCGTCCACGCGGTCATGGTAGGTCCGCGGGTCGGTCCGGCGACAGGGCGCGCATCGGGTGGAGAAGGGGCTCGTGCCGGGTCCCGCGGAGCGGATGCCTCGCACGGGGCGGTTCGGGCCGGTTGTTCCGTGCGGGTCAGGCCATCGGGAGTCCGTGCGCGGTCCAGCGCTCGCCGACCTGCTCGACGATGAGGGGGAGACCGAAGCAGCGGGAGAGGTTGCGGGAGGTGAGTTCGAGCTCCAGGGGGCCCGCGGCCAGCACCTTGCCCTGGCGGATCATCAGCACGTGGGTGAAGCCCGGGGCGATCTCCTCGACATGGTGCGTCACCATGATCATGGACGGGGCGATCGGGTCGCGGGCGAGGCGGCCGAGACGGCGTACGAGGTCCTCGCGGCCACCGAGGTCGAGGCCGGCTGCCGGCTCGTCGAGCAGGAGCAGCTCGGGGTCGGTCATCAGGGCGCGGGCGATCAGGGTGCGCTTGCGCTCGCCCTCGGAGAGGGTGCCGAACCTGCGGTCCAGGTAGTCGCTCATGCCGAGGCGGTCGAGGAAGGCGCGGGCGCGCTGCTCGTCGATGTCCTCGTAGTCCTCGTGCCAGCCCGCGGTCATGCCGTAGGCGGCGGTGAGCACGGTCTGCAGGACGGTCTGGCGCTTGGGGAGCTTCTCGGCCATGGCGATGCCGGCCACGCCGATGCGCGGGCGCAGCTCGAAGACGTCGACCTTGCCGAGGGTCTCGCCGAGGATGGTGGCGGTGCCCTGGCTGGGGAAGAGGTAGCTGGAGGCGAGGTTGAGGAGGGTGGTCTTGCCGGCGCCGTTCGGGCCGAGGATGACCCAGCGTTCCCCCTCCTTGACCGACCAGGAGACCTGGTCCACCAGAGCCCGGCCCTCGCGGACCACGGACACGTCCTCCAGCTCCAGTACATCGCTCATGAGCGCGTTGTCTCCCATTGCAGTCTCGGCCGTCGCTTACGTCTGTGGACGCAGCCCCCAGGGAAAACCTACGCCACCGGTCGGGCGCTCCTGTCCATCGGCCGGTCCTTAGGGTGGAGGCATGCTCTCGGAACCACGCTCAGGACGTCTGGCCGCATGGGGAAATGCCCTTTTGGCCGGTTTTGTATCTCCGGATGACGCGGTACTCGCCATCGTCGGCGAGGACGCGCTGCACCGGGTCGAGGGGCTGCCGGGCGAGGCGGGGCCCGTCGGGCTCACGCTCGCCCTCGGCCGGCTGCGGGCGCTCGGGGTCGCCGGGCTGCGGGTCGCGCTGCCAGCGCCGGGGCATCCGCTCGGGCTGAGCGGACCTGCGGACTTCAACGCGCGCGCCCTCGACGCCGAGGAGGCGGTCGTCTGTCACGGCGCCGCGCTCGGGCTCGTGCCTGAGGTGTACGAGGCCGGGCCCGCCGGCGACGTGCACGTCGAGGTCGTCTGGCACTGTCTCCCGGTGCGGGAGGCGCCGCCCGCCGACGTGCCGTCCCTCGGTGAGGCCGAGCGGGAGCTGGCGGAGGCGCTGCGCGAGGCGACCGATGTGTTGTCGCGGCTGGACGTGGCCGGGTCGGGGCCGGTCGCGGAGGCGGCGGTGGACGCGTACCGGGCCCGGGCGGAGCGGGGGCGCGAGGTGCTGGCGCCCGGGTATCCGCCGCGTGCGGTACGGGTGCTGGAGCTCGCCCAGCGGGTGGGTCTGCTGATCTCCGTCGCGTACGAGAACGGGCACGGCGGGGCGGTGAGCGCCTCCGAGATGGCGGCCCGGGCCGAGGCGCTGCGGCCGGTGGAGCGGACGGCCCGGCGGGCGCAGGTGGCGGCGTACAACGCGTTCGTGGAGGAACGGGAGCGCGGCGCGCGCTGAGCGGGTGGGGTGGACCCGTGCGGTTCTGCTCCGCTTCGGCCGGTGTCGCCCGAGGGGCTCGTCCTCAAACGCCGGACGGGCTGGAGGTGTGTGCCTGCGCCGGGAGCGACCTGTCGAGCGGGGGCCCGTCCCGTCTGCGGGGCGGGCGCCGCCGGTTCGGGGCGAGCGGCTCGTTCGGAGCGAGCCGCTCGTCGGTGCGCGCGCCCGGTTCGGCGTGAGTGCCCGTCCGATGTGGTCACCCGGTCCGGGGCGTACGCCCGGTTCGGCCCGCGCCTCCGCTCGGCGCGCGTCACCCCGCTCGGCGCGCGTCACCCCGCTCGGCGCAAGTCACGTCGCTCGGCCGAGTCGCCCATCCGGCGCGCTGCGCCGGTTCGGGGCGTGCGGCCGATTCGGGGCGTGCGGCCGATTCGGGGCGTGCGGCCGGTTCGGCTTGCGCCCCCTATTCGGTGCGAGCCACTCCGCTCGGTGTGAGCCGACCGTTCGGGGTGAGGGTTCTGGCGTCGGAGGGTGGGGCGGGCAGCGACAGGGCCCCGCGGATGGTCCGCGGGGCCCTGGGCGGTGGGGTGTGTCAGCCGTTCACGCCCGTGTTGCCGAAGGCCGGGTTCAGGAGGCCGACCACGTTCACGCTGTCGCCCACGACGTTGACGGGGATGTGGACCGGGAGCTGCACGACGTTGCCCGAGGCGAGGCCCGGCGACCGTACGGCCGCGCCCTGGGCGCCCGCGTCGGCCACGGCCGCGCCGGCGGAGGCTCCCGCGGCGATACCGGCGAGGGTGAGGGCCATGGCGGCCTTCTTCGCGATGTTCATGAGAAACGTTCCTCCTGCGGTTGCGGTTCCGACCCGGCCGCGGGTCGTACGTTGAGCAACGCGGGAGGTCGCCTCACGGCACGGAACCGTGGGCCGAAGTGACCGTTCGGGCCATTCGGACGATGTACGGATGGCCCTACGGGCCGACCACACCTGACCGGCCCCCCAGGAACGCCCGGGGGGCCGGTGGTCACGCCGAGTGCGGTGCGGGACTCAGTGGTTGAGGCCGAGGTTGCCGAAGGCCGGGTTCAGGAGGCCGATCACGTTCACGCTGTTGCCGACCGCGTTCACGGGGATGTGGACCGGCGCCTGGATGACGTTGCCCGAGACGACACCCGGGGAGCCCGCGGCCTGGCCTGCGGCCCACGAGCCGTCCGTCGCGGAAGCCATACCGGCACCGGCGGCGACCAGGCCGCCCGCCACCATCGCGACAGCCGTGGCCTTCTTCAGGTTCTTCACTTCTGAGCCCTCCCTAGCGATCACCGCGGCAGGTCGCCGCGGCACGCACTGGAGAACGGCCGGGGTCCGCGAAGGATGCGCCATCCGGGTGACATACACCCGACGGTATGAATCTCAGTCCGGAGCGGAACCTTTCGTATTGTCGTGGCGCCCGGTCAGCCCGCCGCCCCATGGCGCACGGCCCACAACGCGGCCTGCGTCCGGTCGGCGAGGTCGAGCTTCATCAGGATGTTCGAGACATGCGTCTTGACGGTCTTCTCGGAGAGGACGAGCGCGCGTGCGATCTCCCGGTTGGAACGTCCGTCGGCGATCAGGCCGAGCACCTCGCGTTCCCGTTCGGTGAGCGAACCTCCCCTTCCCTGGCCCGAGTTGGCACCCTCCTGGGACAGCAGGACGCCGGCCACCTCGGGTTGCAGCAGGATGTGCCCGGCGTGCACGGAACGGATGGCCCCGGCGAGGGCGTCGGGGTCCACGTCCTTGTACACATAGCCCGCCGCGCCGGCGCGCAGGGCCGGGACGACCGTGCGCTGCTCGGTGAAGCTGGTGACGATCAGCACCCGCGCGGGGTTGGCGAGTTCACGGAGTCTGCGCAGCGCGTCGATGCCGTCCATGCCCGGCATCTTGACGTCCATGAGGACGACGTCGGGCTTCAACTCCTCGGCCCGGGCGATTCCTTCGGCACCGTCGGACGCCTCCCCCACCACCTCGATGTCGTCCTGCACCTCGAGGAACGTGCGCAGGCCCCGGCGGACCACCTGGTGGTCGTCGACGAGCAGCACCTTGATTGCCTCAGCCACCAGGGACCTCCATCTCGATCGTGGTGCCCTTTCCGGGCGCCGATTCCACGGTCAGCGTGCCGCCGACCCCGCTCGACCGGTCCCGCATGGAGACGAGGCCGAGATGGCGTCCCGCGTCGCGTATCGCCGTCGGGTCGAAGCCGCCGCCGTCGTCGCTGACGCGCAGCACGGCACCCGGTCCCCGCTTCTCCAGGAGGACGTCGACGCGGGCCGCCGCGGAGTGCCGCAGCGCGTTGTGGAGGGCTTCCTGGGCGACGCGCAGGACGGCCTCCTCCTGGGCGGCGGGCAGGGCGCGCACGCCCCGGCCGGTGAAGGTCACGCGCGCGGAGTGGGCGCGGTCGAGGACCTGGATCTGGGTGCGCAGCGTGGCCACGAGGCCGTCCTCGTCGAGGGCGGCGGGGCGCAACTCGATGACGGCGGCGCGCAGTTCCTCGCTGGCCTCGGCGGCGAGCGCGGCGACCTGGTGCAGTTCGCCCTTGGCGCGTGCGGGATCGCGGTCGACGAGGGCCGCGGCGGCCTGGGCCGTCAGACGCAGGGAGAACAGCTTCTGGCTGACGGCGTCGTGCAGTTCGTGCGCGAGCCGGGAGCGCTCCTCGGCGATGGTGAGTTCGCGGCTGCGCTCGTACAGGCGGGCGTTGGTCAGGGCGATCGCCGCGTGCTGGGCGAGGATCGTGAGGAGTTCCTCGTCGTCCTCGGTGAAGCCGCAACCGCCGTCCGGCCTGGGGCCGTTCTTGTTGGCGAGGAACAGGGCCGCGATGGTCTCGTCGCCGTCACGGACGGGCAGGCCGAGGAAGTCGGACATGTCGGGGTGGGCGGCGGGCCAGCCCTCGAAGCGGGGGTCCCTGCGGACGTCGGCGAGACGCTCGGGGCGGGCCTCGTGCAGCATCGCGGCGAGGATGCCGTGCTGGCGCGGGAGCGGACCGATGGCCTTCCACTGGGCGTCGCTGACGCCGTCGACCACGAACTGGGCGAAGCCGCCGTGGTCGTCGGGGACCCCGAGCGCCGCGTACTGCGCGTCGAGCAGCTCGCGGGCCGAGGCGACGATCGTCTTGAGGACGTCGCGCACCTCCAGGTGCCGGCTCATGGCCAGCAGCGCGGAGCTGACCGCGTACAGACCGGACCGGGGGCCTTGACTCATGACCCCAACGTACCCGTGGGGCGTGACCGTGCGTATCCGACCCGTGGGTGGCCTCACCTGGGCCCCTGGGCCTAGGCCGAAGGGCCCCCGGTCGTCGGGACCCGCGTACGAGGCGGCGGGAGCGGCCCGGTTCCTACGTTGAGGGCGCCCGCCGGGACCGGCGGTGCCGGGACGAAGGGACGGCGTCATGCCGGTAGCGGTCATCACGGGGGCTTCGAAGGGGCTGGGGCGGGCGCTCGGCGCGGCTCTGGCGCGGCGCGGCTGCGATCTGGTGCTCGACGCCAGGACCGCCGGGGTTCTGGAGGAGACGGCGAAGGCGCTGTCCGGGTACGGGACCCGGGTGGCGGCGCTGCCCGGTGACGTGACGGACGCCGGGCACCGGGCGGCGCTGGTGGCGGCGGCCCGTGAGCTCGGGGGTGTCGATCTGCTGGTCAACAACGCGAGCGCCCTCGGCGCAGAGCCGCTGGTCCGGCTGGAGGATCTGACACCGGGCGGGCTGCGGCGCGCCCTGGAGGTCAACGTGGTCGCGGCGCTGGGTCTGATCCAGGAGGCGCTGCCGCTGCTGCGGGCCGCCGGGGCGGGCGCGGTCGTCGCGGTCAGCTCCGACGCGGCGGCCGAGGCGTATCCGACCTGGGGCGGTTACGGAGCGTCGAAGGCCGCGCTCGACCACCTCTCGGCCGTGCTCGGTGAGGAGGAGCCCGGCCTGCGGGTCTGGGCCGTGGATCCCGGGGACATGGCCACGGACCTGTACGCGGCGGCCGTGCCGGAGGACGGGGGGCCGCGGCCGGCGCCGGACAGTGTGGTGCCGGCCTTCCTGAGGCTGCTCGACGAGCGGCCGGCCAGTGGCCGCTACGCGGCGCCCGCGCTCCTGGAGGAGCGGTGACGACCGTGGAGCGGGTCCCGCAGGAGTTGTCGGCGCGAGTGCCGGCCGAGCAGCGCGGGCCCGGACGGGACCGGGACTGCGTACGGCTGCTCGTGTCCCGGGGGGTGGAGGTGTCGCACCACACGTTCGCGGAGCTGCCGGGACAGCTGCGGGCCGGGGACCTGCTCGTCGTGAACACCTCCCCCACGCTGGCCGCCGCGGTCGACGGGCGGATCGGGCCCGCGCGTGTGGTGGTCCACTTCTCCGCCCGGGGCGATGACGGACGGTGGGCGGTCGAGCTGCGGGATCCCGACGGGAGGGGCACGACGCGTCCGCGGGCGGGCGGCCCGGCGGGGACGGAGGTGTCTCTCGCGGGCGATGGGCGGCTCGTACTGGAGGAGCCGCTGAGGGCGGGCGGCGCGCGGCTGTGGTGGGCGCGGGTGCCGGGTCCGGACGTGCCCGGCCTGCTGCGGCGGCACGGGCGTCCCATCCGGTACTCCTATACGGAGCGGGACCAGCCGCTCTCCGTCTATCAGACGGTGTTCGCGCTGCCGTCCGCCGACGGAGCGGGCAGCGCGGAAATGCCGAGCGCGGCGCGGCCCTTCACCGCGCGGCTGGTGACGGAGCTGGTGAGCCGGGGGGTGCGGTTCGCTCCGATCAGGCTGCACACGGGTGTCTCCTCCGCCGAGGCCCACGAGCCGCCCTCCGCGGAGTGGTACGAGGTGCCGGAGGCGTCGGCGCGTCTGATCAACGCGGCGAGGGCGGGCGACGGGCGGACGGTCGCGGTCGGTACGACGGCGGTGCGTGCGGTCGAGTCGGCGGCGGGCCCCGACGGGGTGGTCCACGCCCACCGGGGGTGGACGGATCTCGTGGTGACCCCGCGGCGGGGCGTACGGATCGTCGACGGGCTGCTGACCGGGCTGCACGAGCCGGAGGCCTCCCACCTGCTGATGCTGGAGGCCGTCGCGGGAAGGGCCGCGGTCGAGCGTGCCTACGCCGCCGCGGTGGGCGGGCTCTACCTGTGGCACGAGTTCGGGGACGCCCACCTCATCCTCCCGGAGGAGAACACTCACCCTGGGCGTTGCTTCAGCAACTAGCGGTGAGAATGATCTTGAGGTCATGTGAGCCCGCACATAGGGCGCACATCACGTACGAACGGACATAGGAGATATACGGGGCCCCGATGAGCGGGACAGACGTGCCACTATGTCCCGATTTGCCCCTCCTGCGCCTACTACCTGCCGTCGTACGTCACACCTTTGCCACACGATTTTGCGGCCGCTAACAATGGCTCCAGTCGCTCAACGCCGCAGGTTCTTACCCAAAGCGTTTGATCCGGAAACGAACTGTCCCCACCGGACCGAGAGCGGCATCCGCGCTATTCGAAGAGGTCCATCAGTTATGCCCAAGAACATCATCACTCCTGGTCATAGTCCGAAGCTGACCAAGGTCCACAAGCTTTCGATCGCCGGTATCGCCACCCTCGGTGCAGCGGCCCTGGCGTTCTCCGTGGCGCCCAGCAGCGCCCAGAGCACCACCACGAACGACGCCGCCGTCTCGCAGGCTCCGGTCGCCTTCGGCCAGCAGCCCATCAAGGACGTGAAGGCCAGCATCACCGACCAGATGGCCGGCGCCAGCCTGAAGGCCCAGAGCATCGCGGCGAAGAAGGCCGCCGACGCGGCCGTCACCAAGAAGAACGCCGAGCTCGCCCGGAAGACGGCCGCCGCGAAGGCCGCCAAGGACGCGCGTACGAAGGAGCAGGCCGCGAGCCGCTCCGTGCAGCGCATCCAGGTCGAGACCGTCGCCGCGAAGACGTACACGAACAACCTCGACGGCTGGATCCACGAGTCGCTCGACATCATGAAGAAGCACAAGATCCCCGGTTCGTACCACGGGCTGTACCGCAACATCATGCGGGAGTCCTCGGGCAACCCCCAGGCCATCAACGGCTGGGACATCAACGCGATCAACGGCATACCCTCGAAGGGCCTGCTCCAGGTCATCCCGCCGACCTTCAAGGCCTACCACGTGGCCGGTACCTCGTGGAACATCTACGACCCGGTCGCCAACATCACCGCCGCCTGCAACTACGCGGCCGACAAGTACGGCTCGATGGACAACGTGAACAGCGCGTACTGAGGCAGGGCGCGGACCTCTCCGCCGTACGCCGAAGGGCGGCACCCCGACCGGGGTGCCGCCCTTCGCGCACATCCGCGCGACTACTTGCGCATGACCTCGGGCTCGTGGCGGCGCAGGAAGCGGGCCACGAAGAACCCGCAGAGCACGCCGAGCGCGATCAGGGCCACCATGTCCATGGCCCAGACCCCGGCCGTGTGGTTCCACAGCGGGTCCGTGCTCGTCGGATCGTCCTGGTTCGGGAAGATGTTGTTGAAGTCCAGCGTGGCACCGGACGCGGCGACGGCCCAGCGCGCCGGCATCAGGTACGAGAACTGGTTGACGCCGATCGTGCCGTTCAGGATGAAGAGGCATCCGGTGAACACGACCTGGACGATCGCGAACATGACCAGCAGCGGCATCGTCTTCTCGGCGGTCTTCACCAGCGAGGAGATGACCAGGCCGAACATCATCGACGCGAAGCCCAGTGCCATGATCGGCAGGGTGAGTTCGACCTTGGGCAGGCCGGTCAGGACCAGGCCCTTGTCCGGGACCGTGCGGCTGCCGAATCCGATGGCACCGACCAGGGCACCCTGGAGCAGCGTCACCACGCCGAGGACGATCACCTTCGACATCAGGTACGCGGAGCGTGACAGGCCCGTCGCCCGCTCCCGCTCGTAGATCACCCGTTCCTTGATCAGTTCACGGACGGAGTTGGCCGCGCCCGCGAAACACGCGCCGACCGCGAGGATCAGGAGCACCGTCGTCGCCGTTCCGTTGGCGACGTGCACGCCGGACTTGGTGACGATCGGGTTGACCAGCAGGGTCTTGTCCGAGTCGATGAGCAGGCTCACCGAGCCCAGCACCGCCGGCAGGATCACCGTCAGCGCCAGGAAGCCCTTGTCGGACGCGATCACCGAGACGTACCGGCGGACCAGGGTCGTCAGCTGTGACCCCCAGCTCTGCGGCTTCGGCGGCTTCATCGCCTGCTGCTGCGGCACGTTCACCGACTGCGGGGCGACCGCGTCGATGTCCGCGGCGTACATCTGGTAGTGCTGCGAGCCCTTCCAGCGGCCCGCCCAGTCGTAGTCGCGGTAGTTCTCGAACGCGGAGAAGACGTCGGCCCAGGTCTCGTAGCCGAAGAAGTTCAGCGCCTCCTCGGGCGGCCCGAAGTACGCCACCGAGCCGCCGGGGGCCATCACCAGCAGCTTGTCGCAGATCGCCAGTTCCGCCACGGAGTGGGTGACCACCAGGACCGTACGGCCGTCGTCGGCGAGGCCGCGCAGCAGCTGCATGACGTCGCGGTCCATGCCCGGGTCGAGGCCGGAGGTCGGCTCGTCCAGGAAGATCAGCGACGGCTTGGTCAGCAGCTCCAGGGCCACCGAGACGCGCTTGCGCTGGCCTCCGGAGAGGGAGGTGACCTTCTTCTCCTTGTGGATGTCCAGCTTCAGCTCGCGCAGCACCTCGTTTATGCGCGCCTCGCGTTCCTCACCGGTGGTGTCGGCGGGGAAGCGCAGTTTGGCCGCGTACTTGAGGGCCTTCTTGACGGTCAGCTCCTTGTGCAGGATGTCGTCCTGCGGGACCAGACCGATGCGCTGACGCAGCTCGGCGAACTGCTTGTACAGGTTGCGGTTGTCGTAGAGGACGTCACCCTGGTTGGCGGGCCGGTAGCCCGTGAGCGCCTTCAGGAGCGTCGACTTGCCGGAACCGGACGGGCCGATGACCGCGATCAGCGACTTCTCGGGCACGCCGAAGGAGACGTCCTTGAGGATCTGCTTGCCGCCGTCGACCGTGACGGTCAGGTGACGGGCGGAGAAGGACACCTCGCCGGTGTCGACGAACTCCTCCAGCCGGTCGCCGACGATACGGAACGTCGAGTGGCCGACACCGACGATGTCGTTCGGGCCGAGCAGCGCCGAGCCGCCCTTGGCGATCGGCATGCCGTTGACGTAGGTGCCGTTGTGCGAGCCCAGGTCACGGATCTCGAAGCGGCCGTCGGGCGTCGCGTGGAACTCGGCGTGGTGGCGCGAGACCTGGAGGTCGGAGACGACCAGCTCGTTCTCCAGCGCACGGCCGATGCGCATCACCCGGCCGAGGGCCAGCTGGTGGAAGGTCGTCGGGCTGCGGTCTCCGTAGACCGGCGGCGCCCCCGCGGCGCCACCGGGTCCCTGCTGCCGCGGTACCTGCCCCGCGGGCCGCGGCGGCTGCTGCCCCTGCTCGGGCGCCTGCGGCTGCGGCGCCTGCTGGGCCCAGCCGGGTCCCGCGCCCTGGGCGGCGTAAGGCTGTTGCTGGGGCTGGGCGGCCGGAGCCGCCGCGCCGGACAGCTTCAGCGCCGGGCCGTCGGTCGCGTTGCCGAGGTGCACGGCCGAGCCGGGCCCGATCTCCATCTGATGGATCCGCTGCCCCCGCACGAACGTGCCGTTGGTGCTGCTGTGATCCTCGATGACCCAACTACGGCCGCTCCAGCTGATCGTGGCGTGACGCCAGGACACCCTGGCGTCGTCGAGCACGACGTCCCCCTGCGGATCACGTCCGAGGGTGTATGGCCTGGACGCATCGAGCGTCCAGGTCCGTCCGTTCAATTCCAGTACGAGTTCCGGCACTCCATGCCCCACTGAGTTGTCCCCCGAGTTACCCCCATCACAGGGAGTCTAGGGATGTCGAACATCGGGGGGAACTATTTCAGGAGCAGCCCCCCGACCGAAAGCCGGGCCCGGCGAAGACCGGGTACGGGTGGGTTGCCCGTTTCCGTTGACGGGGTTGATACCGGACCGGAGAGTGGTAATCCCACGCGAGGGGGACATCCATGGTGGTGGTACCGCGGCGCGGATCGGGGGGTCTGACGATGAGCATCGACACCGTGGGGCGGGGCGGGCGCGTGCCGTGGGGGGATGTGCTGCTGTCCGCGATCGCCTCGGTGAGCTGGGCGTTGATCGCGATGGCGGGCACGGCCGCGCTCGGTCTCCATCTGGTGGGCGCGGACCGGGCCGGCTCGCTCGGGCCGATGACCGCGGCCGTGGTGGCGCTGGGGGCGAACGGCGCCGTCAAGCCGTCCGGCAACGTGTCCGCCTTCGGGCTGAAGGGCGCCGAGGCGCACACGGCCGTCCAGATCACGCCGCTGGGGGTGGGACTGGTCGGCGCGCTGCTGCTCTCCTACTTCTTCCTGCGCTCCTTGCGCGGCGCGGGAGTTGTGATCGCGCCCGCCGAACTCCTGGCGCGGGCGGGCGCGGTGGTCGTCCTGTTCGTGGCGACCCTGGGCGGGCTCGCCTGGGCCGGGCACGACGTCATCACCATCGACGGGAACGGACTCGGGCTCGACCGGGTGACGGGCGGCGGTGGACTCGGGAAGATCACCGACAAGCTCCCCGGCGGGCTCGGTGACCTCGGTGGGCTGCTGCCGGGCAGGATCGACGACCTCGTGGACGCGAAAGCCTCCGTGGGATTCACCGTGGACACGGTGCCCACCCTGCTCGGCGGCGCCGCCTGGGCCGCCGGAATCCTGGTGATCTCCCTGCTGGCCTCCCGGCGCACTCCCCTGCCGCGCGGCTGGGAGGGTGTGCACCGGACGGTGCGGCCGGCCGCGTCCGCGCTGGTCACGGTGATGCTGATGGCCGTCGTCGCCGGGCTCGCGGCGGCGGCGTACGCGGCGGTCGGTGACCCCCACCCCAAGCTGATCGCGGGCGCCGCGCTGCTCGGCGCGCCCAACGGGGTGTGGCTCGGTGTGCCGATCGGTCTCCTGGTCCCCTGGGACGGCAGGGCCACCGGCGAACTCGCCAAGCTGCTGCCGGACCCGCTGGACAAGCTGCTGAGCGCCGGCTCCGACCGGCCCGTGACCCTGGGCCGTCTCGCCGAACTCGACGGACGGGTGTGGCTGTTGGGGGTCGCGACCGCGCTCATGATGCTCTTCGCGGGCGTCCTCGCGGCCACCCGTACGCCATTTGTACGGCGGCGGGGTGGCACGTCCGGGGGCATCCCGGATGCCCCCGACGCAGGAGGCGTGGGCGCCCTCGGGTTCGCGGGACGCTGCGCTCTTCGGCTGGGGCTCGTGACGGCACTGGCACTGCCGCTGCTGGCGTGGCTGACGGACGTGTCGGTGGACGCCTCGCTGTCGGTGTTCGGCATCGACGCGTTCGGCGCCGGGATCCAGCTGCACGGCCGTCTCGGTATCGCACTGCTGTTCGGTGCCGGGTGGGGCGCGGGCGCGGGGGCCGTGGGCGCGCTGCTGGCGTACGCGAGCCGGGCCGCGGGACGGCGGGCGGCACCCCTGGCACTGGGTGACGCCGGTGCCCCGGGCACCCCTCCCCGCCCGGACCCGTCGCCCCGCCCCGGTCAGCCGCCGGGGTCGGGGCCGTACGCGCCGAGCGCGCCGTACCGGCCCGCGAACCCCGACACCAATCCGTATCTGCGGGTGCCGGACGAGCTGCGGGAGCCGCGGGGCGGACGTCCGCCCGAGCGGAAGCGGGCGCCCGACGACGTGTACGGCGCGCCGACGGTCGCCCGGCCGCTTCCGCGGCCGCCCGGATCGCGCGGGCGGTCACCGGGGCAGAGCGTGCCGCCACCCCCGCTGCCCCCGCCCGACCAGGGGCAGCCTCCGCCGCCCGGTCCCCGGCGGCGTGACTGAGTCCCGCCGCCCACCGTGCGGCGGCACTGGACGTCGGCTCGCGGAAAGGCGCGCGACATCACTCCGACACCCAGAGTTCCCTGTCCGCTGGACGGACCGCGGGGGCGGAAGGCACTGGGTGCCGGATACGGTGGAAGCACCATGAGCGCTACGCAGACCCCCGATATCCCCACCCTCCTTGTGAAGATCTTCGGCAAGGACCGGCCGGGCATCACGGCCGGACTCTTCGACACCCTCGCCGCCTGGTCCGTCGACGTGGTCGACATCGAGCAGGTCGTCACCCGTGGCCGGATCGTGCTGTGCGCGCTCGTGACCGAGCCGCCCTCCGGCCTGGAGGGCGATCTGCGGGCCACCGTGCACAGCTGGGCCGACTCGATGAAGATGCAGGCGGAGATCATCTCCGGCCTCGGCGACAACCGGCCGCGCGGCATGGGGCGTTCGCACGTCACCGTGCTCGGGCATCCGCTCACCGCCGAGTCGACGGCCTCGATCGCCGCGCGGATCACCAAGACCGGCGGGAACATCGACCGTATCTTCCGGCTCGCCAAGTACCCGGTGACGGCGGTGGAGTTCGCCGTGTCCGGTGCGGAGACCGAGGCGCTGCGCACCGCGCTGGTGACGGAGGCCGCCGCGCTCGGGGTCGACATCGCCGTGGTCGCGTCGGGGCTGCACCGGCGGGCCCAGCGGCTGGTCGTCATGGACGTGGACTCGACGCTGATCCAGGACGAGGTGATCGAGCTCTTCGCCGCGCACGCCGGGTGCGAGGACGAGGTCGCCGAGGTGACGGCGGCCGCGATGCGCGGAGAGCTCGACTTCGAGCAGTCGCTGCACGCGCGCGTGGCGCTGCTGAAGGGACTGGACGCCTCGGTGGTGGCCAAGGTGCGCGAGGAGGTACGGCTGACGCCCGGCGCGCGCACGCTGATCCGTACGCTGAAGCGGCTCGGCTTCCAAGTCGGTGTCGTGTCGGGCGGGTTCACCCAGGTCACGGACGACCTGAAGGAGCGGCTCGGGCTCGACTTCGCGCAGGCCAACACGCTGGAGATCGCCGACGGGAAGCTGACCGGCCGGGTCACCGGGGAGATCGTGGACCGTGCGGGCAAGGCGCGGCTGCTGCGCCGGTTCGCCGCGGAGGCGGGGGTGCCGCTCGTGCAGACCGTGGCGATCGGCGACGGTGCCAACGACCTCGACATGCTCAACGCGGCGGGTCTCGGTGTCGCGTTCAACGCCAAGCCCGTCGTGCGGGAGGCCGCGCACACGGCGGTGAACTTCCCGTTCCTGGACACCGTGCTGTATCTGCTGGGGGTCACCCGCGAAGAGGTCGAGGCGGCGGACATGCATCTGGGCGACCACTGACCGCGCGTTCCTGACGCGCGGCCGCGAGCGCGCGCCCTGACGCCCACCGCACGCGCACCGGGATCCCCGCCGGTACGACGGGGGCCCGGCACCGTCGTACCGGTGCCGGGCCCCCGTCTCCGTCCGGGCCGCGGTTACTCGGTCGGTGCCCAGTAGTCGATCAGCGTGGCCACGCCGGGCTCCAGGGATTTCCAGGAGCCGTCGAAGGACAGCACCGCGAAGGCGGCGGTGGGGAAGCCCCGCTCCGTCATCCGGGCGCGGGCTTCACCGTCGGCCTGGCCGGTCAGGACGTCCGCGAGGCCCTGGATGCCGGGATTGTGCCCGATCAGGAGCACGTCCTGCGCGTCGTCCGGGGTTTCGTTGAGTACGGCGATCAGCTCGCCCGGCGAGGCTTCGTAGAGCCGCTCCTCATAGACCGTTTTCGGCCGGTGCGGGAACTCGTGGACGGCGAGCTTCCAGGTCTCACGGGTCCGGGCCGCGGTGGAGCAGAGGGCCAGATCGAAGGGGATGCCGGTGTCGGCCAGCCTGCGTCCGGCGACGGCGGCGTCCGTACGGCCCCGGTCAGCGAGCGGCCGCTCGTGGTCGGACACCTGCGGCCAGTCGGCTTTCGCATGCCGGAAGAGGACTATCCTGCGGGGTTCTGCGACGCTCATGAGTCCCAGCTTCGCACGAAACACGCCATGTGGCTCAAGGAGTTGACGCGCTCCTCCACCACGGGACACACGCTGTTCGGCACGGTGCGCGAGGGGTGCGGCACCGTGGGTGAAGGCGGCTCAGGACGCCTGGTGCCGCACGGTCTGCTGGAGGCGCTCGAAGAGGTGGGTGAGCGCGGGGTCGCCGGCCGCGGCATGCGCGTCCGCCGGGTTCAGCAGCAGGAGCAGGAGCGTGGCGAAGGCGAGGGCCGGCAGGGCGAGGGCCCACCAGGGCAGACGGATCTCGACGCGGCCCGGGGTCACCGGGTGGGGCCGGGTGTGCGTGCGGGCCGACATGCCGCCTCCGTGGGTCTTCGCGTGGTCCGTGTTCCGCGTCCTCGCGGCCACATCTCGAAGTTACGGAATCCGGGTGCGTCAACCCATCCGGTGATCCACCCACTTGACCCTGACACTCGCCCCCTAGGGGACAGGGGGGCTAGCCCCACCCTCGCCGGCCCCGGGGGGCACGGGCGGGGTCACGGTGACGCGATGGTCGCGATGACGGCGATGATCACGGTGATGGCGAGGAACGTGCCGAAGACGAGCAGCATCTTCTTCTGGCCGTTCTGGGGGTTCGGATCGAGCACTGGCATGCGCCCAGTCTCGCACCCTTCGACCGGCCCGCGGGCGGTGGGGTCGGCCGCGTCCGCCCCGGGTCGCGGCGGCACGCGGGGGTCCGACCGGGGGCGCCCGGGGTCCGGCCGGAGGGGCTAGGGGTCCGGCCCGAGGGGCTAGGGGTCCGGCCCGAGGGGCTCAGGTCCGGTCAAGGAAGCTCGGGGTCCGGCCCGGGCGTGGGGCACCCGGGATGCGGGCGGACGCGGGGCCCCACGTCCGCCGGGACCCCGTGGGCCGACCCGTGGGCCGACCCGCGGAGCCTCCGCGGGCGACACCCCGGCGTCGTCGTGGAGCACCGGCCGGGCATGTCGTGGGGTACGGGGCCCGCCGGCGCCCGCCGCGGTCCCGGAGCCGCACAGGCCCCCGTCCCGGGTTCCCGGACCCCCACCGCGTCGGTGTGTCCCCGCAAGCGCGCCGCCCCGTCCCCTGGGGCCCGTGTCCGCGGTTGCCGGAGCCACGTCCGCCGGATCGCCGGGGCCTCCGTCAGTCGGTCTCGTCCGGCGCGTCGGCCCGACCCCGGCGAGCCGGAGGACCAGGCGGCCGTGGCGGCGTCCTGGGCACACTCGCGCGAGGTGGGCCGCCCCGTCGGTCAGTCCCCGTCAGTCAGTCCTCGTCAGTCGGCACCCCGGGCGCCCGTCCTCCGTACCCCGGACCGGTGCCCCCGAGGGTGGGGCGCGCCGTACCCGAGTCGGGCGCGTCCTCAGGCGTGAGTCACGCGGGACGCCTCGTCCTCGACCGTGCGGTCGCGGCCCGCCAGGACGCCCACCGCGATCTGCGGGACCATCAGCGCGGCCATGAGCGCGATCGGCAGGCCCCAGCCGCCGCTGTGCTGGTAGAGCACGCCCACGAGCAGGGGTCCCGGGATCGAGAGCAGATAGCCGGTGCTCTGCGCGAAGGCCGAGAGCTGGGCGACCCCCGCTCCGGTGCGGGCGCGCATGCCGACCATGGTGAGGGCGAGCGGGAAGGCGCAGTTGGAGACGCCGAGCAGCAGGGCCCAGGCCCAGGCACCGCCGGCCGGGGCCGCGTAGAGACCGGCGTATCCGGCGAGTCCGCAGGCGCCGAGCGCGACCACGATGGGGCCCTGGTGGGGCAGCCGGGTCGCCAGGCGCGGAATGACGAAGGCCAGCGGTACGCCCATCACCATCGTGACGGCGAGAAGCAGTCCCGCGGTGCCCGCCGAGACGCCCGCGTCACGGAAGATCTGCGGCATCCAGCCCATCGTGATGTAGGCGGCGGTGGCCTGGAGCCCGAAGAAGACGGCGAGGGCCCAGGCGGTACGGCTGCGGGTGACGCGCAGCCCGTCGGGCTCGTGCGGGGCGGTGTCCGCGGCGGGCTCGCGCTCACCGCCCGGGGACCCGGCGCCCCGGATGCGGACGAGCGCGATCCACGGGAGTACGGCGACCCCGGCGAGGCCCGCCCACACGGCCAGCCCCGAGCGCCAACCGCCACCCAGGGCGTCGGTCATGGGCACGGTCAGGGCGGCCGCCGCCGAGGTGCCCAGGGCGAGCGCCATCGAGTAGAGACCGGTCATGGAGCCGACCCGGTCCGGGAACCAGCGCTTGACGATCACCGGCATGAGGACGTTGCTGACGGCGATGCCCATCAGGGCGAGGGCACTGGCCGCCAGGAATCCGGCCGCGCTTCCGGCGTACGGGCGGATCGCGAGCCCGGCCGCGATGGCGGCCATCCCGGCGCAGACGACCGCGCCGGGCCCGAAGCGGCGGGCGAGCCGCGGCGCCATGACGCCGAACACGGCGAAGCAGAGTGGTGGCACCGAGGTGAGCAGTCCGGCGACACTGCCGCTCATGCCGAGCCCGTCGCGCACCTCTTCGAGGAGGGCGCCGAAGCTGGTGACGGCGGGACGCAGGTTGAGGGCCGCGAGGACGATGCCCACGATCAGCAGCCGCGTCGTCCACGCGCGCGGGGAGCCGTGCGGCGACGCCGTCCCGCTCCTGGGCTCCGAAACCGCGCGGTCGCGTGTCGGTGGGGACGTGGTGGTCCGGGATTCCTCGATGGCCATGGTGTCATCATAGAATCATGGGATGATTGGTCGTCCACTCGCGCTGCGTTAACCTCCGAAACCTCCGGCCCCGCGCGAAACGACCGCACCCGGGCCCGTACGAAGGACCGCCATGCCGCTGAGCCACCCCCGCCGTTCGGCGCTGTCCGAGCAGGTCATCGCCGAGCTGCGGAACCAGATCACCTCCGGCGAGTGGCCGGTCGGCTCCCGCATCCCGACCGAACCCGAGCTCGTCGAACAGCTGGGCGTCGCCCGCAACACGGTCCGGGAGGCCGTCCGCGCGCTCGCCCACAACGGCCTGCTCGACATCCGCCAGGGTTCGGGCACCTATGTCGTCGCGACCAGCGAACTCGCGGGCGTGATGCACCGGCGTTTCGCCGACGCCGATCCCCGGCACATCGCCGAGCTGCGCTCCACGCTGGAGTCGAGCGCCGCGAAACTGGCCGCCGAGCGGCGCACCGAGCGTGATCTCAAACAGCTGGACGCGCTGCTGACGCGTCGCGAGGACGCCTGGGAGTCGGGCGACACCGAGGCCTTCGTGACCGCCGACGCCACCTTCCATCTGGCGGTGGTGGCCGCGTCCCACAACGACGTCATGACGGCGATGTACGCGGACCTGGGCGAGGTGCTGCGCGACTGGCTGCGCGACGACGTCGGCGAGGAGCTGACGCCGGAGACGTACATGGACCACACGCGGCTCGTCGACGCGATCCGCGGGGGTGACACGGAGGCGGCGGCCGGGGAGGCGGCGGGCTACCCGTTCCAGTGCCGTCCGTGGCTCAGGCGTCCCGCTTCCGGTGGCTGACCCACGCCGCGCCGATCTCCTTCCAGCACCGGCCCTCCATCCGCACCGTCATCGCGGGCCCCGCCTCGACCGGGGCGCTGTCGGTGTCGATGTCCCACCAGCGGTCGCACTCGATGTGCAGGCTGACCAGGTCCGTCGCCGGATAGGGGTTGTGGCAGTAGGCGACCGCGTGGGAGCCGGTGACCGTGGTGCGGCACGCGGCGCCGAACGGCTGGGGGACGGCGGTGCTCCCGTGGCGCCCGCGCGCGCTCGGCATCGCGTCGTACGGCAGCGCGACCATCAGCGTGACGGCGGCGAACACCGGGGCAAAACGGCGGGACAGGCGCACAAGGGGGACCTCCTCGGCCGTACGGCTGCGGGGCGGTGCGTACTCCAATCGTGCGTGGTCCGGGGCCTGTGCCGCCCGGCCGACTGAGCCGAACGGGCGACGCCCCGCTCCCCGCGCGAGGCGGGAAACGGGGCGTCATGTCGTACGGGACGGTCCCGCGCGGGCGGGCAGGAGACGTCGTCCGCGTACCGCGCGGCCGCCGGCGGCGCACCGGGCGGCCGTCCGCGTACGGGAACGGCTCGGAGCGTCTACGCGCCGATCGCGTGCAGACCGCCGTCTACGTGGATGATCTCGCCGGTGGTCTTCGGGAACCAGTCGCTCAGCAGGGCGACGACACCGCGGCCGGCCGGCTCGGGGTCCTTGAGGTCCCACTCCAGGGGAGAGCGGTTGTCCCACACGGCGGCCAGCTCGTCGAAGCCCGGGATGGACTTGGCGGCCATCGAGCCGAGCGGGCCCGCGGAGATGAGGTTGCAGCGGATGTTCTGCTTGCCCAGGTCGCGGGCGAGGTAGCGGCTGGTGGCCTCCAGGGCGGCCTTGGCCGGGCCCATCCAGTCGTACTGCGGCCAGGCGAAGGACGCGTCGAAGGTGAGGCCGACGACCGAACCGCCGTTCTGCATCAGCGGCAGACAGGCCATGGTCAGCGACTTCAGGGAGAACGCCGAGACGTGCATGGCGGTGGCGACCGACTCGAAGGGCGTGTTGAGGAAGTTGCCGCCGAGGGCGTCCTGCGGCGCGAAGCCGATGGAGTGCACGACGCCGTCGAGGCCGCCCAGCTCCTCGCCGACGATGTCGGCCAGCCGCCCGAGGTGCTCGCCGTTGGTGACGTCGAGCTCGATGACCTTGGTCGGCTTCGGGAGCTTCCTGGCGATGCGCTCGGTCAGCGTGGGCCGCGGGAACGCGGTCAGGATGATCTCCGCGCCCTGCTCCTGGGCCTGCTTGGCGGCGTGGAAGGCGATGGAGGACTCCATCAGCACACCGGAGATCAGGACGCGCTTGCCCTCGAGAATTCCACTCATGGTGATCAGTGACCCATTCCCAGTCCGCCGTCAACCGGAATGACGGCTCCAGTGATGTACGAGGCGTCGTCCGAGGCGAGGAACCGCACCGCTGCGGCGATCTCCTCGGGCTGCGCGTACCGGCCGAGCGGCACCTGGGCGACGATGCCCGCACGCTGCTCGTCGGTGAGCACCTTGGTCATGTCGGTGTCGACGAAACCGGGCGCGACGACGTTGAAGGTGATGTTCCGCGAGCCGAGCTCCCGCGCGAGCGAACGCGCGAAGCCGACCAGGGCGGCCTTGGACGCGGCGTAGTTCGACTGTCCCGCGGAGCCGAGCAGCCCGACGACCGACGAGATGAGGACGACGCGCCCCTTCTTGGCACGGAGCATGCCGCGGTTGGCGCGCTTGACGACCCGAAAGGTGCCGGTGAGGTTCGTGTCGAGGACGGAGGTGAAGTCCTCCTCGGACATGCGCATCAGGAGCTGGTCCTTGGTGACACCGGCGTTGGCGACCAGGATCTCGACGGGACCGTGCTCGGCCTCGATCTCCTTGTAGGCCTGCTCCACCTGCTCGGTGTCGGTGATGTCGCACTTGACGGCGAGGCAGCCCAGGGCGGTGAGGGCGGCCGGCGGCTCACCCGAGCGGTATGTGATCGCGACTTTGTCGCCGGCATCGGCGAACGCGCGGGCGATGGCGAGGCCGATGCCCCGGTTGCCTCCGGTGACGAGAACCGAGCGGCTCAACGGATCACCCTTTCGATAGCAGTCTGAAACCCCTGCAGGACAGGCGCCTTCCCCGAAAACCTATCGGTCCGGTCCGTCTCCCGGAGAATCGGTCCCCGACAGTGGCGCGGGGGGCTCGCTGTCGGATCCCTACAGAAAGCCGTCTCCGGGCGACGGAAAGATCTGGCCGCGGCCGAGGCAAAGGCGTGGCCGCCGGACCCGCCCGCGCGACATGATCGGACCCGACAGGCCACGACAGCAGGGAGACCTCCGTGCCCCATTCCATCGACGAAGCCTTCACGGCACTGCCGCTGCGGGCCCTGGCCGACGCCGCGCTGGCGCGCGCCCGTGCCCTGGGCGCCGACCACGCGGACTTCCGGTTCGAACGGGTGCGCAGCGCGTCCTGGCGCCTGCGCGACGCCAAGCCCGCCGGATCGTCGGACACCACGGACCTGGGGTACGCGGTGCGCGTGGTGCACGGCGGGACCTGGGGGTTCGCGTCGGGCGTGGATCTGACGATGGACGCGGCCGCGAAGGTCGCCTCGCAGGCCGTGGCGATGGCGAAGCTGTCGGCCCAGGTGATCAAGGCGGCCGGTTCCGACGAGCGCGTGGAGCTGGCCGGCGAACCGGTGCACGCCGAGAAGACCTGGATCTCGTCGTACGACATCGACCCCTTCTCCGTGCCCGCGGAGGAGAAGGCCGGGCTGCTCTCGGACTGGAGCGCCCGGCTGCTGGCGGCCAACGGCGTCAACCACGTCGACGCCTCGCTGCTGACCGTGCACGAGAACAAGTTCTACGCCGACACCGCGGGGACGGTCACCACGCAGCAGCGCGTCCGGCTGCACCCGCAGCTGACCGCCGTCGCCGTCGACGAGTCGAGCGGCGAGTTCGACTCGATGCGCACCATCGCGCCGCCGGCCGGGCGCGGCTGGGAGTACCTGATGGGCACCGGCTGGGACTGGGACTCGGAGCTGGAGCGCATCCCCGAGCTGCTCGCCGAGAAGATGCGGGCACCGAGCGTCGAGTCGGGGCTGTACGACCTCGTGGTCGACCCCTCCAACCTGTGGCTGACCATCCACGAGTCCATCGGCCACGCCACCGAGCTGGATCGCGCGCTGGGCTACGAGGCGGCGTACGCGGGCACCTCCTTCGCCACCTTCGACCAGCTCGGCACGTTGCGGTACGGCTCCGAGCGGATGAACGTCACCGGTGACCGCACCGCCGAGCACGGCCTCGCGACCATCGGGTACGACGACGAGGGCGTGGAGGGCCAGTCCTGGGACCTGGTGAAGGACGGCACGCTCGTCGGCTACCAGCTCGACCGCCGTATCGCCCGGCTGACCGGATTCGAGCGCTCGAACGGATGCGCCTACGCCGACTCCCCCGGGCACGTGCCCGTGCAGCGGATGGCCAACGTGTCCCTGCAACCGGATCCCGCGGGGCTCTCCACCGAAGACCTGATCGGGAGTGTGGACCGCGGCATCTACGTGGTCGGCGACCGGTCCTGGTCGATCGACATGCAGCGCTACAACTTCCAGTTCACCGGGCAGCGGTTCTTCAGGATCGAGAACGGCCGGATCACCGGTCAGCTGCGCGACGTCGCGTATCAGGCGACGACGACCGACTTCTGGGGGTCCATGGCCGCGGTGGGCGGTCCGCAGACGTACGTCCTGGGCGGTGCCTTCAACTGCGGCAAGGCCCAGCCGGGCCAGGTCGCGGCGGTCTCGCACGGCTGCCCGTCCGCCCTCTTCAAGGGCGTCAACATTCTGAACACGACGCAGGAGGCCGGTCGATGAGCGCCCGTACCAACAAGCCGCACGAGGTCGTCGAGCGTGCCCTCGAACTCTCCCGCGCGGACGGCTGTGTGGTGATCGCCGACGAGCACTCGACCGCGAACCTGCGCTGGGCGGGCAACGCGCTGACCACGAACGGGGTGACGCGCGGGCGCACGCTCACCGTCGTCGCGACCGTCGACGGACGCGAGGGCACGGCGTCCGGCGTGGTCTCGCGCGCGGCGGTGACCGCGGACGAGCTGGAGCCGCTGGTGCGGGCCGCGGAGGCGGCGGCACGCGGCGCGGACCCCGCCGAGGACGCCCAGCCGCTGGTCACGGGCGTACCGGAGTCCCCCGACTTCACGGACGCGCCCGCCGAGACCTCCTCCACCGTCTTCGCGGACTTCGCCCCGGCGCTCGGCGAGTCGTTCGCCCGCGCGCGGGCGGGCGGGCGTGAGCTGTACGGCTTCGCCAACCACGAGCTGGTCACCAGCTATCTCGGTACGTCGACGGGGCTGCGGCTGCGGCACGACCAGCCCAACGGGACACTGGAGCTCAACGCCAAGTCGCCGGACCGTACGCGCTCGGCGTGGGCGGGGCGCTCCACCCGTGATTTCAAGGACGTCGATCCGGCGGCGCTGGACGCCGAGCTGGCCGTCCGGCTGGGCTGGGCCGAGCGCCGCGTCGACCTGCCGGCGGGGCGCTACGAGACGCTGCTGCCGCCGACCGCCGTCGCGGACCTGCTGATCTACCAGATGTGGTCGGCGGCGGCCCGGGACGCGGCGGAGGGACGGACCGTCTTCAGCAAGCCGGGCGGCGGCACCCGCGTCGGCGAGCGGCTCACCGAACTGCCGCTGACACTGCGCAGCGACCCGAACGAGCCGGGGCTGGAGTCCGCGCCCTTCGTGCTCACGCACTCCTCGGGGGACGACGCGTCCGTGTTCGACAACGGGCTCCCGCTGTCCCCGACGGACTGGGTGCACCAGGGGAAACTGGCCCGACTCTCCACCACCCGGCACAGCGCGGGACTGACCGGGCTGCCCGTCGCGCCGACGATCGGGAACCTGATCCTGGACGGCGGCGACGACCGCTCCCTGGAGGAGATGGTCGCCGCCACCGAGCGCGGGCTGCTGCTGACCTGCCTCTGGTACATCCGCGAGGTCGACCCGGCCACGCTCCTGCTGACGGGCCTGACCCGGGACGGCGTCTATCTCGTGGAGAACGGCCAGGTCGTCGGCGAGGTCAACAACTTCCGGTTCAACGAGTCGCCGGTGGACCTGCTGGGTCGGGCGACGGAGGCCGGGCGTACGGAGAAGACCCTGCCGCGCGAATGGAGCGACTGGTTCACCCGTGCCGCGATGCCCGCGCTGCGGGTGCCCGATTTCAACATGAGCTCTGTCAGCCGGGGCGTATAACCTCGTACCTGATTCGCGAGGCCACGAGGCCACGAGGCCACCCAAGGACCCGAGGAGATACGAGAACCGTGACGGACATCGTCGACGAACTGAAGTGGCGGGGGCTGATCGCCCTCTCCACCGACGAGGACGCATTGCGCAAGGCGTTCGCGGACGGTCCCGTCACGTTCTATTGCGGCTTCGACCCGACCGCGCCCAGCCTGCATCTCGGCAACCTCGTGCAGATCCTCACGATGCGGCGGATCCAGGGGGCGGGCCACCGTCCGCTGGGCCTGGTGGGCGGTGCGACCGGTCTGATCGGTGACCCGAAGCCGAACTCCGAGCGCACGCTGAACTCGCCCGAGGTCGTCGCCGAGTGGGTGGAGCGGCTGCGCGCGCAGATCGCCCCGCTGCTGGACTTCGAGGGCCCGAACGCCGCGGTGATGGTCAACAACCTGGACTGGACCCAGGGCATGTCGGCCATCGAGTTCCTGCGCGACATGGGCAAGCACTTCCGGGTCAACAAGATGATCGCCAAGGAGGCCGTCTCGCGTCGCCTGAACTCCGACGCCGGCATCAGCTACACGGAGTTCAGCTACCAGATCCTTCAGGGCATGGACTTCCTGGAGCTGTACCGGAGGTTCGGCTGCACCCTGCAGACCGGCGGCAGCGACCAGTGGGGCAATCTCACCTCGGGTACGGACCTGATCCACCGGGTCGAGCCGGAGGCCGTGGTGCACGCGCTCGGCACCCCGCTGATCACCAAGGCGGACGGCACCAAGTTCGGCAAGACGGAGTCCGGCACGGTCTGGCTGGATCCCGAGATGACCACGCCGTACGCGTTCTACCAGTTCTGGCTGAACGCGGACGACCGGGACGTCTCCAAGTTCCTGCGCATCTTCAGCTTCCGGTCCCATGAGGAGATCGAGGAGCTGGAGCGGCAGACCGAGGAGCGCCCGCAGGCCCGCGCGGCACAGCGCGCGCTCGCCGAGGAGCTGACCACGCTGGTGCACGGCGCCGACCAGACGGCCGCCGTGATCGCCGCGTCCAGGGCCCTGTTCGGCCAGGGCGAACTGGCGGAGCTCGACGCGAAGACGCTGGCCGCGGCCCTCTCCGAGGTGCCGCACATCCAGGTCGCCGAGCTGGGCCCGGTGGTGGACCTCTTCGCGGAGGTCGGCCTGGTGGCCAGCAAGTCGGCCGCGCGCCGCACGGTCAAGGAGGGCGGTGCCTACGTGAACAACGCGAAGGTCGCCGCGGAGGACGCGGTTCCCGCCCGGGAGGACCTGCTGCACGGGCGCTGGCTGGTGCTGCGCCGCGGCAAGAAGAACCTGGCCGCGGTGGAGGTCACGGGCGCCTGAGCCCGCGCGTGCGGACGCATGACCGAGGGGGCGGCTCCGTCAAGGGGCCGCCCCCTCGCTCGTACCTTCGTGCCGTCGCTCGTAGCGCCGTGCCGCACGGCCGTACGGCCGTGCGGTCAAGCCGTCCGCCATGCGGTCAGGCCGTCCGCGGTCCCGTCGGGCCGAGAGGCCGTCCGTGGACCCGTCAGGCCGTTCGCCGGGCCGCCGCCCTGCCGTCCCGCGCCGTCCCGTCAGGTCCCCGCCGTGGTCTCAGGCCCGCTGCCGGTTGCCACGCAGCGACATGTAGACCATGTCGCCCAGGAAGACGATGACGATGGCGGCCACCAGTTGCAGCGCGTGCCGGCCCCAGTCGATGCCCCTTGTCTGGGCGATGCCGAGCCAGCCCGCGATGGCGTTGCCGACGATCGCGCCGATGATGCCGAAGATGGTGGTCAGCCAGAGCGGACTGTGCTGCTTGCCCGGAAGGATCGCCTTGGCCAGCAGGCCGAGCACGAAGCCCACGATGATCGCCCACAACCAGCCCATGTCTGCCTCCTAGTACGGCTCCGCGTGAGCAGTACGGCCAGTCTCGGCGCGGCCCGCGTACGGCGCATGTCGGGCTCGGCCATACGCGGTACGACGCATCGGGTCCCCTCGGACCGGACCCCGCCCCGGTCTCGAAGGCGGCGCAGGCGCGGCGTAACGTGGAACCTGTTCGGGCCCGCCTCCCTGACCGGGTCCGGGCGGGTACGGGCGCGGGAGAGTCCGACACAGGCAGGTGGTGGCACATGCTGCGGAAGCAGAGCGACGGTCAGGTCTTCCGGATCACCGGGGCCAGGCAGGGGCTCGACGAGGACGTCCGCGGCAGACAGCGCCGTTACATCATCTCGATGTCCGTCCGTACGGTCTCCGTGATCCTGGCGGCCACCCTCTGGAACGTCGAACGGCACGTCGCCGTCGTCGCGCTGGTGCTCGGGATCCTGCTCCCCTATGCCGCCGTGGTGATCGCCAACGCCGGCCGTGAGAACGCGCCGTCGCTCCCCTCCACCTTCGTCACCCTCCCTGGCCCCGCGATGATCGCCCCGCCCCGTCCGGACGCCTTCACGAAGCCGGTTCCGGAAGATGTGGCCGCCGACGGCGGGGCACGGCCGGGGGCCTCCCGAGCGGGCGCGCCGGACTCCGAATCACCCCTCGCCTGACCACGGACGATCCGCCGAAAACGGAATCGCACCGCGCGCCAAGCTCAAGAAAAGCTCAGATCAATCATGTTGTTCCGGTGCCGGGCAGCGGGTTACCCGTGACATACTTCGTACGCGCTCCGCATCCCCCGTCGGAGCGACAGACCGACGCCGGGCAGCTCCCCCCGTGGCTGCTCGGCGTCGCCTTTTGGGAGCCGATCCGGGACCGGATCAGAGGCATCTCGAAGGGCGGATCGGGGCCCGTTCGAAGAGTGATCGAGGGTCCCGCCGAAGGCCGGTCGAGAACCCGCTCCCGGCCCTCGACGGAGTCCTCCGGAGTCCGTTCGCGGCCCGTCCGGGGTCCGTTCGGAGCGGGTCTCGAAGCCGCCTAGGGTTGAGGCGTGAACTTCCCGCTCTTCGACCCGTCTCCCGCCCCCGTCACTCCGCAGTGCTCCGCCAAGGCCTGCCGCGCCGACGCGGTGTGGGTGCTCGCCTGGAACAACCCGAAGCTGCACACGCCCGAGCGCCGCAAGACATGGCTCGCGTGCGACGAGCACCGCGAGCACCTGTCCGAGTTCCTCGGTGTGCGCGGATTCCTGAAGGACGTGGTCCCGCTGGCGGACTGGGCGGCCCCCGGCACCTGAGCGTGCCCCCGGCGGGGCCGTCTCAGCCGCCGATCGCCGACATCGGGCGCGACGGTTGCAGGAACGACGGATCGTCCAGGCCGGAGCCCGCCTTCTTCCCCCACATCGCCAGGCGCCAGATACGGGCGATCTCCTCGTCCGGGGCCTCCGAGCGCAGCGCGGCGCGCAGATCGGTCTCCTCGGTGGCGAACAGACACGTGC
The DNA here is from genome assembly GCF_009498275.1 of Streptomyces fagopyri. NCBI lineage: Bacteria > Bacillati > Actinomycetota > Actinomycetes > Kitasatosporales > Streptomycetaceae > Streptomyces > Streptomyces fagopyri. The sequence goes on along the minus strand of NZ_CP045643.1, from coordinate 7,092,563 downwards.
GTATCTGGCCGTCGGCCGTCAGACGCGTACGGTCGCAGGCCGCGCAGAACGGGCGGGTCACGGAGGCGATCACACCGACGCGGTGCGGGCCGCCGTCGACCAGCCAGCGCTCGGCCGGGGCGGAACCACGCTCGCCGGCACCCTCCTCCGCGAGTTCGAAGCGCGTGCGCAGCGAGTCGAGGATGTCACCGGCGGTGACCATGCCGTCGCGCTTCCAGCCGTGCTGGGCGTCCAGGGGCATCTGCTCGATGAAGCGCAGCTCGTAGCCGTGCGCGACGGCCCAGGCGAGCAGGTCCGGGGCCTCGTCGTCGTTCAGGCCCGGCATCAGGACCGTGTTGACCTTGACCGGGGTCAGTCCCGCGTCGTGGGCGGCTTCGAGGCCCGCGACGACGTCGTGATGACGGTCCCGGCGGGTGAGGATCTTGAAGACCTCCGGGCGCAGCGTGTCCAGTGACACGTTCACCCGGTCCAGTCCCGCCGCCTTCAGGGCGGCCGCGGTGCGCTTGAGGCCGATGCCGTTGGTGGTCAGGGACATCTTCGGGCGGGGGGTGAGGGCCCCGGCCCGCTCCACGATGCCGACCAGGCCGGGGCGCAACAGGGGTTCACCGCCGGTGAAGCGGACCTCGGTGATGCCGAGACGGGTGACGGCGATCCCGATGAGGCGGACGATCTCGTCGTCCGTGAGCAGATCGGGTTTGGACAGCCACTGCAGGCCCTCTTCGGGCATGCAGTACGTGCACCTCAGATTGCATTTGTCGGTCAGGGAGACGCGCAGGTCGGTGGCTACCCGGCCATAGGTGTCGATGAGCATGTGGGCCCCCTCCCTCGGTGCGGATCATCCTTACCCGGCACGATCGAGCCTACGTGACAGGACGGACATCCAGAGCGGCCGGATCCCACGAGGTACGGCGCGGCCGCGTCGTAGGGATCTACGACGCGGCCGTCGGCGAGGGGCGTCAGTGCGCTCCGGTGCCCGTCAGGGAGCGGACCTCCAGCTCGGCGTACTTGCCGGTGTCGGGCTCCTCCTTGGACAGCAGGGTGCCCAGCCAGCCCAGCAGGAAGCCGACCGGGATCGAGATGATGCCGGGGTTCTCCAGCGGGAACCAGTGGAAGTCGACGTCCGGGAACATCGAGGTGGGTTTGCCGGAGACGACGGGCGAGAACAGCACCAGACCGACCGCCGTGACGAGGCCGCCGTAGATCGACCAGAGGGCGCCCGGGGTGGTGAACCGCTTCCAGAAGAGGCTGAAGAGGATCGTCGGCAGGTTGGCGGACGCGGCGACCGCGAAGGCGAGGGCGACCAGACCTGCGACGTTGAGGTCGCGGGCGAGGGCGCCCAGGAGGATGGACACGGCGCCGATGCCGACCGTCGCGTACCGGGCCGCCCTGATCTCGTCCTTCTCGTCGGCCTTCCCCTTCTTGATGACGTTCGCGTAGATGTCGTGCGCGAACGACGAGGAGGAGGCCAGCGTCAGGCCCGCGACGACCGCGAGGATGGTGGCGAAGGCGACGGCGGAGATGGAGGCGAGCAGGATGGCGCCCCAGTCGGAGTCGACGCCTCCCAGGTGGAGTGCCAGCAGGGGCGCGGCCGTGTTGCCGGCCTTGTTGGAGGCGATGATCTCGTCGGGTTTGATCAGCGCGGCGGCGCCGAAGCCGAGGGCGAGGGTCATCAGGTAGAAGGCGCCGATGAGGCCGATCGCCCAGTTCACGGACTTCCGCGCGGTCTTGGCCGTGGGCACGGTGTAGAAGCGGATCAGGATGTGCGGAAGGCCGGCGGTGCCCAGCACCAGGGCCATGCCCAGGGAGAGGAAGTCCAGCTTGGTCGTGGAGGTGGCGCCGTATTTCAGGCCCGGCTCCAGGAAGGGCGCGCCCTTGCCGCTGTTGTCGGCCGCCTTGCCGAGCAGGTCGGAGATGTTGAAGTTGAACTTCAGCAGGACCAGGAAGGTGAGCAGCAGCGCGCCGATGATCAGCAGGACGGCCTTGACCATCTGCACCCAGGTGGTGCCCTTCATGCCGCCGATGGTCACGTAGACGATCATCAGGACGCCGACGAGGGCGACGATGGCGACCTTGCCGCCGTCGCTGGTGATGCCGAGGAGCAGCGAGACCAGGACGCCCGCGCCGGCCATCTGGGCCAGCAGGTAGAAGATCGACACGACGATCGTGGAGGTGCCGGCCGCCGTCCGTACCGGGCGCTGGCGCATGCGGTACGCCAGGACGTCGCCCATCGTGTACCGGCCGGAGTTGCGCAGCGGTTCGGCGACCAGGAGCAGGGCCACCAGCCAGGCCACGAGGAAGCCGATGGAGTACAGGAAGCCGTCGTAGCCGAAGAGGGCGATGGCGCCGGCGATGCCGAGGAAGGAGGCCGCGGACATGTAGTCGCCGGAGACGGCCAGTCCGTTCTGGAATCCGGTGAACTGGCGGCCGCCCGCGTAGAAGTCGGCGGCGTCCTTGGTCTGGCGGCCCGCCCAGACGGTGATGACGAGGGTCGCGGCGACGAACACCGAGAACAGGGTGATGATCAGTGGCCGGTGCTGACTTGCTTCACCGGCCGCGAGCAGGGTCGGTACGGAGCTCATGCGCCGCCCTCCATCCGGGACTTGATGGCCTCGGCCTTGGGGTCGAGCTGCGCGGCCGCGTGCCGCGAGTACCACCAGGCGATGAGGAACGTGGTGAGGAACTGGGCGAGCCCGAGGACCAGGGCGACGTTGACGTTGCCGGCCACCTTGGTGCCCATGAAGTCGCCCGCGTAGTTGGAGAGCAGGACGTACAGCAGGTACCAGGCGATGAAGCCGACGGTCAGGGGGAAGGCGAAGGAGCGGTGCGAGCGGCGCAGTTCGGCGAACTCGGCGCTCTGCTGCACCTCCGCGAACTCCTCGGTCGAGGGCAGCCCGGGATCGGCCTTCGAGGGGGGCGGTGCGTCGGTAGCCACGGAGTCTCCTCGCGTTGCGGGTGCGGATGTGACGGTGGGCGGGGCGAGTTGGGGGCTCGCGGACCAGGGCGGGTCGGGCGCGGACGTTGTGTGAACCTCACAGTGGCACGGATCACGTTGACCTGATGGAGAGAGTGTGCCTCGGGTGTGATCCGCCGGGAGCCCGAGCGGGCTCGCGCTCCCGTCCAAGGTCACGGCGCGGCGCGTGGACCGGTTCAACTCCCCGGAGTTCTTTCGGAAGTCGTCTCCCGCTCGTTTCGGAAGTCATCTCCGGAAATCGTTGCTGGCCAGCTCGGACGGGAGATAGCTTCGGCCTGCACCACTCGTCATGTACCTGCCCGAGCACTCCGTGTGTTCGGGCGGCTTCGTTCCAGATGATGTGGAGATCCCATGGCTCATCTGCGATCCAGACGCCGGCTCGCCCTCGCGGTTCCGGTCGTCCTGTCGCTCACCGCCTCGCTCGGGTTCCTGCCGGGCGCCGCGTCGGCCGCACCACTCACCGCGTCCGCCGCCACCCGCGCGGACGGCCCGAATCTGGCGTACGTGGTCAACACCAGGGCCGACCACCGCACCGTCGCGTCGGTGGAGAAGGCGATCACCGGGGCCGGCGGCACCGTCGTCATCGCCTACGAGCAGATCGGCGTGATCGTCGTCCACTCCGCCGACCCGGACTTCGGCCGGCGGATCCGCGCCGTGCGCGGGGTGCAGTCGGCGGGCGCGACCCGGACGGCGCCGCTGGCGGCCGCCGGGACGACGGACGAGGGCGCGGTGAAGGTGCTGTCGGCCGCGGAGGCCGCCAAGGTCTCCCGGAGCGCCGCGGCGGGCCAGGAGCCCCTGGAGGCCGACCAGTGGGACCTGCGCGCGATAGGCGCCGACAGGGCGGCGAGGACCGACCCCGGCAGCAAGAAGGTCACCGTCGCCGTGATCGACGTGGGTGTCGACGACACCCACCCCGACATCGCCGCGAACTTCTCCGCCTCCCAGTCCGCGAACTGTGTGGGCGGCAAGCCGGACACCACGTACGGCGCCTGGCGGCCGGTGGATGCCGACCACTACCACGGCACGCATGTCGCGGGTGAGATCGCCGCGGCCCGCAACGGCGTCGGTGTCGCGGGCGTGGCGCCGGGTGTGAGGGTCTCGGGCATCACGGTGGCCGAGCCGGACTCCACCCAGCTCTTCTACCCGGAGAGCGTCGTCTGCGCCTTCGTGTTCGCCGCCGACCACGGCGTGGAGATCACCAACAACAGCTATTACGTGGACCCCTGGCTCTACAACTGCCTGGACGACCCCGACCAGCGGGCGATCGTCGACGCGGTCAACAGGGCCCAGCTGTACGCCCAGCACAAGGGCACGCTCAACGTCGCCGCTGCCGGCAACTCCAACGACGACCTGGACGCGGACGCGCTCGCCGACGCGTCCAGCCCCGACGACTCGACGCCGGTCCCCCGCACCGTCGATCCGCACAAGTGCTTCGACGTACCGACCCAGTTGCCGGGTGTCGTCACGGTGAGCTCGACCGGTGTCACCGGGGCCAAGTCGTACTTCTCCAGCTACGGCAAGGGCGTCATCGACGTCGCGGCGCCCGGCGGTGACCGGTTCCAGATCCCGGACACCCCGTCGAAGAACGGCCGCATCCTGTCCACCCTGCCGAACAACCAGTACGGCTGGCTGCAGGGCACCTCGATGGCGACACCGCACGTCGCGGGCGTGGCCGCGCTGCTGAAGTCCAAGTACCCCTGGGCCGGTCCGGACACGCTCCAGCGGCTCCTGAAGGCCGAGGCGGACAACCCCGGTTGCCCGGCCGGCCCGTACGACGGGAACGGCGACGGCGTCGTCGACGCCACCTGCGTCGGCGACAAGCACCTGAACGGGTTCTACGGAGCCGGGATCGTCAACGCGCTGCGGGCGGTCAGGTAGACCGGCACGCGTATCGCTCCGGCGAGTCACCCCGTGTCACCAATACGTCTTTGACGCACGATTGGTGACACTCCGTCATCACAGTCGCCGGTGCCATGGCCGTCCACCGAGGACGGCCATGGCACCGGGGCGGAGCCGGCCGGCGAGGGACCCGGCGCCGAAGTCGGCGGCGACAGCGACGGGAGTGGGGCCGGGTACGGGAACGGGAACGGCGACACCGGGCACGCGTCGCCCATCTGGCACAGTGCCCGTATGACGCGACCGGCCACTGCCACGGAGTCCGTGTGGACCGCGCTGGGCGGCGACCCCGCGCTGCTGTCCCGGCTGTCGACGGCGGTCCGGGCGGGAACCCTCGACTCCCGGCTGCCCGTACGGGAGTTGGCGCGGGCGTGCGTGGGGGCGTGCGCGCTGGCGGCCGCCGAGCTGACCGCCGTCCGCACCGGAGGGAGCGTTCCCCCGGTACGGGTCGACGACGGGGCCGTCGCCACCGCGTTCGTCAGCGAGCGGCATCTGCTCGTCGACGGACGGACGCCGGTGAACTTCGCGCCGCTGTCCCGCTTCTGGCGGACCGCCGACGGCTGGGTGCGTACGCACGCCAACTATCCCCACCACCGGGCGCGACTGCTGGACGCGCTGGGGCTGGACACGGACGCGTCCGTGGAGACGGTCGCCGCCTGCCTCGCCGACCGTTCTGCCGTGGAGGTGGAGGACACCGTGTACGCGGCCGGGGGCCTGGCCGTCGCCCTGCGCACGGCCGCGGAGTGGGCGGCGCACGAGCAGGGGGCCGCCGTCGCGCGCCTCCCCCTGCTGAGCCGGGAGTCCGTCGCCGGGGCCGACCGGTCCGCGCCGCACGCGCCGGCCCGGCTCCCCGGTGATCCGCTGCGGCCCGCGGCCGGCGTCCGCGTGCTGGACCTCACCCGGGTCATCGCCGGCCCGGTCGCCACCCGCACCCTCGCCCTGCTGGGCGCCGACGTCCTGCGCGTGGACACACCGCGGCTGCCCGAGGACCCCGACGCGCACACCGACACGGGCTTCGGGAAACGTTCCGCGAAGCTCGACCTGGGCGTGCGCGCGGACCGCCGTACCTTCGAGGACCTGCTCGCCGAGGCCGACGTCGTGGTCACCGGATACCGGCCCGGCGCCCTCGACCGCTTCGCGCTCACACCGGAGGCGCTGGCCGTACGGCGGCCGGGCCTGGTGGTGGCGCAGTTGTCCGCGTGGGGCCGGAACGGGCCGTGGTCCGGGCGGCGGGGCTTCGACAGTCTGGTGCAGGCGGCCACCGGCATCGCCGCGATCGAGGGGTCCGCCGGGCGGCCGGGTGCGCTGCCCGCGCAGGCCCTCGACCACGGCACGGGGTATCTGCTGGCCGCCGCGGTGCTCAGGTCGCTCACCGAGCGGTCCTGGGAGGGCGGGACATTCCTCGTCCGGACGGCGCTCGCCCGGACGGCCGCTTGGCTGGTCCACGGGCTCGGACGCCCGGACGAGGAACGCCCGGACGAGGAACACCCGGACGAGGAACGCCCGCAGACCTCGTACGACCCGGGCCCCTGGCTCGCCGAGACCGACAGCGACCTGGGCCGGCTCCGGTACGCCAGGACGCCCGTCTCCTTCGCCGGCGGTCCGGCCGACTGGGCTCGGCCGCCCGGACGTTGGGGGACGGACGCGGCCCGGTGGGCCTGAGCCGCCGGGCCGTGGGCGGGCACCGGGGCCACCAGGAGGCACGTCGGGGGCGGCCTCCCGGCCGCCCGCAGCCCCCGGGCCGCCGGCCGGCGTCACCGGACACCGCCGGACCGCCGGACCGCCGGACCGCCGGACCGCCGGGAGCCGTCTTCCCGCCCGTCGGTGTCGGACCGTCAGCAGCCGTTGGTGACGAGCACCTTGAGGGCGGTGCGCTCGTCCATCGCCTTGTAGCCCTCGGGCACGCCCTCCAGGTCGACGGTGCGGTCGAAGACCGGCGACGGGTCGATGGTGCCGTCGAGGACGTCGGGCAGCAGCTCCGGGATGTACGCGCGCACCGGTGCGACACCGCCGCGCAGCGCGATGTTCCGGTCGAACATGACGCCCAGGTCGAGGCCCGTGCCACTGCCGTGCGGCACCCCGACGAAGCCGATGGCGCCGCCGTCGCGGGTGATGTTCACGGCCGTCCGCATGGACTGCTCGGTGCCGACCGCCTCCACGACGGCGTGCGCGCCCTGGCCCCTGGTCAGCTCGCGGACGGCCTCGACGGCCGCCTCGCCCCGTTCGGCGACGACGTCCGTGGCGCCGAAGCGGAGCGCGATGTCCGTACGCACCTGGTGGCGTCCGAGGGCGATGATCCGCTCGGCGCCCAGCCGCTTGGCGGCGAGGACGGCGCACAGGCCCACGGCACCGTCGCCGACGACCGCGACGGTGGCGCCCTTGCGGGCCCCCGCGCCGAGGGCCGCGTGATGGCCGGTGCCCATGACGTCGGACAGCGTCAGCAGCGCCGACAGCAGCCGGTCGTCGGAGGCCGCCTCCTTGGGCAGCTGGACGAGGGTCCCGTCGGCGAAGGGGACCCGCACGGCCTCGCCCTGCCCGCCGTCGTAGCCCACCGCGCCCCAGAAGCCACCGTGCTCGCACGAGGTGGTGAGCCCCTCGCGGCAGTAGTCGCAGACGCCGTCGGACCACATGAAGGGCGCGACCACGAGGTCGCCGCGCCGCACACCGGTCACGTCGGAGCCGGTCTCCTCGACGATGCCGAGGAACTCGTGGCCGATGCGCTGCCCCGGCTTGCGCGCCGCCTCACCGCGGTAGGCCCACAGGTCACTGCCGCAGATGCAGGACCGCAGCACCCGCACGACCGCGTCGGTCGGCAACTGCACCACGGGCTCGGGCACGTCCTCCACGCGCATGTCGAAAGGGGCGTGGATGGTGGTGGCGCGCATGACGAGGATCCTTCTCGGCTGATCGGCTGGGGTGAGATGCGCTCAGGGGGTGGTTGAGCGCATCTCACCGTACGCCGCCCTCGGCGCGCGACGCGCGCCGAGGGTGCCCAGTACTCCGCTGACCAGCGAGAACTGGGCGGCGGCGTAGGTCGACATGATCCAGAAGTCGGGTCTCGGGAGCTGCGGCCAGTCGGCGACGCCGGTGGCGATGAGCGTGTCCGAGAGCATGAAGAGCGCCCCGCCGGCGGCCGCGAGGGGTCCGAGTCCGGTGGCACCGTACGCCATCGCGGTCAGCAGCAGGCTGTAGCCGGCGACGGGGATCCGGAGGCCGGCGGGCAGGCCCGGCGTGAGCAGGGCCACCGTGGCGGTCAGGGCGACGGCGTAGCCGACGGCGAGCAGTGTTCCCCGCGCGCGTGCGGCCGGCCGGAACGGGACGGCTCCGCGGAAGAGGAGGAGATAGCAGACGTGTCCGGCCGCGAAGGAGGCCATCCCCGCCAGGAACGCCGGGTCGGCGTCGGACAGCAGCAGGACGTCGCCGCCCCACCCGCAGAGCAGGGCGGCGACCAGGAGCCGCGGTCCGCCGCGGGCGACCGTGTGGGCGGCGAGCAACGGCATCAGGAGGGGCTTGGCGACGAGGTGCCCGGGGGTGAATCCGGCGGCCAGCGAGACGAGGTCCACGAGGGCCGCCGCGCCGAAGGAGACGAGCAGCACGCGCGCGTGCCGTGGGCTCACGCGGCGGGCTCCGTGACCGGCTCGCGCTCGGTGCCCGTCGGGGCCGGCTGCCAGCCGGGGCCGCCGAAGACCCGGCCCGCACGCTCGCGCCAGCTCGCCGCCGCCCTCACGTCCCTGGCGATGGCCGCGTACTCGTGGGTGGCGACGCGCAGGGGGTTGTAGGTGGCGATGTTCTTGGTGAGTCCGTAGACGGGCCGCTCGGTCTCCGGGACGAAGGACCCGAAGAGCCGGTCCCACACGATGAGGATCCCGCCGAAGTTCCGGTCCAGGTAGCCGCCCTGGGAGGCGTGGTGCACCCGGTGGTGCGACGGCGTGTTGAAGACGAACTCGAACCAGCGGGGCATCCGGTCGATCCGCTCGGTGTGGATCCAGAACTGGTAGACGAGGTTCGCGGACGAGCAGAACGCGAGCGCCGCCGGGTGCACGCCGAGGGCGATGAGCGGCACGTAGAAGGGCCAGACGGTCCAGCTGGTCCAGGGCTGGCGCAGCGCGGTGGTGAGGTTGAACCTCCGGCTGGAGTGGTGGACGACATGGCAGGCCCACAGGATGCGGATGACGTGGTGTCCGCGGTGCGACCAGTAGTACAGGAAGTCCTGGCCCAGCAGCATCAGCGGGACGGTCCACCACAGTACGGGCACCCGCAGCGGCGTCAGTTCGTAGATCGCCGTGTAGAGCGCGACGATCGGGATCTTCCACAGGAAGTCGAAGACGAGGCTGCCGAGACCCATGCCGACGCTGGTGGCGGCGTCCTTCGCCTCGTACCCCGCGTCCTCCTCGTCCGGATGGATCCTGACGCTCACCATCTCGATCACGGTGAGCAGCACGAAGGCGGGTATCGACCACAGCACGACATCGGGCAGGTTCGGCATGGATGCACCGTAGGACGGCTGATCGGCCGCGGCTAGACGTTGTTACCGACAAGTATTACCGCCGGTACGCGCTTGCTTCTTGGTGATCTCCGCCAATGGACGGGCAGGTCCGGACCACAGGGCCACGGTGGCGCCCGCTCTCACGCCCCGGTCGCCCCCAGCAGCACCCCCGCCAGGTACGTGACGCCCATCGCCAGCGCTCCGCCCGCCATGTTGCGCAGGACCGCGTGACGCGGGTCCGCCGAGCCCAGGCGGGCGCTCACCCAGCCCGTGACGAACAGGGAGGCGAGGACGGAGACCACGGTGACGGGCAGGCGCAGACCGCTCGGCGGGAGGACGATCGCCAGCAACGGCAGCAGGGCGCCCACCGTGAAGGCCACGAAGCTCGCCCAGGCCGCGTGCCACGGGTTGGTGAGATCGTCGGGGTCGATGCCGAGCTCCACGCGCGCGTGGGCCTTGAGCGCGTCCCGTTCGGTGAGCTGCTGTGCCGCCTCGCGGGCCACGTCGCGCGACAGGCCGCGCTGCTCCAGGAGTTCGGTCAGCTCCTCGAGTTCGGCCTCGGGCTGCTCACTGAGTTCACGTCGTTCCGCCGCCAGCGCGGCCTTCTCGGAGTCCAGCTGGGTGGAGACCGAGACGTACTCGCCCGCCGCCATCGACATGGACCCGGCCAGCAGGCCCGCGAGCCCCGCCGTCAGCAGCGCGTTGCGGTCGTCGGTGGCGCCCGCGACGCCGACGACGAGACCCGCGGTGGAGACGATCCCGTCGTTGGCGCCCAGCACCCCGGCCCGCAGCCAGTTCAGCCGCGACCCGAGGGCTCCCTTGTGGGCCTCGTCGTGCGTCGCTTCGCTCACACGGCGAGGATCGCACCCCGCGCGTCACCACACGCGCACCGACCCTCCCTTCGCGAACACGGGGCTCGTCGCGTCGGCGGGCGGTTCGCCGAGCGGTTCGGCGAGTTCCGCCACCGTCGGTCCCACCTCGGCCGCGAGCGGCGCGAGACGCTCCAGGTCGAAGCCGTACACCCGGGCCGCGTTGCCGCCGACCATGGCGGCGACCTCCTCCCGCGGCAGGCCCGCGTAGGCGATCCGCAGCCCCTCGCGCGAGTAGGGGTGGGTGCCCTCGTCGTGCGGGTAGTCGCTGCCCCACATGATCTTGTCCAGGCCGATGCGGTCGCGCAGCGGCACCTCGTGCGGCCGCATGAAGCTCGCGCCGACCCAGCAGTTCTCGCGCCAGACCTGGGAGGGCCCCTTGCCCATCGACGCCCCGAGCCCCGCCCCGAACTTGGATTCGGCCGTGGCCGCCCCGGCCCCGGCGGCGACCAGTCGCCCGTGGTAGTAGTCCAGCATGTCGAGCACCCCGGGGATCCAGCCCGAACCCTGCTCGGTCAGCACCAGCCGCAGACCGGGGTTCCGGCGGAACGCGCCGCCGAACACCAGGTGCCACAGCGCGCGGTGCGAGAACCACGTCGTCTCCACCATGAAGACCGCCCGTGCGGCCGGCTCGTCGCCCAGCGGCGGCGACGCGGAGCCCGCGTGGTGGTTCACGGGCACGCCCAGCTCGGCGCAGGCCGCCCAGATCGGGTCGTACGCCGTCGAGTACAGCTCGGGCAGGCCCGACCCCGGGGGTGTGCCGGGCAGCAGGAGACCGCCGGTGAGCCCCGCGCCGGCCGCCCGGCGGATCTCCCGCACCGCCTCGTCGACGTCGTTCAGGAGGATCTGGAACACGCCCGCCCGGCGGCCCGGCGCGGCCGCGCAGAAGTCCGCCAGCCAGCGGTTGTGGGCACGCAGCCCGGCCCACCGCCGCGCGAACTCCGATGCCGTCGGCGCCGGTGCCGTCAGGGACGCCGACGGGAAGAAGGGCGGGATGGTGTTCGGGAAGACCACCTCCGCGACGATCCCGTCCCGCTCCAGTTCCGCGAGGCGCCGCCCCGAGTTCCAGTTCCTGTCCGCGGTGTCGGCGAGCAGGTCCTGGTAGGGGTTGACGTACGTGGCCGCCCACGCGTCGAACGCCTCGTGGTGCTCCTTCTCCAGGTAGGGCCGGTAGTCGAGGAGATCGGCGCCCGCGTGGCAGTCGGCGGAGATCACCGTGTACCGGTCGCCGTCCGTGGACGCCGCGGGGGTGCCGGGGGCGTGTGGGCTCATGGGGTGGTCCCCAGTACGGGGAAGTCGTGGCCGGTGAGCCAGTGGCGGCCCACCTCGCGCGAGCGTGCCCAGGACGCCGTCACGGCCGCCTGGTCCTCCGACTGGCCGAGGTCGGCCGGGGTCGGGCCGATGCGCCGGGCGAGCGGGGCCAGCTTCGCGGTGTCGAAGCCGAAGACCTCGGCGGCCGCGAGACCGAGCATGCGGCGGGTCTCCGCCACCGGGATGTCGTGGAAGGTCCGTGACAGCCACCCGCGCGTGTCGGGCCAGGTGCCCTCGGGGTGCGGGAAGTCGCTGCCCCACAGGATGTTGTCGACACCGATCTCGTAGCGCTGGGCGAGTTCGCGCCGCTTGGTGTTGGTGGCGCAGACGAACACCTGGCGGTCCAGGTACTCGTGCGGGGGCCGCTTCAGCTCCGCGAAGGGCGACAGCTTCTTGCCGCCGTGCGCCCCGAGGTAGAGGCGGTCCATGAACCAGAGGAGGTTCGGCAGCCACCAGCAGCCCGACTCCGCGACGCCGAACCTGAGGCCCGGGTGCCGCTCGAAGACTCCCGACCAGAGCAGGAACCACAGCGGCCGCGCCGGCCACCACGTCACCTCGCTCACGTAGATGCCGAGGTGGTCGCCGTACTCGTGGCGCGGCGCCGCCCCGGAGTGGGTGACCACCGGGAGCCCGCACTCGGCGGCCGCGGCCCATACCGGGTCGTAACGGCGGTCGTGGTAGGGCGCCTTGTCGACCCACATGGCGGGGATCATCAGGGCCCCGAGCCCCGACTCCTTGGCGCGGTACACCTCCGCGACGACCCGGTCGGTCTCCGCCGTGACGGGCAGCAGCGCGACCCCGCGGTGCCGTTCGGGGTTCTCGCCGACGAACTCCGCGAGCCAGCGGTTGTGCGCCCGCGCGCCCGCCATGCCGAGCGCCGGGTCCTGGTCGCCGGAGAGACCGAGGCCCACGCCGAAGGGGGCGGCCGTCCGGCTGTCCACGGCGTCGGCGTCCGGGAAGACCACCTCACCGGCCACCCCGTCACCGTCCAGTTCCTTCAGCCGCTGCCCGGTGTCCCAACCGCCGCGCAGGCCCTCCTCGTTGTCCTGGAACCACTTGTCCGCGAACGCCTCGTTGCGGACGCCGAGCCGGGTCATCTCCTCGCGGCGCCGGTCCCGGCCCGCGAGGAACTCGTCGAAGTCCCGGTGGAAACGGGAGTCGAGATAGGGCCGGTACTCCTCGGTGGGGAGCCCGGCGTGACAGTCGGAGGAGATGATCAGGTAGGGATCCAGGTCGGTCATCGCCCGCCTCCTCAGTCCAGGATGAAGTGTTCGAGGTACGACGGGTCCGCGCGGTCGAGCATCGACTGCGAGCGCGCGCGGATCTGCCGGTCGCTGTGCTCGCTCTGCGGCAGCAGCCAGAAACGGTCCGCCGCGATGCCGTCCGCCACCAGGTCGGCGACCTCCTCGACCGGCGTGAACCGCACCTCCCGTCCGGCCTCCCGCATCGCGGTCTCCCACTGGTCGAGGCTGCGGTACGGGGTCCTGCGCGGCCGCTGTTTCGCGTACCGCGACGGCCGGTTGCGGTGCGACTCCCACAGCCCGGTGCGGAGCATGTGCGGCCCGGGGAAGAGCACGGACGCTCCCACCCGCGCGTGTTCCGCCCTCAGGTGCGCGTAGAGGGACTCGGTCATGGTCACGACGGCGGCCTTGGTGACGGCGTAGACGGACGCCGTGGGCAGCGGGGCGATCCCGCCGTCGCCGGACGAGGTGTTGACGACGTGACCCGGTTCTCCCCCGGCGATCATCCTCGGCACGAACGCCTGGATGCCGTGGAAGACGCCCCAGACGTTGACGGCGAAGGCCCACTTCCAGTCGTTCGGGTCGTGCTCCCACATGCGGCCCTCGGCGCCGGAGCCGACCCCGGCGTTGTTGCACAGGACGTGGACGGCGCCGTACCTCCCGTAGACGTCCTCGGCGAGCGCGACGACGTCCGCGCGCTCCCCGACGTCGACCACGCGCGCGTGCACCTCGGCCCCGTCCTGACGCAGCCCGCCCGCCGCCTTCTCCAGCGCGCCCTCCTCGACGTCCGCGAGGACCACCTTCAGACCCTCGGCCGCGAACCGGCGCGCCATGGCCAGTCCGATGCCGCTCGCCGCGCCGGTGACGACGGCGACCTGTCCCGCCGCGAGCCGCATCAGACGCTCCCCTCGGGCGGACCGTCGAGGATCTGCCGCGGATCGTCGTAACGCTGGTGGACGTAGGGCAGCAGGGCCCGCGCGTCGACGTGCTCGACGACCCGGCCCCGCTGGCCGGTGGTCTTCTCGCCGAGGGTGATCCCGACGAGTTCACGGACGGGGAGGTCGGCGACCGGGTCGTACATCGACTCGCGCAGGACGACGTCGCCGGTGACGCGCTCCAGCCTGCGCACCCTCTCGTCGCGCAGGCAGTGCACGAGGACGGGACCCGCGTCGAAACCCGAACCGTCGACCCCGGGAAGGAACTTGAAGTAGAAGTCGGTCTTCGTGGCGGGCTCGGGCAGCGGCAGGTCCCCGCTCACCGCGCCCCGCACCTCGACGAACGCGATGCCGTGCCGGGCGAGCACCGCGCGCACCACGAGTCCGTCCCGCTCGACGGTCACCTCGCCGAGTTTCTTGGGTTCGCCGTAGACCTCGCGGCCGCCGATCAGGGCGCGTTCGTGGGTCATGGGCATCACGAGCGGATACCAGCCCTCGACCCCGTCGTGCGCCGCGGCGACGGCGAACGAGCCTGCGCCTAAAGGGTATCCGGGCAGGTCGACCTTGCTGATGTTCACCCGCACCAAAGGCCGCGTGGTGGGTTTGAGCGGGGGCGGCAGGACCGCCGCGACCGCGTCCGGATCACTCTCCCAGACGGCCACCACACCGGTGGACCAGATGTCGGGGAGCCTGGCGCCCGCGGCCCGCGCGGCGGCGATCTCCGCCTCGCTCCGCGCGCCGTACCTCACTCGTGCCATGTCGTACCGCCCTTCCCTGATGGGCCGTCAGCTGTAACACAGTTACAGCAGACCTCGCGCAGGGTAAATACACGCGCACCAAACGGACTTGGGGGCTTCATGACGAGACCGGCAGTCAGCCGCGAGACGGTCCTCGACGCCGCCGGGACCCTGGTGAGGCGACACGGTCCAAACGCCCTGACGATGCGCAGGCTCGCGGCCGAACTGGGCACGGCGGTCACCTCGATCTACTGGCACGTCGGCAACCGCGAGTCCCTGCTCGACGCACTGGTCGAGCGGACCGTCGCCGACCTCGGCGAGATCCGGCCCACCGGACGCACCCCGGCGGCGCGCGTCGTGTCGGTGGCCCGCGTCCTGCGCCGGCAACTGCGCGAGCACCCGCACCTCATCGCGATGGTGCACGAACGCGGGCTGACGGAGCGGATGTTCCTGCCCGCGCAGCAGGCGCTGGTGCGCGAGGTGCACGCCGCGGGGCTGCGGGGCGCGCGCGCCGCCCAGGTCGTACGGGCCGTGCAGTTCCAGGTCGTCGGGCACGTCCTGGTCGAACGCAACCGCGAGCGTGCTCCGGCGCAGCGTCCCGGCGAGGAGGAGCTGTGGGGGGCGCGCACCGCCGAGCGCGACCCGGCGCTCGCGCGGGCGCTGGCGGGACCGGTCGACACCGAGCGGCTGTTCACGGCGTCCGTCAAGGCGCTGGTGACCGGGTTGTTGACGCCGTAGGGGGCGGGCGGCCCCGGTGGGCGCGCGAAGTCCGGGGGCGGGCGGCCCCTGCCGGGTGCGCGGAGTCCGGGGGCGGGGCTGTCGGTCGTGGCCCGTATCCTCAGTGACCATGCTCGAAGACCTGACGACCGCAGCGTCCCCAGCCCCCTGGCCGGCCGCGTATCCGCAGGGGTACGCGGTCGTCGACGTGGAGACCACCGGCCTGGCCCGGGACGACCGGATAATCTCGGCCGCCGTCTACCGGCTGGACGCGCGCGGCGAGGTCGAGGACCACTGGTACACGACGGTCAACCCGGAGCGGGACCCGGGCCCGGTGTGGATCCACGGTCTGACGAGCGACGTGCTCGAAGGCGCCCCGCTCTTCCCGGACATCGCCGAGGAGTTCGCCGACCGGCTCGCCGGCCGCGTCCTCGTCGCGCACAACGCCGTCTTCGACTGGTCGATGATCGCGCGGGAGTACGCGCGCGCCGAGCGTGAGGCGCCGGTGCGTCAGCGGCTGTGCACCATCGCGCTCTCCAAGGAGCTGCGCCTTCCGCTGCCCAACCACAAGCTGGAGTCGCTGGCCGCGCACTTCGGTGTCGTGCAGCAGCGCGCGCACCACGCGCTGGACGACGCGCGGGTGCTGGCGGAGGCGTTCCGGCCGAGCCTGCGGGCGGCCGCCCGCGAGGGGATCCGGCTGCCGTTGCTGGAGTGCCGGCCGCTCAAGGAGTGGTCGGAGAGCCCCGCGGGGCCCCGCATCGGGCGGCAGTCCGGCGGGTACGGCAGCGGGTCCTCCGGGGGCGGGTACGGGGGCGGCGGCGGGGGCGGCTATCCGTCGGGGAGTTGGCGCCCCTCACGCAAACGTCCCGCATGCCCCTATCCCAACCCAGGGCGTTACGAAACGGGTGAACCGCTCAAGCAGGGCATGCGGGTGGCGTTCTCCGGGGACACGTCGGTCGACCGCGAGCTGCTGGAGGACCGCGCCGTAGAGGCCGGCCTGCACGTGGCGACGAGCCTGTCCCGGCTGACCAGCCTGCTCGTCACGAACGATCCGGACTCCAGCACGTCCAAGGTGGTCAAGGCCAGACAGTTCGGCACGCCGGTGATCGACGAGGCCGCGTTCGGACAGCTGCTGCGGGACGTGGAACCGGCACCGGGGAAGTGACACCGCGCACCGCCGGCGCACCCACCGGTGACCGGCGCACGCGGCGATGCCGGGCGCACGGACGAGTGGCTCACGAAGCCGCCGGTCACCCACCGGCGCGCAAGCAGCTCGCGGAGCCACCGGTGACCGACCGGCGTACGAGCAGCTCGCGAAGCGCCCGTGACCGACCGGCGTACGAGTGACCGATCGACGTACCGGCTGCCGCACTCGTCCGGACCCGTCGGCTGCCGCCGCGCGCCGCGGCGGACCGGTGACCGACGGACGTATGCGCGACAGACCGACGTACGGGTGATTGGCGCGCGACTCGCCCCGCGCCCGCTCGCCGGTGCCGCGTCGGCCCCGCACCCTGTGGCGCATGGCGAGATGCGAAGTATGCGGCAATGACTACGGCATGACGTTCGAGGTGCACGCGCAGGGCGCGGTGCACGTCTTCGACTGCTTCTCCTGCGCGATCCACCGGATGGCCCCGATCTGCGAGCACTGTCGTGTCCAGATCATCGGCCAGGGCGTCGAGGTCGAGGGCCACTGGTTCTGCGGAGCCCACTGCGCCCGCGCGGAGGGGAGGGTGGGGATCGTCGACAAGGTGTGACACGGGGCGCGGCCCTCGGCGGGACCCTCCCGTCGAGGGCCGAATCATGCCGAGTAACGTCAATGGGGTGTACCGCTTCCTGTTGTCCCGGCAGTGGGTGATTCTCACCCTCGTGGCCCTCGCCCTCATCCCGACGATGATCAAGCTGGGCTTCTGGCAGCTGCACCGGCACGAGCACAAGGTCGCGCTGAACGCGGTGATCTCCGCCTCGCTGTCCGCGAAGCCCGTGCCGGCCGAGTCGCTCACCGCGCCGGGGAAGGTAGTCGCGCACGACGACCTGTACCGCCGGGTGACCGCCGAGGGGACCTACGACACCGCGCACGAGGTCGTCGTACGGCGCCGTACCAACGCCGACGGCGAGGTCGGCTTCCACGTCCTGACCCCCTTCGACCTGGACGACGGCCGGGTACTGATGGTCAACCGCGGCTGGATCCCGGCGAACGGCGCGCAGACCGCGTTCCCGAAAATCCCGGCGCCCGCGAAGGGCGAGGTCACCGTCACCGGACGGCTGATGCCGGACGAGACGAGCGGCGCCAGCGGAATCAAGAACGTCGCGGGGCTGCCCGACCGTCAGGTCATGCTGATCAGCAGCGGGCAGCAGGCGAAGAGCCTCGGCAAGCGGGTCCTGGGCGGATACATCGAGCAGACCGCACCCGCCTCCAAGGGGGACTCGCCCGAACTGCTCCCTGACCCCGAGCACAACGACATCGGCCCGCACATGGCGTACGCGATCCAGTGGTGGCTCTTCTCCGCGGGCGTCCCGGTGGGCTGGGTGGTCCTGGTCCGCCGCGAGCGCCGTGACCGCGCGACGGCCGCCACCGCCGAGACGGCCCCGGAACCGGCCCCGGCCGCCGTGTAGGCCACGCGGGAACGGCCCCGAACCGTCCCGGCCGGCCGTCCCCGCGAGTGTTTCTCCCCGCCCCGCGCCGCCGGCGGTCCGCGGCGCGACGTCCTGCGCGTCACCCGGTCGGCCCCCGACCCGATTGGCCCCGGCCCATGGCGGGAACCCGCCCCACGTGCACCCACGTATCGAGGACTACGCGCTCATCGGGGACGAACAGACGGCCGCACTGGTGGGCCGGGACGGGTCGATCGACTGGCTATGCGTGCCACGGTTCGACTCGGCCGCCTGTTTCGCCGCGATGCTCGGCGACGAGAACAACGGCCACTGGCGGATCGCACCCAAGGGGGCGGGCCCCTGTACCCGGCGCGCGTACCGGCCGGACTCCCTGGTGCTCGACTCGGAATGGGAGACGGAGGACGGCGCGGTCCGGGTGACCGACTTCATGCCACAGCGCGACAAGGCGCCCGACCTCATCCGCATCGTGGAGGGCCTCAGCGGCCGCGTCACGGTGCAGAGCACCCTGCGGCTGCGCTTCGACTACGGCTCCGTCGTACCGTGGATGCGCAAGTCGGACGGCCACCGGGTGGCGGTCGCGGGCCCGGACTCGGTGTGGCTGCGCAGCGAACCCGAGGTACGGACCTGGGGCAAGGACTTCCGTACGCTCTCGGAGTTCACCGTGGAGGCGGGCGAGAAGGTCGCCTTCGTACTGACCTGGCATCCCTCGCACTGGTCGCGCCCGCCGCTCATCGACCCGTTCGAGGCGCTGCGGTGCAGCGTCGCCGACTGGCAGGCGTGGGCCGCGCGCTGCCGCTACGACGGCCCGTACCGGGACGTCGTGGTCCGCTCCCTGATCACCCTCAAGGCCCTCACCTACGCGCCGACGGGCGGCATCGTGGCGGCCCCCACCACCTCCCTCCCGGAGGAACTGGGCGGCGTCCGCAACTGGGACTACCGCTACTGCTGGCTGCGCGACTCCACGCTCACCCTCGGCGCGCTGCTCGCGGCCGGGTACCACGAGGAGGCCGAGGCCTGGCGCGACTGGCTGCTGCGCGCGGTCGCGGGCGACCCGGCCGACCTGCAGATCATGTACGGGCTCTCCGGCGAACGCCGGCTGCCCGAGTTCGAGCTGCCGTGGCTGCGCGGCTTCGCCGGTTCGTACCCGGTCCGGATCGGCAACGAGGCGGTGAAGCAGCTGCAACTGGACGTGTACGGCGAGGTCATCGACTCGCTCGAACTGGCCCGGCGTTCGGGCCTGCCGTCCAAACCGCACATGTGGCGGCTGCAGTGCGCGCTGATGGACTTCCTGCGGACCGCCTGGCGGCAGCCCGACGAGGGGATCTGGGAGGTGCGCGGCCCCCGCCGGCACTTCGTGTACTCGAAGGTGATGGCCTGGGTAGCCGCCGACCGCGCCGTACGCACCCTGGAGGCGGACCCGGGGCTCACCGGCGACCTGGACGGCTGGCGCGAGATGCGCGACGAGGTGCACAAGGAGGTGTGCGAGCGCGGGTTCGACGCCGAGCGGAACACCTTCACGCAGTCGTACGGTTCACGCGAGCTGGACGCGTCGCTGCTGCTCATCCCGCGCGCCGGTTTCCTGCCGCCGGACGATCCGAGGGTCGTCGGCACCATCGACGCGGTCCGCGCGGAACTCGAACGCGACGGCTTCCTGCTGCGCCGCTACAGCGAGGAGGGCACGGACGTCGACGGCCTGCCGGGCGGCGAGGGCGCCTTCCTCGTCTGTTCGTTCTGGCTCGCCGACGCACTGGAGATGACGGGCCGTACGCGCGAGGCCCGCGAGCTGTTCGAGCGGCTGATCGGGCTCGCCAACGACGTGGGGCTGCTCGCCGAGGAGTACGACCCCGTGGGGCGCCGCCAGCTCGGCAACTTCCCGCAGGCCTTCAGCCACCTCGGCCTGGTGGGTACCGCGTTCAACCTGTTCGGGGGCGAGAGCACAAAGACGACGGGAGGGGCCGGACAGGCGGAATGACGGGATGGGGGAGGATGGGTGCCATGGATCTTGGACTGAAGGACCGTGTGTACGTCGTCACGGGAGCCACCCGTGGTCTGGGCAACGCCGCCGCGCGCGAACTCACCGCCGACGGCGCGAAGGTGATCGTCTCGGGACGCGACGAGAAGAGCGCCGCCGACGCCGCTTCCGTGCTCGGCCCGAACGCGGTCGGGGTGGCGGCCGACAACGCCGACCCGCGGACCCCCGCCCGGCTGATCGCGGCGGCCCGCGAGCACTTCGGCGGATTCGACGGCATCCTCGTCAGCGTCGGCGGCCCGCCGCCCGGGTTCGCCGCGGACACCACGGACGAGCAGTGGACGGCCGCGTACGAGTCCGTGTTCCTGGGCGCGGTCCGGCTGGCCCGCGCGGCCGCCGCGGAGCTGGGTGACGGCGGCGTCGTGGGCTTCGTCCTGTCGGCCTCGGTGCACGAGCCGATCCCCGGACTGACCATCTCCAACGGTCTGCGTCCGGGGCTCGCCGGCTTCGCCAAGTCCCTCGCCGACGAGCTGGGCCCGCGGGGCGTCCGCGTGGTCGGTCTGCTCCCGTCCCGCATCGACACGGACCGCGTCCGCGAGCTCGACGGTCTCTCCGCCGACCCGGAGGCCACCCGGGCGGCCAACGAGGCCCGCATCCCGCTGCGCCGGTACGGCACCCCGGAGGAGTTCGGCCGCACGGCGGCCTTCCTGCTCTCCCCCGCGGCGTCCTACCTGACGGGCATCATGCTGGCGGTGGACGGCGGCATGCGGCACGGGTTCTAGCGCCAGCCGTCGGAATCGAACGCCGGACGGGCTGAAATCTTCAGCCCGTCCGGCGTTCGAGGACGAGGCCGTCCAGGCCGAAGCGGGGAGTTCCACCCGCACCGGGCCTCGCCGGTCCGGGTGTCGGTACCACGGACACCGGCGGCTCCTGGCGGTCGGCGGGCCCTCGGCCCGCGCTGTCATCCGGTGGGGCCCGGCCCCCACCGTCCGGCTCAACTCACGCGTTCCGCACGGTGCTTGACCGCGCGGAGCCGTACCTCCGCGGGGAGCGCGGCCAGGCCCGCCGAGTCGCGGGCGTGCGCGAGCGCTTCCGTCGTGAGCAGGTGCAGCGTGTGTCCGGGGTCCACATGGGGTTCCAGCAGAAGCCGCACCCGTGCGCCCGGAGCGCCCCGCTTCCCGGTCAGCTGCGCCTGGGCGTGCGCGACGCCGTCCAGACGCCCGGCGTCCTCCGCCAGTACGCCCTCCAGGGCCCGGCCGCGCAGCAGCGCGCCCTCACCGTCGCCGACGTCGACGAGCACCTCCGTCAGCCGGCGCCGGCGCAGCACGGCCGCCAGCCACCACAGCGCGAGCAGGACGAGCACCGCGAGCGCGCCGATGACGGCCGGCCACCACCAGCCCTGGTCCCGCCAGCGGGTCCGCGCGGCGTCGCTCAGCAGCACGTCGTGCCGCCCGTCGTGGATCCACCAGGAGGGCGGCCGCACACCCAGTCCGACGGCGAGCACGGAGCCGCCGAGAACGACCAGGGCGAGCCCGACGACTCCCAGCAGCACCCGGTTGACGATCCTGAGCACCGTACTCACCCCTTCCGTCCGGGACGCTTCACATGCACCGACAGCCCGGGGGGCCGGGAGAGCCCGAGCCCCCTGATGCCGTCGGCGAGTGTGGCGTCCAGGTCGGCACGTACGTCGTCGAGTTCGCGGAAGTGCGAGACCGCGTGGACGTCCACGGTGCGCCGGCCCGTACGCACCCTGGCCGACTGCACCCCGGAGACCTCCATGGCCCGGTCGCGCAGTGCCGTCGCGGCGGCGTCCCGGTGCAGCCCGGCCCGTACGTCGTGGTGGGTGCGCCGCATCGGCAGCACCCCGCGCAGTCCCGGGGTCACCGCGAGGACGATCAGCCAGAGCCCGAGGGCCGCGGCGATCCCGGCGCCGACGAGTACCCAGGTGTCGTCCAGAGGGCGTTCGGCCAGTTGCCGGGCGAGAGATCCGCGCCAGCGCATCGCGGGCCGGTGGGCCCGGACGGCCGCGACGTCGTACAGGAAGGCGCCCGCGCCGATCAGGAGGACCAGCGCGACGATCCCCGCGGGGACGCGGCGCGGCGACCAGAACCGTCCCTGGCCGCCGTCCTCCTCGCCGAGGGGGCGCGCGAGATCGTGGGAGTCCGCCGGCGCGGACCGGTCGAGCGCGTCCGCGGGCGGCTTCTCCATCACGGGCAGACGTCGGGTCGTGCCTGTCGTGCCTGTCGTGCCTGTCGTACCGGCCGCGCCGGCCGTGCTGTCGGAGCCCTGGGGCTCGCTCATTGCGTCCTCCCCTGTGCCACGCCGGGTACCGGTACCAGGTGCAGCCGTTCCACCTGGACGGTCACCTCCGGCACTTCCATCCCCGTCAACGCGCTTACCCGCTCCTCGACATGACAACGCACCGCTTTGCAGCGGGCCCCGATGTCGGTGGGATAGGCGAGTTCGAGGTGGAGACGGACACGGGCGCTGTCATGGCGCACGACGACCGTCGCGTGCGGAGGCGCGGCGTCCGGGGGCAGCGGCCCGAGGGCCTCGCGGGCCGCCTGTGCTGCGGTCTTCGCCACGACACGGTCGGCGATCCGGGTCGCTCCGCGCTCGGCGGGCACGACGACCGTCGAAGGCCGCCCGGTGCCGCCCGCCGGGCCGGTCACGGGTGTCACCGCCGCCGGTCGTCACGCGGACGGAAGAGGGCCCCGAGGTCCAGGTCCCCTTCGACGTACCGTCCGACGACGAAGCCGACGGCTCCCAGGGCGGCCACGAGCAGGAAAGCCCCGAATCCTCCGAAGTACCCGGCGAAGCCCAGCGCCATTCCGGCGATCATGCCGATCACGGCCAAGCTCATGTGCGCTCCTCAGCAGTTCGGTGGCCGGGTCCGGTCACTGGAGACGCGACTCCGGCTCCTCGTCCTCTTCATCGGGAAGCTTCACGTCACTCACGGCGATGTTGACCTCGACGACCTCAAGGCCCGTCATGCGCTCCACGGCGGTGATCACGTTCTCCCGGACCGCGCGGGCCACGTCCGCGATCGACACCCCGTACTCGACGACGATCTCCAGGTCCAGGGCGGTCTGCACCTCGCCGACCTCGGCCTTGACGCCCCTCGCGACGGCCTTCGAGCTGCCCGGGACCCGGTCGCGCACCGCCCCGAAGGTGCGGCTCAGGCCACTGCCCATGGCGTGCACGCCGAGCACGTCCCTGGCGGCGAGTCCGGCGATCTTCTCCACGACGCCGTCCGCGATGGTGGTCCGTCCCCGGGTGGCGGGATCGCCGCCGCCGCGCCGGGTGGTCCTACGCGTCTGGGGCGTCTCGCCCTCGGGGCTCTCCGACCGGTTCCGCTCCGTCATGTCGGTCATCGCCGCACGTCCCTTTCGGTCGTCCTCCTCCGCCCACACTAAGTGCGCTTACGCGATTGCGCGCCAGGGATACGGCAGGCTGGAGGAATGACGGCGGAGCGATGGACCCGGGCGGTAGGACAGCGGCTCGGGCTGGGGCGACTCCTCCCTCTCGGCCACCGCCGCGACGGCGCGTGGATCACCGAGGAGGCGGCCGGCGCGGTGCTGCGGCGGGCGGCGGCCGGCGTCCCCGGTGTCCGGCTCGGCGCGCTGCGGGTCTCCCTCACGGACCCTGAACAGACGTACGAGCCCGCGGTGCCGCCTCCGCCGGGCGCGCTGCCGCCGGGTCCGCTCCGCGTCACCGGGGAGTTCGCCGCGTCGGCGGACCCGTCGGCGCCGGGCGGCGAACCGCTCCCGGCTGCGGCGGCCCGGTTGCGTTCGGCCCTGGCCGCGGCGGCGACGGAGCGTCTGGGGCTCATGGTCACGGAGGTGGACCTGCGGGTGACGGGACTGCTGGACACCGACGCGCCGCCCCCGGTCGCCGTGGACCACGGCGACCGGGGTCCGGCCGAACCGGGCCCGGCCGGCGGGCGGGCGCCGGTGGGCGGGCCGATCGCGGGTGCGGGGCCCGGTCCGGTCGGCGGGGCCGACTCGGCCGAGGTGGCGCGTGTGACGGCCGCCGTCCTGTCCGTCCCGGGTGTGGACGGTCTGGCGGGCGCGCTGGGCCGTCCGGTCCGCTTCGCCGAGGTCCGCGGTACGGACCCGGCGCTGCCGCGCCGTCACGTCCGGGTCGAGGTCGCGGTCTCGGCCGCCGGACGGGCGGCCGACGTCGCTCGGGCGGTCAGGGCCCGCGTCGCCGAGGCCCTGCCGGATGTCCCGTCGGTGGCCGTACTGGTCACCGACGTGCGTTGACGGCGCGTCGGTGTCCGGCGACGCGGGGGACCGAGCGAGCGACCCCTCTCCCGCCCCGCCGCCGCAGGACGGTCTCAGTCCCCCACGCCGGCGAGGTCCCGCAGGCGCCGGGCCTGGGCGGCGCGCTCGGCGCGGCGCTGCTCCTCGTACGTGCGCTCCCGCGCCCCCCGCAGCAGCGCCTTGGTCTCGATGACGGCGTCGCGCGGCGCCGCGAGCAGGGCGGCGGCGAGGTCCCGTACCGCGTCGTCGAGCTCGCCGGCCGCGACCGCGAGGTTGGCGAGACCGGTGCGCTCGGCCTCCTCTGCCGCCACGACGCGGCCCGTCGCGCAGATCTCCAGCGCGCGGGCGTAGCCGACCAGGCCGACCAGCGGGTGCGTCCCGGTGAGGTCGGGCACGAGCCCGAGGCTGGTCTCGCGCATGGCGAACTGCACGTCGTCGGCGACGACGCGCAGGTCACAGGCGAGGGCGAGCTGGAACCCGGCTCCGATAGCGTGCCCCTGCACGGCGGCGATGGACACGACGTCGCTGCGCCGCCACCAGGTGAACGCCTCCTGGTACTCGGCGATGGTCGCGTCGAGTTCGGCATCCGTACCGCGCGCGAGGTCGATGAACGACGGCTCGCCGTCGAAGCCCTCGGGCGTGAACGCCTGCCGGTCGAGTCCGGCCGAGAACGACTTGCCCTCGGCGCGCAGGACGACCACCCGGACGGTGCCCGGCAGTGACCGTCCGGCCTCCGTCAACGCCCGCCACAGAGCGGGACTCTGGGCGTTGCGCTTGGCCGCGTTGGTCAGCGTCACCGTGGCGATCGCGTCGTCGACGGTGAGCCGTACGCCGTCCTTGTCGAGTACCGGGTCGAGATCCTTGTCGAGCGAAGCCATGGGCTGCCTCCGGTGGGTGCGGTCCGATCAGGCGCGTACCCGCGAGGGAACACACCTAAGTGACTGCACAGTAACCACCCGGTCGATCACCCGACCGACCGGGTGGTCACCACCGAAGCCGATGGGGACGCCCGGCCTCAGGCCGAGGCGGCCTTCTTGCCCCTCGTCGCTCCGCCACGCCCACGAAGCGTGACGCCCGACTCGCTGAGCATCCGGTGCACGAAGCCATACGAACGGCCGGTCTCTTCGGCCAGCGCTCGGATGCTCGCACCGGAGTCGTACTTCTTCTTCAGGTCTGCCGCGAGCTTGTCGCGCGCGGCGCCGGTTACCCGGCTGCCCTTCTTCAGAGTCTCGGCCACCCGTGCCTCCTCATGGGAAGTGCGCTCTGGACTTCTCATGATCACCCCTCAAGGGCTTCATGGCCAGCCATTCGGCAAGGTCCGTGAGACAAGGTTTTGACGACAGGAGCCCGTCCCCACGAATGGAATCATGGGTTCCGCACTGGTCCGTCCGTACGGCCGAACAGGTTCTTCAGCAAAGTGCCAGGTCAGCGACGCGCGACGGCCGAGCCCTTGGGAACAAGGGACTCGGCCGCGAAATCGATGTACGACACACCTCGGTACGAGGAGATCTCACACAGATGATGGATCACGGATCGGCCGAATGATCCATACGCAGTGGATCAGCCATTCGATCACGTCGTGCTGACGGCCGCCCCGGGGCACCCCATCGGGTCCCGGCGGGCCGCACAAGGGCTCGGGCGAGCACTCGGGCAAGCACTCGGGCGAGCCGCTCAGGCGAGGGCGACCAGGTCCGCGTAGTCGGCGCCCCACAGGTCCTCGACACCGTCCGGCAGCAGGATGATCCGCTCCGGCTGGAGCGCCTCGACGGCGCCCTCGTCGTGAGTGACGAGGACGACGGCGCCCTTGTACGTGCGCAGCGCGCCGAGGATCTCCTCGCGGCTGGCCGGGTCGAGGTTGTTCGTCGGCTCGTCGAGGAGGAGGACGTTCGCGGAGGAGACCACCAGGGTCGCGAGCGCGAGACGGGTCTTCTCGCCGCCGGAGAGGACCCCGGCGGGCTTGTCGACGTCGTCGCCGGAGAACAGGAACGAGCCGAGCGTCTTGCGGACCTCGACCAGGTCGAGGTCCGGGGCGGCGGAGCGCATGTTCTCCAGCACCGTGCGCTCGGGGTCGAGGGTCTCGTGCTCCTGCGCGTAGTAGCCGAGCTTGAGTCCGTGTCCCTCGACGACCCCGCCGGTGTCAGGGGTCTCGACGCCGCCGAGCAGCCGCAGGAGGGTCGTCTTGCCCGCGCCGTTCAGGCCGAGGATGACGACGCGGGAGCCCTTGTCGATGGCCAGGTCGACGTCGGTGAAGATCTCCAGGGAGCCGTACGACTTCGACAGTCCCTCCGCCATGAGCGGGGTCTTGCCGCAGGGGGCGGGCTCGGGGAAGCGCAGCTTGGCGACCTTGTCGGAGACACGGACGGCGTCCAGTCCGGCGAGCAGCCGGTCGGCGCGCTTGGCCATGTTCTGCGCGGCGACGGTCTTGGTGGCCTTGGCGCGCATCTTGTCGGCCTGGGCGTTGAGCGCCGCGGCCTTCTTCTCGGCGTTCTGCCGCTCGCGCTTGCGGCGCTTCTCGTCGGCCTCGCGCTGCTGCTGGTAGAGCTTCCAGCCCATGTTGTAGACGTCGATCTGGGCGCGGTTGGCGTCCAGGTAGAAGACCTTGTTGACGACCGTCTCGACGAGGTCGACGTCGTGGGAGATCACGATGAAGCCGCCGCGGTACGTCTTCAGGTAGTCGCGCAGCCAGACGATCGAGTCGGCGTCGAGGTGGTTCGTCGGCTCGTCGAGCAGGAGCGTGTCGGCGTCCGAGAAGAGGATGCGGGCCAGCTCGATACGGCGCCGCTGACCGCCGGAGAGCGTGTGCAGGGGCTGGCCGAGCACGCGGTCGGGCAGGTTGAGCGCGGCGGCGATGGTGGCGGCCTCGGCCTCGGCGGAGTACCCGCCCTTGGTGAGGAACTCCGTCTCCTGGCGCTCGTACTGCCGCATGGCCTTGTCGCGGGTGGCTCCCGAGCCGTTGGCGATGCGCTGTTCGTTCTCCCGCATCTTGCGCAGGAGGGTGTCCAGGCCGCGCGCGGACAGGACGCGGTCGCGGGCGAGTACGTCGAGGTCGCCGGTGCGCGGGTCCTGCGGCAGGTAGCCGACCTCGCCCGAGCGGGCGACGTTGCCCGCGGCCGGCATGCCCTCTCCCGCGAGGACCTTGGTGAGGGTCGTCTTGCCGGCGCCGTTGCGCCCGACCAGGCCGATGCGGTCGCCCTTGGTGATGCGGAAGGTGGCGGACTCGATGAGGATGCGGGCGCCGGCGCGCAGCTCGATACCGGAGGCGGAGATCACGGACAGACTCCTGGGCAGGGTCGTTGGCGGGGTGGGCGGCTGAGGACGTTCCCGCCGTCTAATGCGCGAGGAGAATGGCCATGGGCCAAGTCTAACGGGGCGGTGCAACCACTTTTCCGGGGTGCGGGTGCCCGGCACCGCGGCTTTGGTCCCGCCGTCCGTTGCCCAGCGGCGCGCGGTGCGGGGCGACGATGCCCAGGTCGTCCACCGCGACGAGCCCGGCCGTCCAGCGGTCCTCGGCGGGGCAGGGCCGCGCGATCAGGAGCACCGCACCGTGACGAACGGCACGTGCGGGCACGAAACGGCAGCCGGGCCGGGCGGGCAGGATCCAGCGCAGATCGCCGTCGGCGACACGGTAGGCGGCGACGCGCTCGGGGGTGATCACGGCGAGCATGCCGTCGCCCAGGAGCCGCAGCACGCCGGTCGCCCCGTGGTCCGCGAGCCACCGGGTGGTCCCGGGCAGGGCCCGGTGCCGGCGGACGGCGCTCCCGTCGTGGCGCGTGGTGTCGGTGACCAGCCCGTCGTCCCAGAGCGCGATCGCGTGCCCGCGCGCGGGCAGCACGGCCAGCGGGCGGTGGCCCTCACGCGCGTACGTCCAGCGGGCGCGGCCGGTCGCCGCGTCGTAGGCCTCGACGGCCCCGCCGGCCGTCCGCAGCGGGGGCCGCGACGGCGGCGGGGTGCCCCGCGCGTGGTCCACGCGCGCGTGCGGCGCGAGCCGGTCCCCGTAGGGGGCCGGACGTGCCTGGTGGACCACGGTGAGCAGCAGCGCGACGGCGACGAGGAGCGGGGCGCGAGCCCTACGACGACGGGCCGCGGAGGGAGGCGGCCCGGGCGCCTTCCCGCTCCCGTCCGCCGGGGCGGGCCGAGCGGAACGGGCGGTCCGTGGCGTCTCGGCCGGCCATAGCGCCTCGGCGACCCCTGCGGACTCGCCGGCCCGTGCCGACTCGGCGGTCTGTGACGACTCACCGACCCGTGCCGACCCACCGGTCCGTGACGACCCACCGGTCCGTGACGACTCGCCGGTCCGTGACGACTCAGTGATCCGTGGCGAATCAGTGATCCGTGGCGACTCGGCGGTCCCTCCGGAGCTGCCGTCGCCGCCGACGACGGTCGCCACAGAACCCGCGGTCCGTTCGGACCGCGTCGCCTCTACCGGCACAGTGCCCACCCCTTGTCCCCTCCTCCGCCCCTGCCCGGGCTCCGGCGCAGAGCGTAGGGGTGTCCCGGCGGGGCCTCGCCGGGACACACGCGAGCGGCCGCCGGAGGTCCCCCGTTCGGCCCTCCGCCCGGAGCCGGGCCGCCCCGGGCGTACGAGGATGGCGGCACGGAGCGACCCGCGCGGCCGTACGCGGAGGATGGTGGGCCCATGCAGTTCGACGACGACGCCGACCTGGACACCTCCGAGGTGCAGGACGTGCGCGGCAGCCGCATCCCCGGTGGCCGGGCGACCGTCGGTGGCGGCATCGCCGGCCTGATCGCGCTGCTGCTCGGGCTGTTCTTCGGCGTGGGACCCGACCAGCTCGGGCTCTCCTCCGGCAACGACCAGCCCGCGGCGACCTCCTCCTCGCTCGACCAGATCAAGGAGACGTGCCGGACGGGGCGGGACGCGAACGCCAAGGAGGACTGCCGCGTCGTGGCCGTGGTCAACAGCGTGCAGGACTTCTGGACACAGGAGTTCGCCCGGCGCGACGGGGTGTACACCCGCTCGCCGACCGTCTTCTTCAGCAACCGGGTGGCCACCGCGTGCGGCACCGCGACCTCGGCCGTCGGGCCCTTCTACTGCCCCGCCGACCGCAAGGTCTACGTGGACCTGGGCTTCTTCGACGACCTGCGGACCAAGTTCGGCTCCAGTGGCGGTCCGTTCGCGCAGGCCTACGTGGTCGCGCACGAGTACGGGCACCACGTGCAGGACCTGATGGGGACGCTGGGCCGGGCCCAGGACGGCGTCTCGGGCGCGACCAGCAACTCGGTGAAGGTGGAACTGCAGGCCGACTGCTACGCCGGGGTGTGGGCGCACCACGCGACGACGACGAAGGACCCGGCGACGGGCAGGCCGCTGCTCAGCAGTCTCACCGCGGCCGACATCCGCGACGGGCTCGACGCGGCGGCGGCCGTCGGCGACGACCGTATCCAGCAGAAGTTCCAGGGGCGGGTGACACCGGAGACCTGGACGCACGGCTCGGCCGCGCAGCGCCAGCAGTGGTTCTACCAGGGCTACCGCACCGGTGACATGGCGCAGTGCAACACCTTCCGCTGACGCACCGGTCCGGCTCGCGGGGGCGTTGTCAGTGGCCGGTGCGAGACTGTGGGGCAGGTCACATTCCGGCGGCGGGACGAGAAGGAGTGGTCGTATGGCGGGCATGGACGGCGGACGTCCGAGCATCTACCCGACACTGCTGTACGCGGACGCGAAGGCGGCCATCCGGCAGCTCACGGAGG
Source organism: Streptomyces fagopyri (assembly GCF_009498275.1). NCBI lineage: Bacteria > Bacillati > Actinomycetota > Actinomycetes > Kitasatosporales > Streptomycetaceae > Streptomyces > Streptomyces fagopyri. The sequence goes on along the minus strand of NZ_CP045643.1, from coordinate 7,062,844 downwards.
CCTTCGGCTTCACCGAGCTGTCGGTGTACGAGAGCGAGGACGGCACGGTGATGCACGCCGAGCTGGTCCAGGGCGCCGGAGCGGTGATGCTCGGTTCCAAGGGCCGCGGGGGCGTCTTCGACACCGCGATGAAGGACGCCGGCCCCACCGGGGTGTACGTGGTCGTGGACGACGTCGACGCGCACCACCAGCGCGCCGTGGACCATGGCGCGGAGATCCTGATGCCCCCGACCGACCAGGACTACGGCTCGCGGGACTATCTGGCCCGCGACGCCGAGGGCAACGTCTGGAGCTTCGGCACGTACGCGCCGGAGTCCGGCGCCTAGGCCACCGCTCAGCTCCCTCCGGTGTGCACCTGGAAGGCGGCCCGGCGGACGGCCTTGGCGAGCGCCGGGTCCGGGTGCGCGGCCGCGAGCGCGACCAGGACCTGGACGGTGCGGGGGTGCCCGACGGCGCGCACCTCGTCGAGGAGCGCGGGCACGGTCGGCTGCACGGCGGACTCCAGGTGCCGCACGAGAAGCGGCGCCTCGCCGTGGTCGGCGACCGCGGCGGCGGTGTCGACCCACAACCAGGTGGACTCCTGGCGGGTGAGGACCTCGTGGGCGTCCTCCGGGTCGTGGCCGTCGTGCTCGGCGAGCCAGAGCAGCGCGTAGGGGCGCAGCCAGCTCTCCTCGGCCACGGAGCGCACATCGGGCTCGGCGGGGGCGCCGACCACGCGCAGAGCCTCGAAGGCGAGTCCGCGGGTGAGGGCGTCCTCGCCCCGGGCGGCGGCCAGGAGTTCGGTGACGGCGCTGCCGACCGGGCGGGCGGCGAGCCAGGCGCGGTACTCGGCGCGGGCCGCGTTCGGGCGCAGCTGGGCGCAGCCGCGGAGCATGTCCGCGGCGGGCTGCTCGATGTTTCCGGCGGGGCTCTGCGCCGCGACGCAGATCTGCTCCAGTTTGACCCAGACCGCCCAGCTGCCGAGCGGGGTGAGGGTGGCCTGTCCGTCGGCGCAGGTGAGCGCTCCCACGGCGGCCAGGGCGTGCAGGGCCCAGTCGAGGAGAGGGGCGAGCGGGGCGTCCGTGACCGGGGGCGCGGCGGGCTCCGGGGCGGGCTCCGGCTGGGGACCGTAGGGGATCTCGCAGCGCTCGGTGCGCAGCTCCGTGACCCGCTGTTCGAGGAGGTCGAGGAGCTGCTCCACGGGGACGGGCCCGGCGGAGAGCTGGAGGAAGGAGAGCACCTGGGGCATCGCGGAGACGACCTCGGCGACGGCGGACGCCTCTCGGTCCGCGGGCTCCGGATGGGCGAGCGACCAGGCGTCGAAGAGGGCGACCCAGCCGCGCAGGACGGCACTGTCGTCGCGGTTCCAGGCACGCAGACGCCAGCCCGGACGGGCGATGTCGCCGTGCACCTCGATGAGGCCCGCGAGGCGTGCGGTGTCCCAGTCCGCGCGGACCTGAGCCGGGGTCAGGCCCAACTCGCCGGCGGCCCGTTCGGCGGTTGCTTCGGAGAGGGTGCCCTTGTCGTCGGGGGTCGCGCCGTCGCGCCCCGGGCCGAGCATGGAGTCCGCCCAGCGGGCCACGCGGGCCGCGTCGGCGAGGCCGGTGCGTGCCATGCGGGCGAGTTCCGCCGGCGGCGGGGTGCCCTCGGGGGGCCGGGGTGCGGGTCGGCGCGAGCTGCGCTGGGTCACCGCTCGGGGGGCGGCAGCCAGGGGCCGCGGGCGGACGAGTCGGAGCCTGGAGTCGCGCGGGTTACGGGACGTCACGGGTGCAGTCTTCCGGTTGGCGGTCCGAAAACCCAAACGGAATGTCACAGCAGGCGACAGGGGTGGCCAATGCACGGGGATTTGCGGGGGCTCGACACGTGTGAGCGAGGCCCCGCGCGAGTTGGTCCGATCCGAACCGGAAGCGTGCCGGCGGCTTCGCCGGGGCGCCGCGCGGAAGTGACGGCACGATGCTCCCCGACCCCGTACGAGAAGTGCGGCAGGGCGACCCCGGTTGCCGCAGGGCGCGAACGGCAGGGCCCTCCGGGGCGCCGCGCGGGAGGAGCGATGCGGACTTCCCGGACACCGGGAGGGAGAAACGACCCGGCATTCCCGGACACCGCGCGGGAGGAGCGATCCCGCTGCCCCGGCCACCGCGCGGAAGGAGCGATCCCGCTGCCCCGGCCACCGCGCGGAAGGAGCGACTCGGCCGTCCCGGACACCGGAGGGAAGGGCGACGGCGGCGCCATGGGGCCCTCCCCGACCCCGCACGGCGAGAACGACAGGACCGCTCTCCCGGGTCCGGCACCAGAAGAGCGACGCTACTGCGCTCCCGGTCACCGCACGACAGGGACCGCGCGGCTCGCGGTACGGAGCGGTGCCGCGCTCCGGGTGGCTCGCGGGGCGGCAGACCCGGCCGCCGTGTCGGGCAGGCCCGGCCCCCGTGTCGGACCGGGCTCCCGTGTCGGACAGGGCTCCCGTGTCGGACAGGGCTCCCGTCGGGCCGCCCCCTACATCAGGGGCGTCAAGAAGCGGCGCAGGACCTCTTCGTACTCCGTGGGGTCGGCGTTCCACAGGGCGCCGTGCGGAGCCCCCGCGACCGTGTGCAGGGTGACCAGGTCCGGACGGCGGCCGGCGAGGCGGCGCGAGGGGCCCCAGGGCGCGAGGACGTCGTCCGGGCCGTGCAGCACCAGCGTCGGCACCCTGAGCAGGTCGGGGTCGGCGGCCTGCCGGGTGCGGTCGCCGTGCGCTCCGGTGCGGCCCTGGGCGGCCCGGACCGCGAGCGGCAGCAGCGCCCTCGGGGTGTGGCGGGCGGTGGCGAGGGCGCGCAGCGTGGCTTCCCAGTCGAGGACGGGCGAGTCCAGGATCAGCCCGGCGATCCGGTCCCGCAGGGCGGAGTGGGCGGCGGTGCGCAGGGCCATGGTGGCCCCGGTGGACCAGCCGTACAGGACGACCTGCGCGGCGCCGTAGCGGATCGCGTAGCGCAGCGCGGCGTCCAGGTCGCGCCACTCGGTCTCGCCGAGATGGCCGAGGCCGTCCGGGGGACGGGGCGCGCCGACGTCTCCCCGGTAGGCGAGGTCGAGGACGGGGAGCCGGCTGCGGTGCAGGAACTCCATCACGTTCATCGGGAGTTCCCGGGTGGCGCCCAGGCCGTGCACGGTGATGACCCAGGTGTCGCGGACGCCGGGCACGAACCAGGCGGGCAGCGGGCCGAGCTCGCCGGGCACGTCCACGTCGGCGTGGTCGAGGCCGAGCGCGGTGCTCGGGTTGCCGACGTACAGGTTCGGGGTGAGCCAGACCCGGTCTCCCGCCCGCAGGGTTCCGTGGGTGACGCGTTCGAGCCGGCGTACGACCGTGTCGGCGGTGTGGGGCGAGTCCTCCAGGACCGGGCCGACGACCGCGTGCGAGCCGTCGCCGGCGAGTCCGTACGTTCCCGCGCGCCGGGAGGCCAGGGCACGGGTGAGCGTGATCCGGCCCGGGGCCGTGGCGTGCACGGTCAGCCGCGGCTCGGTGGGCAGGGGCCTGCCGGGCGGCGCCTTGAGCGCGGCGTCGCTGGCGAACCGGCCCACCGCCACGGAGGCCGCGCTCGCCGCCAGGGCTACGGTGACGGCCGCGGCCGTCGCTTTGGCAGTACGCACGGATTCAGTCTCACGGCGTATCCCGTTGTCGGCCAGTGGACGCGCGGACCGACGGCTTGCTCGCCGGGGCGGGACGACGGGGGTCTCGCCGTGGCCGGGGGACGGGAATCCCGCTTGCCGGGAGACGGGGGTCCCGCCGGGAAAGGGCGGCGGGGTCCCGCCCGGCCGCCGCGGTGAAGCCGTCCGGCCCGTCGGCGCCTGTCACGGCCCGGACCCGCCGTCCGCGTCCGGGCCGGGCTGGCCGTACCCCCGCAGCCGCTGCCCCGCCTCCGCCAGCTGTTCCCGCGAGAGCAGCGCGGGCGACAGTCCCGGTACGGACGACGCCAGGAGCCATACCCGGGACATCCACTCCACCTGGGCGGTGCGGTCGTACGCCTGGTCCAGGGAACCGCCGTGCGCGAGGGTGCCGTGGTTCCGCAGGAGGCAGGCCGTGCGGTCCGTGAGCGCCCGAAGCACGTTCTCGGCCAACTCGGGCGTCCCGTATGTCGCATATGGGGCGACACGGACAGGCCCACCGAGGGCGCCCGCCATGTAGTGGATCAGGGGAAGCTCCGTCACGAGCGTGGACACCGCCGTCGCGTGCGCGGCGTGGGTGTGGACGACGGCGAGCGTGCCGGTGGCGCGGTACACGGCCAGATGCATCGGCAGTTCGCTGGTCGGACGGAGAGAACCGAGGGTCTGCCGGCCGTCGAGGTCCACCCCGACCACGTCGTCGGGGGTGAGCCGGTCGTAGGGCACTCCGGTCGGCGTGACCAGGACCGTGTCACCGACCCGCACCGAGACGTTGCCCGAGGTTCCGACGACCAGCCCGTCGGCCACCGTCCGGCGGGCCGTCGCGACGAGTTCGCCCCACGCGTCCGCCACCTCCCGTGTCCGCGCACCGCGTGCGCCCTCCCCCGCGTCCCGCCCGTCCCGCCGCCGCTCCGCCATGCCCGCGATCCTGTCAGGACGGACGTCAACCGGATGCCGGTGAGGGCACTTCGGGGCGGAAGACGTACGCCCGCAAGGGTGCATATGCGGACAGATCAGCATTTTAAAGTGATGAACCGACGATCGACGTGCATTGAATGATCTTCCACTGACCTCTGGGGGATCCACCGTGCACGACGTCATTCCGGGGGGAAACACGGCCCGAGGCCACAGCCCGTTCCGTCGCCGCGTCCGCGCCCTCGCGGCGGCGGCCGTCATGGCGGCGCTCGCCGCCACCGGAACCGCGCTCACCGGCGCGCCGACCTCGTCCGCCGGTGCGGCAGGTGCGGCCGGCGCGCCCAGGGGCCACGACGTCTCCTCCCACCAGAAGTACGTCGACTGGCAGAGCGCGAAGGCGAACGGCGCCCAGTTCGTCTACGTGAAGGCCACCGAGTCCCACACCTACCGCAACCCCTACTTCGACCAGCAGTACGACGGGGCGTTCGACGCGGGCATCCTCCGCGGCGCGTACCACTACGCAATTCCTAACAAATCGTCCGGAACCAGGCAGGCCGCGTATTTCGTACGCAACGGAGGCGTCTGGCAGGCCGACGGCCGGACGCTGCCGCCCGCGCTCGACATCGAGTACAACCCGTACAGCAGGCACAAGTGTTACGGCATGAGCAAAACCGGGCTCGTGCACTGGATCCAGGACTTCAGCGACGAGCTCGAACGGGAGACGGGCCGCCGCCCGGTGATCTACACGACCGCCCACTGGTGGACCACCTGCACCGGGAACAGCCGCGCCTTCGCCGCGGACCACCCTCTCTGGCTGGCCCGCTACGACTCATCGGACATCGGCGCGGTGCCGGGCGGCTGGTCGACGTGGACGTTCTGGCAGTACGACAACAACGGGGCCCTGCCGGGTGACCAGAATCTCTTCAACGGATCCCTGGCCCGGCTGAAGAGACTCGCGAGGGGCTGACGGAGCCCGATATTCCGCCTTCGTTCGAACCACGGGCCACTCCGCGGGCGTTCACGCCGACACAAACGGAGGGGAGAACCGTGGTTCGATACACCCCTAAGCCCGCCTCAGTTCATCTTCCGTTCACTCAGGTTGCCTACGGTCCAACTGCCACTGACGTCAAACAGAAGCCTGGGTAAATGGAACACATCACGCTCCTCCTCGGAATCGTGATCGTCACCGCTCTCGTGTTCGATTTCACGAACGGTTTCCACGACACTGCCAACGCGATGGCGACGACCATCTCGACCGGCGCTCTGAAGCCCAAGACGGCGGTGGCCATGTCCGCCGTGCTGAATCTCGTCGGTGCGTTCCTCTCCGTGGAGGTCGCCAAGACGATCTCCGGCGGACTCATCAACGAAGAGGGCATACGCACCGAAGTGATCTTCGCGGCGCTCGTCGGCGCCATCCTCTGGAATCTGCTGACCTGGCTCCTGGGTCTGCCCTCCAGTTCCTCCCACGCGCTGTTCGGTGGTCTGATCGGCGCCGCGGTCATGTCGGCCGGCTGGTCGTCGGTGAACGGCTCGACCGTCGTCACCAAGGTCCTGCTCCCCGCGGTCGCCGCGCCCGTCGTGGCCGGATTCGCCGCGATGCTGGCCACCCGGCTGACGTACCGGATCAGCAACCGCGCCGACCAGAGGGCGACCGCCAAGGGCTACCGCGCCGGCCAGATCGCCTCGGCCGGTCTGGTCTCGCTGGCGCACGGCACGAACGACGCGCAGAAGACGATGGGCATCATCACCCTCGCCCTGGTCACCGGAGGCGTGATCGCTCCCGGCTCGAACCCTCCCACCTGGGTCATCGTCTCGGCCGGTACCGCCATCGCGCTCGGCACCTACCTGGGCGGCTGGCGCATCATCCGCACGATGGGCAAGGGGCTGACCGACCTCGCGCCGCAGCAGGGCTTCGCCGCCCAGACCAGCGCCGCGACGGCCATCCTGGCCTCCTCGCACATCGGCTTCTCCCTCTCCACCACCCAGGTCTGCTCGGGCGCCGTGATGGGCTCGGGTCTCGGCCGCAAGGGCGGTGTCGTCCGCTGGTCGACCGCGACCCGGATGTTCGTCGCCTGGGGCCTGACCCTGCCGGCCGCCGGACTGGCCGGCGCCGCCGCCGAGTTCCTGACCAAGCAGGGCACCTGGGGCATCGTCCTCACCGGCGCGCTGCTGGTCGCCGGCGCCGGCGTCATCTGGACCCTGTCCCGGCGTCAGCCGGTCACCGTCGACAACGTCAACGACGTCGCCGCCGAGCCGGCCGGTGTCGTCACCACCGCGATGGCCGCGGTCGTCCCGCCGCCCGCGGGCCCCGTCGCCGGAGACCGGTCCGGCGATCTCAAGACCACCATCCCGTCCCCGGACGCGGAGCCCACCCGCCCGGCCACGGTGTAAGGACAGAACAGCATGAACATCGACTGGGCAGCCCTCGGCTCCGTCTTCGGAGTCAGCCTCGTGGTCACCGTGGCCCTCGTCGGCCTCTTCACCCTCGGCATCGTCGGTCTCACCAAGCGCGAGTCCGCGTCCGCCCAGGGTGGTTCGGCCGCTCTCGCGGTCACCGGCGCGTACGTCTGCTTCGCCGCGTGCGCGGCGGCGGTGGCGTACGGGATCTATCTCATCGTCGGCAAGTGACCTCGCGCGGGTGACCGCGCTCCGGCAAACAGCCTGAATCGGGCTTCACTTCACGTGGGGTGCGGGACGGATCACCGTCCCGCACCCCACGCGTATGCCGTCCCTCACCCCACGCGCACGTCCTCCCCCGCCCCTCGTCATGTGGGCCTTCGCACACTCTCCCCTCGCAGGTCAACGGCAAGTTGACGGGTCCTGCAACCCGTGGTGGACTGCCGGAGCCAAGTACGGCGACAGAAGAGGAAGCCGGTGTGAATCCGGCGCGGTCCCGCCACTGTGACCGGGGAAGGAACTCCCCGGGAGCCAGGAACTCTCACCGCCGGTCTCGTCGAACCAGGGCGTGGACACCCTGAGTGAGGACATATCGCCATGCGCGGCTGCCCGTTGCGGGTCTTGATGAGTACGAGGGTTCCACTTCACCCCACGGCCGGCTGACCCCGTGCGTGCCGATCGCGTCTTCGCGTACGGCGCCGCCACCGGCCTCCTCGGCGACCTGCTGCTCGGCGACCCCCGCCGGGGTCATCCGGTCGCCGCGTTCGGGCGGGCCGCGGGAGCCGTGGAGCGGATGCTGTGGCGGGACCACCGCGGATGGGGAGCGCTGCACACCAGCGTCTGCGTCGGGGGCGCCGGTGCGCTGGCCGCGCTGGCGAGCCGCTGCGCACGCCGTTCCCGTACCGCGTCCATCGCCCTGACCGCCGCCGCCACTTGGGCCGTCGTCGGGGGCACCTCCCTCGGGCGTGAGGCGCGGGCGATCGGTGCCGCGCTCGGCACCGGTGACGTCGAGGCCGCCCGCGCACGGCTGCCGCACCTGTGCGGGCGCGACCCCCAGGCGCTGGACCGCGACGGCATCGCGCGGGCCGTCGTCGAGTCGGTCGCCGAGAACACCTCCGACGCCGTGGTGGGCGCCCTGGTGTGGGGAGCGGTCGGCGGTGTGCCCGGACTGGTCGCCTTCCGCGCCGTGAACACGCTCGACGCCATGGTCGGGCACAGATCCGCCAAGTACCTGCGGTACGGCTGGGCTTCCGCGCGGCTCGACGACGTCGCGGGCTGGCCGGGAGCGCGGCTGACCGCGGCGCTCGCCACCGTCGCCGGCGACGACCCGCGCGGGGCGGTGCGCGCCTGGCGCGCCGACGCCCGCCGGCACCCGAGCCCCAACGCCGGTCCCGTGGAAGCCTCGTTCGCCGGATCGCTCGGGGTGCGGCTCGGCGGGCCCCTCTCGTACTCCGGCCGGATCGAGCACCGGCCCGTCCTCAACGACGGCGGGCGCGCCGTGCGCGTCGGCGACATCGAACGGGCCGTACGGCTGTCACGGCGCGTCGGCTGGCTCGCCCTGGGCGCGAGTGCCGCGGGACGACTGCTGGCCGGGCGGCTGATCGCCAGGGGCCCCCTCACGAAAGGGCGTACGACATGAGCGGCGGTCTCCTCGTCGCCGGAACCACCTCCGACGCCGGCAAGAGCGTCGTGACCGCCGGGATCTGCCGGTGGCTGGTGCGGCAGGGCGTCAAGGTCGCGCCCTTCAAGGCGCAGAACATGTCCTTGAACTCCTTCGTGACCCGCGAGGGCGCCGAGATCGGGCGCGCCCAGGCCATGCAGGCGCAGGCCGCCCGCGTGGAACCGACCGCCCTCATGAACCCCGTGCTGCTGAAGCCGGGCAGCGACCGGAGCAGTCAGGTCGTGCTCATGGGCAGACCGGTGGGCGAGATGACCGCCCGCGGCTACCACGGCGGCCGGCAGCAACAGCTCCTGGGCACCGTGCTGGACTGCCTCGCCGAGTTGCGGGGCACATATGACGCGGTGATCTGTGAGGGGGCCGGCAGTCCTGCCGAGATCAACCTGCGGCGGACCGACATCGTGAACATGGGGATCGCGCGCAACGCGCGGCTGCCGGTGCTCGTCGTCGGCGACATCGACCGCGGCGGTGTGTTCGCCTCGTTCTTCGGGACGGTCGCGCTGCTGTCCCGCGAGGACCAGGAGTTCGTCGCCGGATTCCTGGTCAACAAGTTCCGGGGTGATGTGTCCCTGCTGGAGCCCGGACTCGACATGCTCAAGGACCTCACCGGACGCCGTACGTACGGGGTGCTGCCCTTCCGGCACGGCCTCGGGATCGACGAGGAGGACGGCCTGCGCGTCTCCTTGCGGGGCGCCGTACGGGAGTCCGCGGTCGCCGGGCCGGTCGGCGAGGACGTCCTGCGCGTCGCGGTCTGCGCGGTCCCGCTGATGTCCAACTTCACGGACGTGGACGCGCTGGCCGCCGAACCCGGCGTCGTCGTACGGTTCGTGGACCGGGCCGCGGAACTCGCCGACGCCGACCTCGTCATCGTGCCCGGGACCCGGGGGACGGTGGCGGCGCTGCGGTGGCTGCGGGAACGCGGACTCGCGGAGGCCGTCCTGCGCAGGGCCCGCGAGGGCCGGCCCGTGCTCGGCATCTGCGGCGGCTTCCAGATCCTCGGTGAACACATCGAGGACGAGGTGGAGTCCAGGGCGGGCGCCGTCGACGGCCTCGGACTGCTGCCGGTGCGCGTGCGGTTCGCGCGCGAGAAGACCCTCACGCGCCCGGCCGGCGAGGCGCTCGGCGAACACGTCGAGGGGTACGAGATCCATCACGGCGTCGCCGAGGTGACCGGTGGCGACCCCTTCCTGGACGGGTGCCGTGTGGGCGCCGTCTGGGGTACCCACTGGCACGGCTCGCTGGAGTCGGACGGCTTCCGGCGTGCCTTTCTGCGCGAGGTGGCGGCCGCCGCGGGCCGCCGCTTCGTACCCGCCGCCGACACGTCGTTCGGGGCGCTGCGCGAGGAGCAGCTCGACCGGCTCGGCGATCTGATCGAGGAACACGCGGACACGGACGCGCTGTGGCGGCTCATCGAGTCGGGCGCGCCGCAAGGACTGCCCTTCATTCCACCGGGAGCGCCCGCATGAGCACAGTGTTGTTGTTGTCGACCGCCGACACCGATCTGCTGGCGGCCCGGGCCTCCGGCGCCCCGTACCGGATCGGCAACCCGACCCGGGTGGAGGTGGGCGAGGAACTCCCCCGGCTCGTCGAGGGCGCGGACGTCGCCGTCGTCCGGCTGCTGGGCGGCAAGCGTGCCTGGGAGGACGGGCTCGCCGTCCTCAAGGCGTCCGGAATCCCGACCGTGCTCCTCGGCGGCGAGACCGTCCCCGACGCCGAGTTGATGGCCGATTCGTCGGTGCCGGCCGGTGTGGTGGCCGAGGCGCTGCGCTATCTGGTCGAGGGCGGGCCGGAGAACCTCACCGAGCTGGCCCGGTTCCTCTCCGACACCGTGCTGCTCACCGGTGAGGGCTTCGAGGAGCCCCGCGCGATGCCCGAGTACGGCGTCCACGGCGAGCGGGTCTTCATCGAGGGCCGCCCGACCGTCGGGGTGCTCTTCTACCGCGCCCACCAACTGGCCGGGAACACCGCCTTCGTCGACACGCTGTGCGACGCCGTCGAGGCACGCGGCGCCAACGCCCTCGCCGTGTACTGCGGTTCACTGCGCGGCGCCGACAGCGGTCTCTACGACATCCTCGGCAGGACCGACACGCTGGTCGCCACCGTGCTCGCGGCGGGCGGCACACACGCCTCGGAGGCGTCCGCGGGCGGCGACGACGAGGCCTGGGACATCGGCGCCCTCGCCGACCTCGACATCCCCGTGCTGCAGGGGCTCTGCCTCACCTCGTCGAAGCGGGCCTGGGACGAGTCGGACGCCGCCCTCTCCCCCATGGACGCGGCGATGCAGGTCGCCATCCCGGAGTTCGACGGGCGGCTCATCACCGTGCCGTTCTCCTTCAAGGAGCAGGGCCCCGACGACGTCCCGGTGTACGTGGCCGATCCCGAACGGGCCGCGCGCGTCGCCGGAATCGCCGTACGGCACGCCCGGTTGAGGCACAAGCCGAACGCCGAGAAGAAGCTCGCGCTCGTCTTCACCGCGTACCCGACCAAGCACTCGCGGGTCGGCAACGCGGTGGGCCTCGACACGCCCGCCTCGGCCGTGCGGGTGCTGGACGCGCTGCGGGACGCCGGCTACGCCCTCACCGAATACCCGGACAACGGCGACGAGTTGATTCACCGTCTCATCGCCGCCGGTGGCCATGACGTCGAATGGCTCACCGAGGAGCAGCTGGCCTCCGCACCGGCGCGGGTGCCGCTCGCCGACTACCGCGCGTGGTTCGACCGGCTCGACCCCGGGTTGCGGGACGGCATGCTGGAGGCGTGGGGCGAACCGCCGGGCAACCTGTACGTGGACGGCGACGACATCGTCCTGGCGTCCCTGCGGTTCGGGAACGTCGTCGTGATGATCCAGCCGCCCCGCGGTTTCGGCGAGAACCCGATCGCGATCTATCACGACCCCGACATGCCGCCGTCGCACCACTACATGGCGGCCTATCGCTGGCTGGAGAACAGTTTCGGCGCGGACGCCGTCGTGCACATGGGCAAGCACGGCACGATGGAGTGGCTGCCCGGCAAGGGGCTCGGGCTCAGCGGTGGCTGCGCGCCCGACGCCGTGCTCGGTGAACTCCCGCTCGTCTACCCCTTCATCGTCAACGACCCGGGCGAGGGCACCCAGGCCAAGCGGCGCGGGCACGCCACCGTCGTCGACCACCTGGTGCCGCCGATGGCACGCGCGGACACCTACGGCGACCTCGCCAAGCTGGAGCAGCTCCTCGACGAGTACGCCCTCGTCTCGGACCTGGACCCGACGAAGGCCCCGGCGGTCCGCGCGCAGATCTGGACGCTGGTGAAGGCGGCCGAGCTCCATCACGACCTGCACGTCGACGACCAGCCGGACGACGGCGACTTCGACGCGTTCGTGATGCACATCGACGGCTATCTCTGCGAGATCAAGGACGTGCAGATCAGGGACGGCCTGCACATCCTGGGCGGCGGCCCGGAGGCCGAGCCGCGTGTCAACCTGGTCCTGGCCGTGCTGCGCGCCTCCCAGGTGTGGGGTGGCGCCGCGAACGCGCTGCCGGGGCTGCGGGCCGCTCTCGCCGGGCACTTCGGCCTGTCCGAGAAGGAGCTGCTGAGCGAGCCCGGCGCGCCGGTGAAGGTTCCGGTGGAGCTGACGGACCTCGTCGGGGGCCCGGCGCGGACGGGCGCCGACGCGATCGACCTGCTGGAGCAGCTGTGCCGCCGCGCGGCCGAGGGCATGGAGGAACGCGGCTGGGACGGCGCGGCCGTGCCCGCTCTGGTGCGCGAGGTGCTGGGCACCGAACTCCCGGACGCCGTCGCGGTGCTGGACTTCGCCTGCCGCGAGGTCGTGCCGCGGCTGGCCCGGACGACGGACGAGATCACCCACATCCTGCGTGCCCTGGACGGCGGTTACGTTCCGGCCGGTCCGTCGGGGTCGCCGACCCGCGGTCTGGTGAACGTCCTGCCGACCGGCCGCAACTTCTACTCGGTCGACCCCAAGGCGATTCCCTCCCGGCTCAGTTGGGAGGTCGGGCAGTCGCTCGCCGACTCGCTGGTGCAGCGTTACCTCCAGGACACCGGGGCGTACCCGAAGTCCGTGGGTCTGACGGTCTGGGGCACGTCCGCGATGCGCACCCAGGGCGACGACATCGCGGAGATCCTGGCGCTGCTTGGCTGCCGCCCGGTCTGGGACGACGCCTCCCGCCGGGTGACCGGCTTCGAGATCGTCCCCCTCGACGAGCTGGGCCGGCCGCGCATCGACGTCACGGTGCGCATCTCCGGTTTCTTCCGGGACGCGTTCCCGCACGTGGTCGGCCTCATCGACGACGCGGTGCGGGCGGTGGCGGAGCTGGACGAGCCGGCCGACCTCAACCACGTCCGCGCGCACGCCGACGAGGACACCGCCGCACACGGCGACCGGCGGCGCGCCACCTCGCGCATCTTCGGCTCCAAGCCGGGTGCCTACGGGGCCGGCCTGCTGCCGCTGATCGACGCCCGCAACTGGCGCTCCGACGCGGACCTCGCCGAGGTGTACGCGGTGTGGGGCGGCTACGCCTACGGGCGCGGTCTGGACGGCCGGGCGGCGCGCGGCGACATGGAGACCGCGTTCCGGCGCATCGCGGTGGCGGCGAAGAACGTGGACACCCGTGAGCACGATCTCGTCGACGCGGACGACTACTTCCAGTACCACGGCGGCATGGTGGCCATGGTGCGCCATCTGACGGGGGCGAGCCCGGAGGCGTACGTCGGCGACTCGGCCGTGCCGGACCAGGTCAGGACCCGCACGCTCGGCGAGGAGACGCACCGGGTCTTCCGCGCCCGGGTGGTCAACCCGCGCTGGATGGCGGCGATGCGGCGGCACGGCTACAAGGGGGCCTTCGAGATGGCGGCGACCGTCGACTACCTCTTCGGCTACGACGCCACGGCCGGGGTGGTGGACGACTGGATGTACGAGAAGCTCAGCGCGGAGTACGTCTTCGACGCGGAGAACCAGGACTTCATGAAGAAGTCCAACCCGTGGGCGCTGCGCGGGATCACCGAACGGCTCCTGGAGGCCGCCGACCGGGGGCTGTGGGCCGAGCCGGACGCGGACACGCTGGAGCGGCTGCGCGCGACCTATCTGGAGCTCGAAGGCGACTTGGAGGGCGACGACCAGTGAGTACCCCGTTCCCGTTCACGGCCGTGGTCGGCCAGGACGACCTGCGGCTCGCGCTGCTGCTGAACGCCGTGTCACCGGCGGTGGGCGGTGTGCTGGTCCGCGGCGAGAAGGGCACCGCCAAGTCCACGGCCGTGCGCGCCCTCTCCGTGCTCATGCCCGAGGTGGACGTCGTCGCCGGGTGCCGGTTCTCGTGCGATCCGGACGCCCCGGACCCCGCGTGCCCGGACGGGCCGCACGACGGCGGCCCCTACGTGTCGCGCCCGGCCCGTACGGTCGAACTGCCCGTCGGTGCCTCCGAGGACCGGCTCGTCGGCGCCCTCGACATCGAGCGGGCGCTCGCTGAGGGCGTGAAGGCCTTCGAGCCGGGCCTGCTGGCCGACGCGCACCGCGGGATCCTGTACGTGGACGAGGTCAACCTCCTCCACGACCACCTCGTCGACCTGCTGCTGGACGCGGCGGCGATGGGCGCCTCGTACGTGGAGCGCGAAGGTGTCTCCGTACGGCACGCGGCGCGCTTCCTGCTGGTGGGGACCATGAACCCCGAAGAGGGCGAACTGCGGCCGCAGTTGCTCGACCGGTTCGGGCTGACCGTCGAGGTCGCGGCCTCCCGGGAGCCCGACCAGCGGGTCGAGGTCGTCCGGCGCAGGCTCGCCTACGACGACGACCCGGACGGCTTCGCGGCGCGCTGGGCCGACGAGGAGTCCGCGGTGCGGGCGCGGATCGCGGCGGCGCGCGGGCTGTTGCCGTCGGTGCGGCTCGGGGACGCGGCACTGCGGCAGATCGCGGCGACCTGTGCCGCGTTCGAGGTGGACGGTATGCGGGCCGACATCGTGATGGCCCGGACCGCGACCGCGCTGGCCGCCTGGGCGGGGCGCACCGAGGTGCTGCCCGAGGACGTGCGGCAGGCGGCGCTGCTCGCGCTGCCCCACCGGCGCCGGCGCAACCCCTTCGACGCTCCGGGACTCGACGAGGACAAACTCGACGAGACGCTGGAGGAGTTCGGCGGTTCCGACGACGACCCCGACCCCGACGCGCGCCCCGACGGCGACCCGAACCCGGATCCGGACGGGCCCGGCGGGGGCGGGCAGCCGCCGCAGGACGGCCCGGACGGCGAGTCGCCCGCCGGTGACGTCCCGGCGCGGGGCGAGCCCTCGCAGGACGAGCGGGCGCCGGACGCGCCGGGCTCCGGTGAGCGGTCCCCGGTCCGCGCCGCCGAACCCTTCCGGACGAAGGTGCTGAGCGTCCCCGGTCTCGGCGAGGGCGCGGCGGGCCGGCGTTCCCGGGCGCGGACCGAGCACGGCCGGACGACCGGCTCGCGACGGCCGCGGGGCACGCTCACCAAGCTGCACCTGGCGGCGACCGTGCTGGCGGCGGCGCCGCACCAGCGGGCGCGTGGACGCTCGGGTCCCGGTCTGGTCGTACGACGGGACGATCTGCGCCAGGCCACCCGTGAGGGGCGGGAGGGCAACCTCGTGCTGTTCGTGGTGGACGCCTCCGGGTCGATGGCGGCGCGGCAGCGGATGGGCGCCGTGAAGGGTGCGGTGCTGTCCCTGCTGCTCGACGCCTACCAGCGGCGGGACAAGGTCGGTCTGGTGACCTTCCGCGGCTCCGCCGCCGAGGTCGCGCTGCCGCCCACGTCCTCGGTGGACGCGGCCGCGGCACGCCTGGAGTCGCTGCCCACGGGCGGGCGGACGCCGCTCGCGGCCGGGCTGCTGCGCGCGCACGAGGTGCTGCGGGTCGAGCGGCTGCGGGACGCGACGCGACGGCCCCTGGTCGTCGTGGTGACCGACGGGCGGGCCACCGGCGGGCCCGAACCGGTCGCGCTCGCGGGGCGCGCGGCGCGGCTGTTCGCGGCCGGCGGGCTCGCCTCCGTGGTCGTCGACTGCGAGGCGGGGCCGGTGCGGCTCGGGCTCGCGGGGCGGCTCGCGGACGAGCTGGGCGGGTCGGCGGTGACGCTGGACGAGCTGCGGGCCGATTCGATCGCCGGGCTCGTGCGCGAGGTGCAGGGGACTTCGAGGAGGGCCGCGTAATGCCGCAGGGACAGCCAAGTGTCGTACCGGACGACGGACTGACGACCCGTCAGCGGCGCAACCGGCCGCTGCTCGTGGTGCACACCGGCGTGGGCAAGGGGAAGTCGACCGCCGCCTTCGGGCTCGCGCTGCGTGCCTGGAACCAGGGGTGGCCCATCGGGGTGTTCCAGTTCGTCAAGTCGGCGAAGTGGAAGGTCGGCGAGGAGAACGCGCTGCGGGTGCTGGGCGCCAGCGGTGAGGGCGGCTCCGTCGCCTGGCACAAGATGGGCGAGGGCTGGTCCTGGGTGCAGCGCGGCCTCCAGGGTGACAACTCGACCAACGAGGAGAAGGCCCGCGAGGGCTGGGAGCAGGTCAAGCGGGACCTCGCGGCCGAGACGTACCGGCTGTACGTCCTCGACGAGTTCGCGTACCCCATGCACTGGGGCTGGGTGGACGTCGACGAGGTGGTCGCGGTGCTTCGCGACCGGCCCGGGACCCAGCATGTCGTGATCACCGGGCGCAACGCCCCCGAGAAGCTGGTCGGGGCCGCCGATCTCGTCACCGACATGTCGAAGGTCAAGCATCCGATGGACGCCGGCCAGAAGGGCCAGAGGGGCATCGAGTGGTGACGTCCGTCCCCCGGCTGGTCATCGCCGCGCCCTCGTCCGGCAGCGGCAAGACCACTGTCGCCACGGGGCTGATGGCGGCCTTCACCGCGCGGGGGCTCGCCGTGTCCCCGCACAAGGTGGGGCCCGACTACATCGACCCGGGCTACCACGCGCTCGCGACCGGGCGCGCGGGGCGCAACCTCGACGCGTACCTGTGCGGTACGGAGTTGATCGCGCCGCTGTTCGCGCACGGGGCGCGGGGATGCGATCTCGCCGTCGTCGAGGGCGTGATGGGGCTGTACGACGGGGCGGCCGGGCAGGGCGACCTCGCGTCCACGGCGCAGGTGGCGAAGCTGTTGCGGGCGCCGGTGGTGCTGGTCGTCGACGCCTCGTCGCAGTCGCGGTCCGTGGCCGCGCTGGTGCACGGGTTCGCCTCCTGGGACCCCGGGGTGCGGGTGGCGGGGGTGATCCTCAACAAGGTGGGGTCCGACCGGCACGAGGAGATGCTCCGGGAGGCGCTGGACGCGTCGGGGGTGCCGGTGCTCGGCGCCCTGCGGCGTACCGCGCAGGTGGACACGCCTTCCCGGCACCTGGGGCTGGTGCCTGTCGCCGAGCGGCGCGCGGACGCCGTGGACGCCGTGGCGTCGATGGCCGCGCAGGTGCGGCACGGGTGCGATCTCGACGCGCTGTTCGCGTTGGCGTGCGGTGCGGGTGAGCTGTCCGGTGCGGCGTGGGACGCGGCCGGGGCCGTGGCCTCCGTGCCCCCCTGTCCCCGGACGCCGGACGGCCGGACCGACCGGGCGCCGGCCGGGGCGGGAGAGCGCGGCACCGGGCCGTCGCGGGCGCCGCGCGTCGCTGTCGCCGGAGGGGCCGCCTTCACCTTCTCCTACGCCGAGCACGCCGAGCTGCTCGCCGCCGCCGGGGCCGAGGTCGTCGTCTTCGATCCGCTGCGGGACGAGCGACTGCCCGAGGGAACCGGCGGGTTGGTCATCGGCGGCGGGTTCCCGGAGGTGTACGCGTCCGAGCTGTCCGCCAACGAGCCGTTGCGCAAGGCCGTGGCCGAGCTGGCGTTCGGCGGGGCGCCCGTCGCCGCCGAATGCGCCGGACTGCTGTATCTCTCGCGCGAGCTCGACGGCCGGCCGATGTGCGGGGTGCTCGACGCCACGGCCCGGATGGACGAACGGCTCACCCTGGGCTACCGGGACGCCGTGGCCGTGTCCGACAGCGTGCTCGCCGCGGCCGGTACCCGGATGCGCGGGCACGAGTTCCACCGGACGGTCGTCGAGCCCGGCGCCGGGGCCGCTCCCGCCTGGGGCGTGCGTGCCCCGCGATCACGCGTCGAGGGTTTCGTACAGCGAGGCGTGCACGCGAGTTATCTGCACACGCACTGGGCGTCCGTCCCCGGTGTCGCCCGTCGGTTCGTGGAGAGGTGTCTGACGTCATGAGCAGCAAGCTGATCGGAGTCGGCGTCGGCCCGGGGGACCCGGAGCTGGTGACCGTCAAGGGCGTCAACGCGCTGCGTGCCGCCGAGGTGGTCGTGGTGCCCGTCATGGACACCGGGGAACGCGGGCGCGCCGAGGCGACCGTGCTGCACTACGTGCCCGCGGAGAAGGTCCTGCGGGTCGTGTTCGCGCTCAACGAGCGGACCGACCGCACCCGCCGCGAGGCGGCCTGGGACGCCGCGGGCGCGCGGGTCGCGGAGCTGCTGGGGCGGCACACGACCGTCGCCTTCGCGACCATCGGCGACCCCAACGTGTACTCGACCTTCACCTATCTCGCGCACACCATCGGCGCGCTCGTGCCGGGGACGGAGATCGAGACCGTGCCCGGCATCACCGCGATGCAGGACCTCGCCGCCCGCTCCGGGGCGGTGCTCACGGAGGGGACCGAGCCGCTCACCCTGGTGCCGGTGACCGCCGGGGCCGCCGTGCTCAAGGACGCCCTGAACGGGCCCGGCACGGTCGTCGCGTACAAGTTCGGACGGCAGGCGCACGAGGTCGCCCGCGCGCTGCGGGAGACCGGGCGGATCGACGACGCGGTGTGGGGTTCGGCGCTCGGCCTGGAGGGTGAGTCGATCCGGCCCGCCGCGGACCTGGACGGCGAGCCGCTGCCGTATCTCTCCACGCTCATCGCGCCCGCCCGGCGGGACGGCGGACGCGGCGGGAAACTGTGAGCCGCGAGAGATCATCCGGCTCCGGCGAGGCCCACCACCAGCCAGATGAAGGCGGCGCCGCCGACCGTGAAGAGCAGGGTCGAGCGGGCCGGGTGCTCGTGGTGCGCCTCGGGCAGGATCTCGGCGGCGGCGAGGTACAGCAGTACGCCGCCGAAGAGGCCGAGATAGCCGCCGAGCAGTTTCACCGGGATGGTGACGAAGAGCGTGGAGGCGGCTCCGACGACCGGCGCCGCCGCGTCGGCGAACAGCATGGCGATCGCCTTGCGGCGCGCGTTCCCGTACAGGCTGGTGATCGTGTAGGTGTTGAAGCCGTCCGCGAAGTCGTGCGCGACCACCGCGAGGGCGACCGCCAGGCCCATACCGCCGCCCACCTGGAAGGCGGCGCCGATCGCGACGCCGTCCATGGCGCTGTGCCCGACCATCGCGGCAGCGGCCGTCAGGCCCACCTCCGGCGCCCGGCCGGCGCATTCCTCGCCGCCGTGCGCGGCCTGCCGGGCGGCCAGCAGCCGTTCCACCAAATGGGCGAGGAGGAACCCGGCGACGAACAGCAGCAGGGCGGCCGGTACGCCGAAGACCTCGCCGCCCGCCGCGCGCAGCGCCTCCGGCAGCAGGTCGAGGCCGACCACGCCCAGCATCAGCCCACCGGCCAGGCCGAGCACCAGATGACGGCGGTCGGTCACCCGCTGTGCCGTCCAGCCGCCGGCCAGCGTCATCAGGAACGCGCCGAGCGCGACGAGGACCGCCATAGGCCCTTGCTATCCGATCAGGCCCCGGTCCCGCATGTCCAACGGCCGGGTGGCCACCGGACCGGCCGCCGAAATCTTTTCGCAGCACCCGAGTTTTCGTAGGAGAGGACCCATTCCCATGGCCGATGCCCCCACCGGCAAGGTGACCTTCGTCGGGGCCGGGCCCGGCGCCGCCGACCTGCTGACGTTCCGCGCCGCGCGTGCGATCGCCGAGGCCGACGTCGTGATCTGGGCGGCCAGCCTGGTGCAGGCCGAGGTTCTCGAACACGCGCGCGAAGGCGCGGAGATCCTGGACTCGGCGACGATGTCCCTCGAGGACGTCGTCGCCGTGTACGAGCGCGCCGCCCGCGACGGCCTGCGGGTGGCCCGGATCCACTCCGGGGACCCGGCCCTGTGGGGCGGCACGCAGGAGCAGCTCGACCGGTGCGCGGGCCTGGACGTCGAGACCGAGATCGTGCCCGGCGTCTCGTCCTTCTCCGCGGTGGCCGCGCTCGCCCAGCGCGAGCTGACGATTCCCGAGGTCGCGCAGTCCGTGATCCTCACCCGGCTCGGCGGCGGCAAGACGCCGATGCCGCCCGGTGAGGAGGTCCGGGAGTTCGCCCGGCACGGGACGACCATGGCGCTGTTCCTGTCGGCGGCCCGCAGCGGCCAGCTGGTACGGGAGCTGCTGGAGGGCGGCTACCCGACCTCGACACCGGTCGTGGTCGCGTACCAGGCGACCTGGCCGGAGGAGCTGGTCGTCCGGTGCACGATCGGGACGCTGGAGGAGACGGTCAAGGAGCACAAGCTCTGGAAGCACACGCTGTTCCTGGTCGGTCCGGCGCTCGACGCGAGCGGCACCCGCTCGCATCTCTACCACCCCGGTCACTTCCACGGCTTCCGCAGGGCCGACCCGCAGGCTCGTGCGGAACTGCGTGCGGCACGGCGCGGCAGTACGTCGTGATCACCGTCGTCGGTACGGGGACGGGGGCGCCGCTGCCACCGGACGCCGAGGCCGCCGTGGCCGGGGCCGCGCTGGTCGTCGGCGCGCGCCGGCACCTGGCGGCGGCACGGCTGCCCGAGGGCGCGGAACGGATCGTCCTCGGGCCGCTCGCACCCGCCCTCGACGCCATCGCCCGATGCCTCGACCAGGCGGACGGGACGGAGGAGACGGACAGGGCGGAGAACGGGCCCCGGGCGGGGCGCGGGGAAGGCGGGGCGTGCGAGGAGCCCGGGCAGCCCGGCGGACGAGAGGCGCGCGGGCAGCACGGGGATCGCGGGGCACAGGAGACGTACGAGGATCGCGGGGCGGAGGAGACGTACGAGAGTCGTGGGGCGCAGGAGGCGTACGGGCAGCAGGGCGGCCGGGTCGTCGTGCTCGCCTCCGGTGATCCCGGGTTCTTCGGCATCGTGCGGGCGCTGGCCGAGCGGTTCGGGTCACGGCGGCTGGACGTGCGGCCCGGTGTCTCGTCCGTCGCGACCGCCTTCGCCCGGGTCGGGCTGCCCTGGGACGACGCGGTGGTGGTGAGCGCCCACGGGCGGGACCTGCGCACGGCCGTGCACGTCTGCCGGTCCCGTCCGAAGGTGGCCGTGCTGACCGGCCCCGGCTCCGGTCCCGCCGAACTCGGCGCCGCGCTCGCCCACCGCTCCGGCGCACGTGTCCTCGTCGTGGCGAGCGCCCTGGGCGACCCCGCGCACGAACGGGTGGAGCAGGTGACGCCCGCCGAGGCCGCGGCCCGCGACTGGGGTACGGCGGTCAGCGTCGTCCTGTGCCTGGACGAGTCGCGTGTCCTCGCTCCCGTGCGGACGGTCGCGGGACCGGCCGCCGGGCCCGACCGCTGGGCCCTGGACGAGAGCGAGTTCGCGCACCGCGACTCGATGATCAGCAAGTTCGAGGTACGGGCGCTCGCGCTGGCCCGGCTCGGGCCACGTCTCGGGGACCTGGTCTGGGACGTCGGGGCGGGCTCCGGGTCCGTCGCCGTCGAGTGCGCGCGGTTCGGTGCCGCCGTCACCGCGATCGAGAAGACACGGGACGGCTGCGACCGGATCCGGGCCAACGCCGGGGCGCACGGCGTCGACGTGCGGGTCGTGCACGGGGCGGCGCCGACCGTGCTGTCCGATCTGGAGGATCCGGACGCCGTCTTCATCGGCGGTGGAGGACGCGAGCTGCCCGCCATCGTGACGGTCTGCGCGCGGCGCGCCCGGCGGGCCGTCGTCGTCGCCATGGCCGCGCTGGACCGGGTTCCTGCGGTCCGGGACGCGCTCGACGCCGCCGGGTTCGCCTGCGACGGCGTACTCCTGCAGTCCTCCCGGCTCGCGCCGCTGCCGGGGAACGTCACCCGGCTCGCGGCCACCAATCCCGTCTTCCTGCTGTGGGGCGTCCGGCCTCCGGCCCGTACCGAAGGAGTCCCCCAGTGATCGGCCTGATTTCCGCCACGGCGGCGGGCGCGGCTGCCCGTGACCGGCTGGCCGCGGCCTGGCCCGCTCGTACCCGCGTGTACGACGGGTCCGGCGACGCGGACGCCGGGTCCGGCGGGTCCCTCGGGAACGCCGTGCGGCGCGCCTTCGCCGAGTGCGACCAGCTGGTGTGCTTCCTCGCCACGGGCGCGGTGGTGCGGCTGGTGGCGCCACTGCTGGCCGACAAGAGGACCGACCCCGGCGTGGTGTGTGTCGACGAGGCCGGGCGCTTCGCCGTGTCCCTCGTCGGGGGACACGGCGGCGGCGCGAACGAACTGGCCCGCGAGGTGGGCGAGTTGCTCGGCGCCGAGCCGGTGGTGACGACGGCGACGGACGCGGTGGGGATGCCCGGCCTCGACACGCTGGGTCTCCCCGCGGAGGGGGACGTCGCCGGCGTCACCCGGGCCCTGCTGGACGGCGAACCCGTCGGCCTGGACGCCGAGTCGGCCTGGCCGTTGCCCGCACTGCCGCTCGCGGCGGAGGGCGCCTTCACGGTCCGGGTCACCGACCGGGCCGTCGCACCCGCCGAGCGCCTGGTGATCCTCCGCCCGCCGTCCCTCGTCGTCGGCGTGGGCGCCTCGAAGGGCGTCCCCGTGGACGAGGTGCTCGGGCTCGTCGAGGACGCCCTGCGCGACGCCGGACTGTCCGCGCGGTCCGTCGCCGAACTCGCCACCGTCGACGCCAAGGCCGAGGAGCCCGGCATCGTCGCGGCCGCCGGGCGGCTCGGGGTGCCCCTGGTCACGTACACCGCCGGGGAGTTGGCGGCGGTCGACGTGCCGAACCCCTCGGACGCGCCGCTCGCCGCCGTGGGCACCCCGTCCGTGGCGGAGGCCGCGGCCCTGGTACGCGGTGGTGAACTCCTCGTCCCCAAAAGGAAGTCGGCGCGGGCGGACGGGCAGCCCGCCATGGCCACCGTGGCGGTCGTACGCCGTGCGGCGCGCGGCCGGCTGGCGGTGGTCGGGCTCGGCCCCGGCGCCCGGGACCTGCTCACCCCCCGGGCCAGGGAGGAACTGCGGCGGGCCTCGGTGCTCGTCGGGCTCGACCAGTACGTCGACCAGATCCGCGACCTGCTGCGGCCCGGCACGCGGATCCTGGAGTCGGGGCTCGGAGCCGAGGAGGAACGGGCGCGCACGGCGGTGTCCGAGGCGCGGCGCGGACAGGCCGTCGCGCTGATCGGCAGCGGGGACGCGGGCGTGTACGCGATGGCCTCGCCCGCGCTGGCCGAGGCATCGGACGACATCGACGTCGTCGGGGTGCCCGGGGTGACCGCCGCGCTCGCGGCGGCGGCGATCCTCGGCGCGCCCCTCGGCCACGACCACGTCTCGATCAGCCTCTCCGACCTCCACACCCCGTGGGAGGTCATCGAACGGCGGGTACGGGCGGCGGCCGAGGCCGATATCGTCGTCACGTTCTACAACCCCCGCAGCCGGGGCCGCGACTGGCAGCTCCCGAAGGCGCTCGCGATCCTCTCCGGGCACCGGGAGCCGACGACGCCGGTGGGTGTCGTCCGCAACGCCTCGCGCCCCGACGAGAGCGGCCGCGTCACCACTCTCGCGGGACTCGATCCCGCGACGGTGGACATGATGACCGTCGTGACCGTGGGCAACACGGCGACCCGCGAGATCGCCGGACGCATGGTGACACCCCGCGGCTACCGCTGGCAGGAGGAGCCCAAGTGAGCCGAGTGAGCCAGGTCTTCCCGGAGCCCCGGGTCGTCCACCCCATCGAGCAGGAGTCCTTCCGGCGGCTGCGCGCCCGCCTGGACACCTCGCACTTCCCGCCGCTGACCCGTGCCGTCGTGGAACGGGTCGTCCACTCCGCGGCGGACCTCGACTACGCGAGCGACCTCGTCACCGACGAGAGCACCCTGGCCACGGCGCACACCGCGCTGCACGCCGGGGCACCGGTCGTGGTGGACGTGGAGATGGTCGCGGCGGGAATCACCCGTCGCTCCACCGTCTGCCGCCTCAGGGACGCCAAGTCCGGTCCGGGGTTGACCCGTTCGGCCCACGCGATCCGGCTCGCGTACGAGGACGTGGGGCCCGGCGCGCTCTGGGTGATCGGCTGCGCGCCGACCGCCCTGGAGGAGCTCCTCACCCTGGACGCCGATCCGGCGCTCGTCATCGGTCTGCCGGTCGGCTTCGTCGGCGCGGCCGAGTCCAAGGCCGCGCTGCGCGAGAGCGGACTGCCCGCTGTCAGCAACGTGTCCGAGAAGGGCGGTTCGGCGGTCGCCGCCGCCGCGCTCAACGCCCTGCTGTACCACCCCGTACCGAAGGAGAAACCGTGACCACCCCGCCCCCCGCCCTGCTCATCGCCGGACACGGCACCCGGGACGCGGCCGGAGCCGAGGCCTTCCGTTCCTTCGTACGGGAGTTGGGGCGCCGCCACCCCGAACTGCCCGTCGCCGGCGGCTTCATCGAACTGTCGCCGCCGCCGCTCGCCGAAGCGGTGGGCGAACTGGTCGACCAGGGCGTACGCCGGTTCGCCGCCGTACCGCTGATGCTGGTGTCCGCCGGGCACGCCAAGGGTGACATCCCGGCCGCGCTGGCCCGTGAGAAGGAGCGGCACCCCGGGATCTCCTACACGTACGGGCGTCCGCTGGGCCCGCACCCCTCGCTGCTCGCCGTCCTGGAACGGCGGCTCGACGAGGTCCTCGGCGGCACCGTCCGCACCCCCGCGGACCGGGCCGACGTCACCGTGCTGCTCGTCGGGCGGGGCTCCACCGACCCGGACGCCAACGCCGAGGTGCACAAGGCGGCGCGGCTGCTGTGGGAGGGACGCGGGTACGCCGGGGTGGAGACGGCGTTCGTGTCGCTGGCCGCGCCGGACGTGCCGTCGGGCCTGGACCGCTGCGTGCGGCTGGGCGCCCGCCGGATCGTCGTCCTGCCCTACTTCCTCTTCACCGGCATCCTGCCGGAGCGGGTACGGCAGCAGACCGAGGGCTGGGCCGCGGCGCACCCCGACGTCGAGGTGCGTTCGGCCGACGTCATCGGCCCGGAGCCGGAACTGCTCGACCTGGTCATGGAGCGGTACCGGGAGGCCGTGCGGGGGGACCTGCGGATGAACTGCGACTCCTGCGTCTACCGCATCGCGCTGCCCGGCTTCGAGGACAAGGTGGGGCTGCCGCAGCAGCCGCACTTCCATCCGGACGACGACGGCCACCACCACGACGGTCACCACGGGCACCACCATGGTGGTCCCGCCCACTCCCCCTCCCATGCGCACTGACGACGCCGGGGGTCCGGGGCGCGACGGGAACGGCACCGGGGCGGACGCGCACGATCTGCGGCACCACGGCGACGCCGAGGTACGGGACGGCGGTTCGGCGCTCACCGACCTCGCGGTGAACGTCCGCGCGGACACGCCTCCGGTGTGGCTGCGGGAGCGGATCGCCGCCTCGCTGGGCGGGCTCGCCGCGTATCCGGACGGGCGGGTCGCGCGGGCCGCGGTGGCGGCGCGGCACGGACTGCCGGTGGAGCGGGTGCTGTTGACCGCGGGTGTCGCCGAGGCCTTCGTGCTGCTCGCCCGTGGCCTGAAGTTCCGTCAGCCTGTCGTGGTGCACCCGCAGTTCACCGAGCCGGAGGCGGCACTGCGGGACGCCGGACACGCCGTCGACCGTGTGCTGCTGCGCGAGGAGAACGGCTTCCGGCTCGATCCGGGGGCGGTGCCCGAGGACGCGGACCTCGTCGTGATCGGAAACCCGACCAACCCGACGTCGGTGCTGCACCCCGCCGCCTCGCTGGTGGAACTCGCCCGGCCCGGACGGACGTTGGTCGTCGACGAGGCGTTCATGGACGCGGTGCCGGGCGAACGCGACGCGCTGGCCGGGCGGACGGACGTGCCCGGCCTCGTCGTACTGCGCAGCCTCACGAAGACGTGGGGGCTGGCCGGGCTGCGGATCGGCTACGTCCTCTCCGATCCCGGGACGATCGTGGAGCTGTCGCGGGCGCAGCCGCTGTGGCCGGTGTCCACGCCCGCGCTCGCCGCGGCCGAGGTCTGCATGTCGTCCCGGGCGCTCGCGGAGGCCGGCCACGCGGCCCGGCGGATCGCCGCGGACCGGGCCCATCTGGTCGCGGGGCTCAGGGAGTTCGAACCCGACGGGTTGCGGGTCATGGAGCCCGCGGACGGTCCGTTCGTCCTGGTGCGGCTGCCCCGGGCGCCCGCGGTACGGGACCGGTTGCGCGGGCTGGGATTCGCGGTGCGGCGCGGGGACACGTTCCCGGGCCTGGGGGAGGACTGGCTCCGACTGGCCGTACGGGACCGGACCACCGTCAACGGATTCCTGCAAGCGCTGGACCGAGCGATGACGGGGACACGGCGCTGACCTCCGGGGCGGCTGGGGATGCCTTCTCGCCCCCGCCGCCCCTACCCCCAGGGACAGGGGCGCAGCCCCGTCCCGCGAGGGGCGCGGGGAACTGCGCGCTCAACCCCCACCAACCCGCACCCAACCCCCGGCCCGACAGTGGCGCAGCCCCGTCCCTCAGGAGCGCGGGGAACTGTGCGACCGGCCCCCACCAACCCGCACCCGGCGAGAGAACCCCGCGTCAGGGCCGGGTACGGCGTCGTCCCAGGGCCACCGCCCCCGCACCCGCGGCCAACAGCACCACCCCACTCCCCACGATGTACGGCGTGGACGACGACCCCCCGGTCTCGGCCAGCCCCGCCTCCGTCTTCGCGGGCGCCTCCGCGGGCGCCTTCGCCGGCGCCGCCTCCTTCGCGGGCGCCCCCTGCGGCGTCACCTCGGACACGGGCGCCCCGCCGCCCGTCTCCCGCACCGGCGCGGCCGGAGCCGCGCACGTGACGCCCGCGAGGGTCAGCGTCCCCTCCACCTCGGCCACGTTCAGCTTCAACGGGTTGATGGACACCTTCAGGACGAGCGCGGACGCGGCCGCCGTCCGCGACGAGGTCTGCGCCTTGGCGAAGTCGATACGGACGTCGCCGACCCCCGGTACCTTCACCTCGGTCGGGCCGCCCGCCGTGACGGTGACCTTCTTGCCGAGGACCGTCACCGCGCCCGGCACGTTCGTCGAGGCGACCGGCTTGCGGCCCGCCTCGCAGGTCGCCTTGGAGGTGACCTGGGAGAGCTCGACGAGGGCGAGCAGCGGGAGTCCGGGGACATGGATCCTGGCGTGCGCGAGGTTCGTGGACGCCTCGGCCTTCGTCGGCGTCACCGTCGCCTTCGCGGTGGCGGCGTCCGCGCTCAGCACACTGAAGGGCCGGCCACCGGCGACCCCGTCCAACCGGGCTGTCAGCGCGGTGCGTTCGGCGCTCCGCGGCGCCTGCACCTCGTTGAGGGAGACGGCGAGCGGGACGTTCACCGTCTTGTTGAGCAGGGACACGTCGAGCCCGGTGCGCAGGACGACGGCGCTCGCCCGGCCCTGCGAGCCGGTGGCGTGCGCGGAGCCCGCACCGGCCAGCACCACCGGAGCGGCGGCGAGGACGGTGGCCGCCGCGGTCGCGGTGAACCGGCGTGCGGGCATGCGGAAGTAGTCGGTGTTCAAGGGTGGGACCCCCAGGAGAGAAAGCTTGGGACCCGGAAAGAATTACGTACTAAGAGTGAACGGGCGGCAACCTGACGTGACTTCACTCCAACGTGGCGCATCCGTGAATCCATTCGAATCCCACGGCACGGGAATCGCCCGGCGTCCCACGGCCCGGTGCGCCACCCCGAACACCCGGGTCGCCACGCGTTATCCGACCGGCCGCCCGTTCAGCACCACCAGACGCGGAGCGCCCAGCACCCGTAGGTCCGCGCGCGGATCCCCCTCGTACACCACCAGGTCCGCCGGCGCCCCCTCGTCGAGCCCCGGCCTGCCGAGCCACCGCCGGGCGCCCCAGGTCGTCGCGGAGAGCGCCTCGACCCTCGGGATGCCCGCGGTCACCAGCTCGGCGACCTCGCCCGCGACCAGTCCGTGCGGAAGCGTGCCGCCCGCGTCCGTACCGACGTAGACCGGGATTCCGGCGTCGTACGCGGCGCGCACGGTGTCGTACCGCCGCTCGTGGAGGCGGCGCATGTGCGCGGACCAGCGCGGGAACTTGGCGTCTCCCCCGTCGGCGAGCCGCGGGAAGGTGGCGATGTTCACGAGTGTGGGGACGATCGCGACCCCGCGCGAGGCGAACAGCGGGATGGTGTCCTCGGTGAGCCCGGTCGCGTGCTCGACGCAGTCGATGCCGGCCTCGACCAGGTCGCGCAGGGAGTCCTCCGCGAAGCAGTGCGCGGTGACCCGGGCGCCCAGCCGGTGGGCCTCGGTGATCGCGGCCTCGACGGCGTCGCGGGGCCAGCAGGCGCTCAGGTCGCCCGTGCCGCGGTCGATCCAGTCGCCGACCAGTTTCACCCAGCCGTCACCGCGCCGGGCCTCCCGGGCGACGTACGCGACCAGGTCCTCCGGCTCGATCTCGTGCGCGTAGTTGCGGATGTAGCGGCGGGTGCGGGCGATGTGGCGGCCCGCACGGATGATCTTCGGGAGGTCGGCGCGGTCGTCGATCCAGCGGGTGTCGGAGGGCGAGCCCGCGTCCCGGACGAGCAGCGTGCCCGCGTCCCGGTCGGCCAGCGCCTGCTTCTCCGAGACCTCGTCGGGAACGGGCCCGTGCTGGTCGAGTCCGACGTGGCAGTGCGCGTCGACGAGTCCGGGCAGCACCCAGCCCGCGACGGTGCGGACGTCACGGGCGCCGGCGGGGCGCTCGTAGGTGATCCTCCCACCGACGACCCAGAGTTCGTCCCTGACCTCGTCGGGCCCGACGAGCACCCGCCCCTTCACGTGCAGCACCGCGTGATCACTCATGGACTGCACCCTAGTTCGGGCCGCGGTCCCCCCGGTCCACCCGGTCCGCGCGGCCGGGGCCCTCCTCCTCCACGTCCGCCATCGCGGGGTCCAGCAGCCGGGAGAGGAAGTGCCGGGTGCGCTCGTTGCCCGGGTTGCCGATGACCTGCTCGGGGGTGCCGTCCTCGACGATCACCCCGGCGTCCATGAAGACGACCCGGTCGGCGACCTCGCGCGCGAACGTCATCTCGTGGGTGACGACCATCATCGTCATGCCCTCGTTCGCCAGCCTGCGCATCACCGCGAGCACGTCACCGACGAGTTCGGGGTCCAGGGCGGACGTGGGCTCGTCGAAGAGCATCACCTCGGGGCCCATGGCGAGCGCGCGGGCGATCGCCACGCGCTGCTGCTGACCGCCGGAGAGCGAGGCGGGATAGGCGTCCGCCTTCTCCGACAGGCCCACCCGCGCGAGGTTCTCGGCGGCCACCTTCGCCGCCTCCGCCTTGTCCCGCCCGAGCACGCGGCGCTGCGGCAGCGTGAGGTTCTCGGTCACCGACAGGTGCGGGAAGAGGTTGAACTGCTGGAAGACCATGCCGATGCGGCGGCGCACCGCGTCGATGTCGACATCCGGGTCCGTGACCTCCGTACCGCCGACGAGAACCCTGCCCCCGGTGGGTTCCTCCAGCAGGTTCACGCAGCGCAGCAGCGTGGACTTGCCGGAGCCGGACGGCCCGATGACGCAGACGACCTCGCCCGAGCCGATCTCCAGGTCGATGCCGCGCAGCACCTCGTTGTCACCGAAGGACTTGCGCAGGTCCTTCACTTGGATCTCGGGCCTGCTCACTTGGTGGCCTCCCCGGCCTTCGCCTCAAGACGGCGTACGACGAAGCCGAGCGGGATCGTGACCAGCAGATAGCACAGGCCCGCGACCAGGATCGGCGTGGAGTTGGCGGTCTGGCTGGCCAGGTCGCGCCCGAACTTGGTGAGTTCGCGCTCCTCCAGCGTGACACCGAGGAAGAGCACCAGCGACGAGTCCTTGAAGAGGAGCACGAGTTCGTTGGTGAGCGGCGGGATCACGATGCGGAACGCCTGCGGGACGACGATCGAGACCATGGCCCTCGCGTGCGAGAAACCCAGCGAACGGGCCGCTTCCATCTGGCCCTTGGGGACCGCCTGGATGCCCGCGCGGATCGTCTCGGCCATGTACGCGGCCGAGACCAGGCCGAGCGCCAGCGCCACCTTGCCGTACGTACCGCCGGGGATCTGTGTGCCCGGGAAGGCGAGCGGCACGGCGACACCGACGAACACGAAGATCAGCAGGGCGGGCAGGCCCCGGAAGATCTCGATGTAGATGCCGGCGACCCAGCGGTAGGGGCCCACCGGGGACAGCCGCATGAGGGCGATGACCATGCCGAGCACGAGACCGACGACGAAGCCGGACATCGTGTAGAGCACGGTGTTCTTCAGCGCCAGCGTGATGACGTCCGGGAACATCTGCCGGACCAGGTCCCACTGGGCGAACTGGTTCTTCAGGCGTCCCCAGTCGGCCGTGACGGCGAAGGCGATCACGGCCGCGACGAAGACGACGTACTGGGCGCCTCGCGAGAGCGCGCGCTTGCGCCGCCGGGTCAGTCCGCTCCCGCGGGGCCGTACCTGTGCGTCGCCGTCCCTCATGAGGCGGACGGGGAGGCCGTGGCGGCGCTCTCGTCGTAGGGGCCGATCCACTTCTCGTACAGCTTCTTGTACGTACCGTCCGCCTTCGCGCCCTTGATCGCCGCGTTGACCGCGTCGACGAGCTTGGTGTTGCCCTTCTTCACCGTGAAGCCGTACTGCTCACCGGTGTTGAGGTTGTCCACCACCTTGAAGGCGCCGGCGTTGGCCTTGTCCTTCAGCCAGCCCTGGACGACCGGGTAGTCGATGATGACGGCCTGGACCTGACCGGTGCGCAGACCGTTGAGCACCGCGTCGGAGGACTCGAAGGAGACCGGGTCGAAGCCCTGCTTCCGCGCGTAGTCCTCGCCGGTGGTCTGCGCCTGGGCGCCGAGCTTCTTGCCCTTGGCCTTCAGACCCGCGAGGGAGTCGATGCCGCTCTTCTTGTCCACCAGGACGGCCTGGGTGGCCTCGAAGTACGGGTCCGAGAAGTCGACGTTCTTCTTGCGCTCCGGGGTGATCGTCATGCCGGCCGCGGCGAGGTCGCACTGGCCGGAGTTGAGGAACGCGCCCGTCTTGAAGTTCTCGAAGGGCGTGTCGACGATGGCCTGCTTCACGCCGAGGTCCTTGGCGACCAGGTCGATCAGCGAGACGTCGAAGCCCTGCACCTTGCCGCCGATCTCCGACTGGAACGGCGGGTACGGGAGGTGGGTGCACGTCGTGAGCTGCCCCGCCTTCACCAGGGGAACCCCGTGGGCGGTGGTCCCGCCCCCTGAACCTGACGAACACCCGGCCACGAGCAGCAGCCCGGCCGTCGCGGTGGTGGCGGCCAGCATGCGCGTCCGTCGTCCGGGTACCGAGTTCACGGAGACCTCCTGTGGGGGAATTGAGAGTTCCGATTATAAGGAGAAGTTTGACTTACTCAAACCAATCCGATGGTTCTCGCGCGGTTCGACCTCGGAAGTCATGCCCGCCATGGTGTCCATGTCGATGACGCACCCGCGTCCGGCCGTCCGTCCGTCCGACGGTCGCCGCGGAGTCGGTCGGCACCGTCCCCATCTGCCCCGCCGCGCCCCCGCGTACACACGCGCCACGGGCGCCACGGGCGCTACCGCCCGCGCTCAGGCGGTCCGGGGGTGCCGGATACGCTCGGAACTGCGCATTGGAACCCGTGAGCGAAGAGAGCAACGCCGTGACCCACCCCTTCCTGGACCTCGCCCCGCTGAGCGCCGCGCACTTCGCGTCGATCGAGGACCGCGTGGCACGGCTGCTCTCCACCGAGCAGGACGTCGTGATCACACAGGGCGAGGCGCTGCTGCCGCTGGAGGGGGCGATCCGGGGCACCGCCGGGCCCGGCACGACCGCGCTCAACGTGATCACCGGACCGTACGGGCAGACCTTCGGGGACTGGCTGCGGGACTGCGGGGCCACGGTCATCGACATCGCGGTGACGTTCCACACCGCGGTGACGGCCGCGCAGGTGCGTGCCGCCTTCGCCGAGCACCCGTCGATCGACTTCGTCTCCCTGGTGCACGCGGAGGCCGCGACCGGCAACACGAACCCCGTCGCGGAGATCGGCGAGGTGGTGCGCGAGCACGGCGCGCTGTTCTACCTGGACGCCGTCGCGTCGATCGGCGCGGAACCGGTGCTGCCGGACGCGTGGGGCGTCGACCTGTGCGTGATCGGCGCGCAGAAGGCGATGGGCGGGCCGGCCGGTGTCTCCGCCGTGTCCGTGAGCGAGCGGGCGTGGGCGCGGATGGCGGCCAATCCCGGAGCACCCCGGCGGTCCTACCTGTCCTTGCTGGACTGGAAGGAGCGGTGGGTCGACGGCGGGCGCAAGGCGTTGCTCCATGCGCCGGCACAGCTGGAGATGCTGGCGCTGGAGGCGTGTGTCGAGCGGATCGAGGGTGAGGGGCTCGACGCGGTGATGGACCGGCACGCCTCGGCCGCGGCGGCGACCCGGGCGGGGGCGGTGGCTCTCGGCGGGGGGCTGGAGCCGTTCGTGCACCGGGCGGGGGACGCGGCGCCGGTCGCGACGACCCTGCGGGTGCCGGCCGGGGCCGACGCGACGGTGCTCGTCGCCAGGGCGCTGGCGGCGGACCCGGTGCTGCCGCTGGCCGCGGGCGGGGGTGCGCTGGCGAAGGAGATGATCCGCGTCAACCACTACGGTCCGGACGCGACGCGGGACGTCGTGCACTCGTGCCTCGCCGCCGTCGGCGCCGCTCTGGCCGAGTCCGGACACGCGGTGGACCTGGAGGGGGCCCGGCGTGCGGTGACGGAGGCGTGGGGCGGCCGGGGGTGAACCTGGAGCAGGAGACCGGGAGCCGCGCCCACGCCGGGCGCACGCCGGGAGCCGGAACGGGGAACCGGGCGAACGTCGGCCGGCCCTCCGCCCGGCTCCCCGCGCCCGGCGCCCGTCTCACGACTCCCCTGATCCCCGGCCCGGCTCCCGGCTCTCCTTGCCCGCCGCCCGGTTCCCGACCCCCTGGTCCTTGACCCGGCTCCCGGCTCCCCTCACCTGACGCCTGTCTCCCGGCTTCCCCGACCGTCGGCCCGGCCCCCCGGCCCCCTGACCCTCCGCTTCCGGATCGCGGCCCTCGGCCCGACCTGGCCCGACCGCCCGCTCCCGGCCCCGCCGCAGCTACCCTTCGCCCTCACCCTTCGGGGGTTCGCCCGCGGCCCCTCCTGCCGTCCGCCCGGCCCCGTCCTCGGGCACCGGGCGGCCCGCCTGCCCGGTGGCCGGTCCGGGTTTCACGTGGAGGATGTCGCGGGCCTGTTCGGCGGCGCGCGCGATGCTCTCGGAGACGAAGTCGAGGAAGCGGGCGATGTTCTCGAGGCGGACGGCGGCCGGGGTGCCCGGGCCCAGGACGACGACGCCTTGCCGTGTGGTCTCGACGAGTTGGGCGGTGGACCGGGCGCTGGCCATCATCGACCGGTACCAGATGTCGTCGTCGACGATGTACCGCTCGCGGCGGCTTTCGTCGCGCTCCCTGCGGACCAGGCCCTGGCTCTCCAGGAACGCGATCGCCTTGGAGATGGACGCCGGGCTGACCTGGAGACGCTGGACGAGTTCGGACGCGGTGAGACTGCCCGCGTCGCTGATGCAGAGGCAGGCCAGCACGCGGGACATCATCTTGGACATGCCCGACTGCATGATCACGGTGGTGAACGTCTCCTCGTACTCGCGCACCGCCTCGGCATCGCGCCCGTGGGGCTGCGCGGGCGCCTCCGCCCCCTGCGGCGCGGCCTGCCTGCGGCGGTGGGCGCGGCGCTCGGTGGCGCGATGGGCGAGATCGGCGCGGTACGCGGTCGGGCCGCCGTTGCGCATGACCTCCCGGGTGATGGTCGAGGTCGGACGGTCGAGACGTCTGGCGATCTCCGCGTAGGCGAGGCCGTCGGCCAGTCCCAGCGCGACCTGCTGACGTTCCTGCTGGGTGAGTCTGCCTCCCGGCATCGCGGTCTCCTTATGGTCCGTGGTGCCTCCACCATAGCGTTCACCCCCATTTCATTGCAACGAGCAAGATACTCGCTGTTGCATTAGACTCAAGGTCATTGCAATGAAATATCGCCTCTCACCTGCAATATCGACCCACACGCGCAACGAGAATGTTGCCGGATCATTGAATGCAACGTAGCGTTTCTCTCAACGGAAACAGCGAGCCACATGAGCCCGCGCCGCGGAAAAGGAGAGCACGATGCAGAAGTTCGACACCCCCGCCCCCGTCTCGGCCGTCCTCGACATCCCCGCGGGACGCGTCCGGCTCGTCGCCGCCGACCGGGCCGACACCACGGTCGAGATCCTGCCGGCGGACGCCTCGAAGAGCCGCGACGTCGAGGCGGCGGAACAGACCGGGGTCACCTACGGCGACGGCGTCCTGCGGATCGAGACCGCGGCGGCGAAGAACCGGATCCTCGGCGCTTCCGGATCCGTCGAGGTGACGGTCCGGCTGCCCGCCGGCTCCCGCGTCGAGGCGAGGGCGGCCGGCGCCGAGCTCCGGGGTGTCGGACGGCTCGGTGACGTCACCTTCGAAGGCGGGCAGGCCACGGTCGAGCTCGACGAGGCCGGGAGCACCCACCTCACCGTCCTCGCCGGTGACGTCTCCGTCGGCCGGCTGAACGGCCCCGCGCAGATCAGCACCCGCAAGGGCGACATCCGCGTCACCGAGGCCGTGCGCGGCGCGGTCACACTGCGCACCGAGCACGGTGGGATCTCGGTCGGCGCCGCCCACGGAGTCTCCGCGTCCCTGGACGCCGGCACCGGCTACGGCCGGATCCACAACGCTCTCCGGAACACCGCCGGCGCCGGAGCCGGCCTGACCATCCGGGCGACCACCGCCTACGGCGACATCTCCGCCCGCGCCCTCTGAGAGACGGAGCACCCCCGGGGCGGTGCGCGCCGACACCCGTCGGCGCGCACCGCCCCGTTCGCGCGCGAAATCCCGCGACACATCCGCGGAGTCGGCGCTCCACGCATTCGATACACTTATTCGGATATCAATTCAGCGTAGGCTCCCATATTCTTCTGCCCGCTTTCCCTGCCGCTAAACGCAAAGATTTAGCGAACGCCAACCGACATGATCCGGGCAGATCTCATGGCCATTACATCGCTGTGACACACTCCACAGGACGTCCGGTTCCTCCCCTAATATACGGACAGAACTACTGTTATAGGCACCCGCTGAGCAGGCGTACAGCGGCGCGGGATAACACACGATCACTCCGCGCGTAACCCGCTTCGGCGATGCATTTTCGAATTTCCATCGGTAAATTCAAGCCGCATGACCGCCGCACCGACAGACCTGCCAGCGGAATTCCTGGAAATGCCGGAAGGCCTTCGGATCGACCGTCCGGAGGTGGCCGACGGGGCCGCCCTCTGGCGC
Organism: Streptomyces fagopyri; assembly: GCF_009498275.1. Lineage (NCBI taxonomy): Bacteria > Bacillati > Actinomycetota > Actinomycetes > Kitasatosporales > Streptomycetaceae > Streptomyces > Streptomyces fagopyri. The sequence goes on along the minus strand of NZ_CP045643.1, from coordinate 7,027,863 downwards.
ATCGCCAAGGACTCCGAGACCCTCGACCTGAACTCCTCGTACAGCTATCTGCTGTGGTGCCGCGACTTCGCCGGCACCTCGGTGGTCGCACGCGACACGGCGGACCCGGAGGGGCTCCCCGTCGGTTTCGTCACCGGGTACGTCCGGCCCGAGCGCCCGGACACCCTGCTCGTCTGGCAGGTCGCCGTCGACGCCTCGCACCGCGGACGCGGACTGGCCGCGGCCCTGCTCGACGGACTGACCGCGCGGGTCGCCCGGGAGCGGACGATCAGCGGGGTCGAGACCACCATCACGCCCGGCAACATCGCCTCCGAGCGCCTCTTCACCTCGTACGCCGCCCGCCACGGCGCGAGTGTCGAGCGCGAGGTGCTGTTCGGGTCGGGGCACTTCCCGCACAGCCCCGACGGGCCCCACGACCCCGAAGTCCTGTACCGCATCGGTCCCCTCTCCCTCTGACCCCCCACGCACCGAGGAGCGATTCCGCCGTGACCATCACCCCGCCCGACCTGAGCGTCTTCGAGACCCTGGAGTCGGAGGTGCGCAGCTACTGCCGCAACTGGCCCACCGTCTTCGACCGGGCGCAGGGCAGCCGGATGTACGACGAGGACGGACACGCGTACCTCGACTTCTTCGCCGGCGCCGGTTCCCTCAACTACGGGCACAACAACCCGGTACTCAAACGGGCCCTGATCGACTACCTGGAACGCGACGGCGTCACCCACGGTCTCGACATGTCGACGACCGCCAAACGCGCGTTCCTCGAGGCCTTCCAGAACCTCGTGCTGCGCCCGCGTGACCTGCCGTACAAGGTGATGTTCCCGGGCCCCACCGGCACCAACGCCGTGGAGTCAGCGCTGAAGCTGGCGCGGAAGGTGAAGGGGCGCGAGGCGATCGTGTCCTTCACCAACGCCTTCCACGGGATGTCGCTCGGATCGCTCGCCGTCACCGGCAACGCCTTCAAGCGCGCGGGCGCCGGGGTGCCGCTCGTGCACGGCACCCCGATGCCGTTCGACAACTACTTCGACGGCCAGGTGCCGGACTTCCTCTGGTTCGAACGCCTGCTGGAGGACCAGGGGTCCGGCCTCAACCAGCCCGCCGCGGTCATCGTGGAGACCGTCCAGGGCGAGGGCGGCATCAACGTCGCCCGGCCCGAGTGGCTGCGCGCCCTCGCCGACCTGTGCAGGCGGCGGGACATGCTGCTGATCGTCGACGACATCCAGATGGGCTGCGGACGGACGGGGGCGTTCTTCTCCTTCGAGGAGGCGGGGATCGTGCCCGACATCGTGACCGTGTCCAAGTCCATCAGCGGCTACGGCCTGCCCATGTCGCTGTGCCTGTTCAAGCCCGAACTGGACATCTGGGAGCCCGGCGAGCACAACGGCACCTTCCGCGGCAACAACCCCGCGTTCGTGACGGCCGCCGCGACCCTGGAGACGTACTGGTCGGACGGCTCCGCCATGGAGAAGCAGACCCGTGCCCGCGGCGAGCAGATCGAGCAGGGCCTGATCTCCATCACCGAGGAGAATCTCGCCGACGTCCGGGAGTACCGGGGGCGCGGGCTCGTCTGGGGGCTGGAGTTCCACGAGAAGGCACGCGCGGGACGCGTCGCGCAGCGCGCCTTCGAACTCGGGCTGCTCATCGAGACGTCGGGGCCGGAGAGCGAGGTCGTGAAACTCCTCCCGGCACTCACCATCACCCCCGAGGAACTCGACGAAGGCCTGCGCACCCTCGCCCGCGCCGTGCGCGAGACCCTCTGAGACCCACCCCGAACCCCGCACCCGAGCCACGAGAGAGAGGCATCGCAGCATCGTGATAGTCCGTTCGTTCAAGGACATCGAAGGCACCGACCGGCACGTGAAGTCGGCCTCGGGCACCTGGGAGAGCAAGCGCATCGTCCTCGCCAAGGAGAAGGTCGGCTTCTCCGTGCACGAGACGATCCTGTACGCGGGCACGGAGACGTCGATGTGGTACGCCAACCACATCGAGGCCGTCGTCTGCGTCGAGGGCGAGGCCGAACTCACCGACGACGAGACCGGGTTCACGTACACGATCACACCCGGCACCATGTACCTCCTCGACGGGCACGAGAGGCACACGATGCGGATCAAGGAGGACTTCCGCTGCATCTGCGTCTTCAACCCGCCCGTCACCGGGCGCGAGGACCACGACGAGAACGGCGTCTACCCGCTGCTCACCGAGGAGGTGTGAAACGCCCATGACCACCCTCACCGATCTCTACCCCAGCCGCGGCGCCACCGAGGTGTCCGTACCCCGCCAGGACCCCGTCCTGTGGGGTGCGCCGGACGCGCCCGGCCCGATCACCGGCTCCGAGCTGCTCGCGTACGAGCGCGACGGCTTCCTCCCCGTCGAGGAGCTCCTCGACGAGGACGAGGTCGCCGTGTACCGGCAGGAGCTGGAGCGGATCGTCACCGATCCCGCGATCCGCGCGGACGAACGCTCGATCGTCGAGCCGAAGTCGCTGGAGATCCGGTCCGTCTTCGAGGTGCACCGGATCAGCGAGATCTTCGCCCGTCTCGTCCGCGACGAGCGCGTGGTCGGGCGGGCCCGGCAGATCCTCGGCTCGGACGTCTACGTCCACCAGTCGCGGATCAACGTCAAGCCGGGCTTCGGGGCCAGCGGGTTCTACTGGCACTCGGACTTCGAGACCTGGCACGCCGAGGACGGGCTGCCGAACATGCGCACGGTGTCCGTGTCGATCGCGCTGACCGAGAACTACGACACCAACGGCGGTCTCATGATCATGCCGGGGTCGCACCGGACGTTCCTCGGCTGTGCGGGGTCCACCCCGAAGGACAACTACAAGCAGTCGCTTCAGATGCAGGACGCGGGTACGCCGTCCGACGAGGCGCTCACCGGCTTCGCCACCCGGCACGGCATCAAGCTCTTCACGGGCCGGGCCGGTTCGGCGACCTGGTTCGACTGCAACTGCATGCACGGCTCGGGCGACAACATCACCCCGTTCCCGCGCAGCAACGTCTTCATCGTGTTCAACAGCGTGGAGAACGCGGCGGTGGAGCCCTTCGCGGCGCCGGTGCGCAGGCCCGACTTCATCGGCGCCCGCGACTTCACCCCCGTGCGCTGACCACGGACCGCCCGTGCGTTGAGCACGGACCGCCTCGTGCGCTGAGTGCGCGGAGCACGGACCGCCCCGGCCCGCCGATCACGGCGGCCCGGGGCGCCGCCTTCCCGTACCGGGGTGCGGGAAGGCGGCGCCCCGGGCCGCCTTCCCGCACCCCGGTACGGGAGCGCGGGCCGGCAGCCCCCCGGGGCTCAGGGACGCAGAGCGTCCAGCAGCCGGTCGACGTCGGCGGGTGTGTTGTACAGGTGGAAGGCGGCGCGCAGGTTGCCCGCCCGGTCGGAGACCTCCACCCCGGCCTCGCTCAACTCCGGCTGCAGACGCCCGAGTCCGGGCACGGAGACGATCGGCGAGCCGGGCGCGGGCACCGGTTCGTGGCCGAGCTCCCGCAGCCCGGCGCGGAACCGGTCGGCGAGGCCCAGGTCGTGGGTGCGTACGCGCTCCACCCCCAGCTGCTCGAGGAGCTCCAGCGAATGGCGGGCCCCCGCGTACGAGAAGAGGCTGGGACTCTCGTCGAACCGCCGTGCCGAGTGGGCGAGTTCCTCGACCGGTCCGTAGCAGCTGTCCCAGGGCGCCTCCCCCGCGACCCAGCCGGCGAACAGCGCGGTGAGCCCGCCGAAGTCTTCCGGGACGACGAGGAACGCGACGCCCCGGGGGCAGACCAGCCACTTGAAGGCGACGGAGGAGACGTAGTCGTAGGCGCCCGCCGTCAGCGGCAGCCAGCCGGCCGCCTGGGACGCGTCGACGTACGTCCGCGCGCCGTGGGTCCGGGCGGCCTCCCGGATCGCCGCCAGGTCCGCGACCCGGCCGTCGGCGGACTGCGCCGCGCTGACCGCGACGAGTGCGGTGCCGGGTCGTACGGACTCGGCGAGCCGCTCCAGCGGTACGGCGCGCACCTTGAGGTCGCCGCGGACGTGGAAGGGGTTCACCACGGAGCTGAAGTCGGCCTCGGCGGTGAGTACTTCGGCGCCGGCCGGCAGCGCGGCGGCGATCAGTCCGCTGTAGACGGCGACCGACGCCCCGGCCGCCACCCGGGCCGCCGGGACTCCGGCCAGCCGCGCGAACGACGCGCGGGCGGCCTCGACGTCCGCGAACATGTCCGCGGGCCGTCCGGCGGCGACGGACGCGACGGCGGTACGCATCGCCTCCACCGCGCGGACCGGCAGCAGTCCGGTGCTCGCGGTGTTCAGATAGGTGTTCTTCGGGGCGAACTCGGCGCGTACGAGGCTCTCGAAGGTCTCCATGGGACCTACTCTGCGGCTCCGGGAACCCCCCGTCCATTGCGGACTTCTTTCCGGTTCCCCCAACGACCGCTTATGCAAGCCCCCCGACCAGGGCTTTTCACTGCTGCGGCACGGCGCATCCGTCCGGGCCGCAGACCTCCGCGTCGGCGGAGCCCTGCTGGATCAGCCGCAGTGGCGGACGCTCGCCCCAGGCCTGGGTCAGCGCCTGTGTGAACACCTCGGCGGGCTGGGCGCCGGAGACACCGTACTTGCGGTCGAGGACGAAGAACGGTACGCCGTTCGCGCCCAGCTCGGCCGCCTCGCGCTCGTCGGCGCGCACGTCGTCGGCGTACGCCCGCGGGTCGGCGAGGACCGCGCGGGCCGCGTCGGCGTCGAGTCCGGCGGCGACGGCCAGCTCGACGAGCCGCTCCTCGTCACCGAAGACGGTCCGCTCCTCGGCGAAGTTCGCCCGGTACAGGGCGCCGATCAGCTCGTCCTGCCGGCCCTGCTCCTTGGCGAAGTGCAGGAGGCGGTGCATGTCGAAGGTGTTGCCGTGGTCGCGGTCCCGGGTGCGGTAGGCGAGGCCCTCGGCGGCGGCCTGCGCGCCCAGGTTCTCCTCGCCGGCCTGCGCCTGCGCCTCGCTCATGCCGTACTTCTTGGTGAGCATCGCGAGGACCGGCTGGACGTCACCCTTGGCACGGCCCGGGTCGAGCTCGAAGGAGCGGTGCACCACTTCGACCTCGTCGCGGTGCGGGAAGGCGTCGAGCGCCTTCTCGAAGCGCGCCTTTCCCACGTAGCACCAGGGGCAGGCGATGTCGCTCCAGATCTCGACGCGCATGTCTCGGCTCTCTCCAGGTCGTACGGGTACGGGGATACGGCGGCACCCTCCGCGGGTCCTCGTGCGGAAACGTTCAGGCGGCCGGGTTCATTCCCCGGGCACGGTGTACCGCAGGAAGAGGTGGTGGTCGCCCTCGGCCGGCGGGTTCTCCGGGTCCGGGAACCAGCCCCGGCGGGCGTAGAAGCCCTGCGCGCGTGCGTTGCCGGCGTGCACGTCGAGGGTGGCCGTCCGCATCCCGTCGGCCTGCCACTCCTCCACGCAGGCCGCGTGCAGGGAGGTACCGATGCCCTGGCGCCAGCGGTCGGGGGCGACATGGAACTGGAAGAGCTTCACGGAGTCGGCGGGCGCGCCCTCGTCCGTACGGAAGGAGGCGATGCCGGCCAGGCGGCCGTCGCGCACCGCGCACAGCACATGGGTGTCCGGGCGCTCGATGGCGCCGCGCCAGCGCGCCGGCCAGTCGAGACCGTCCTCGGGCAGGCCGTCCGGGTAGTAGGTGGCGCGGGCGCGGACATGCAGATCGGCGATGGCGGCGGCCTCGCCGGCCAGCGCGGTCCTGATCACGAGGGAGCCGGCGGTGCGGTGCGTTCTGATCACGCAGCGGAGGACGTGGTGGCGGGGGTTCCGGTTCCGGCCGGACCGGGCCGGACGCGGCACCGCGCTCCCGCCACGCAGGTGCGCGCTCCCGACGGGCTCCCGACGGTCAGCTGCCGTCCCTCAGGTCCTGGGGCCAGTTCGGGCGGAACTCGATGCCGTCGTACGTGACCACGCACCCCTCCCCCATCGGGGACTGCGTCATGAAGCCGACCAGCGCGTCGGACGTCTCCTTCTCGTCGCCCAGCGTGAAGAGCCGGATGAAGGTCCACTTCGTTCCGTTGCGGGAGGCGTGGAAGGCGAAGGCGCGGCCGGTCCTGCTGATTCGCAGCCAGACGGAACTGCCGTTCACGGAGAAGGAGTTGGCATCGTCGGAATGACCCCGGGTGACCACCGTGCAGACGGTCGGCACATCCGGGGAGTACTCCAGGCAGAGTTTCGCCCAGGCCCGCTCCCCCACGTGGACGTAGAGCACGCCCGCGTCGAAGGAGGCCCCGAAGCCGACCGTGACCCGGGCGATCAGCTGGAAGTCCCCCTCGGGGGCGCCGAGCAGCCGGGGCGCGTCCGAGGCGGGGTCCAGGGCCTCGCCCGTGGGCGGCACGAAACGGTCCTGGCGGCCGCCGGCCCAGCCCGCGAGCACCCCGTCCTCGTAGGACCAGTGTCCGTCCGGGCCGTACGTGCGCAGGGGGAAGGGAAGTTCAGGAAGTTCCAGGTCCATCCGCCAAGTCTCCCAGGTCCACCGCGGCGCGCCCGAACGGGGCGCACCCGGGCCCGCCGACCGGCCGGGTCGGGCCCGCGGCCCCGCGGGCCCGGGTGCGCCTCGTCCGGAGCTCTCAGCGCTCCAGCCGCCCGTTGAACCGACGCGGCAGATCCAGCGGGTTGTCGTCGCGCAGTTCGGCCGGCAACAGCGGCTCGGGAGCGCCCTGGTAGGCCACCGGCCGCAGCCACCGCTCGATCGCCGTACCGCCGACGGACGTCGACGTGGACGTCGTCGCGGGGTACGGACCACCGTGGTGCTGGGCCGGGGCGACGGCGACGCCCGTCGGCCAGCCGTTGACCACGACGCGCCCGGCGAGCGGCGTCAGCTCGGCGAGGATCTCGGCGCCACGCCCCTCGCCGGCCGCCTCCTCGGCGGAGAGCTGCACGGTGGCGGTGAGGTTGCCGGGCAGCCGGGACAGCAGCGCGCCGGCCTCGGACTCGTCCTCGTAGCGGGCGATCACGGTGAGGGGGCCGAAGCACTCCTCCAGGAGCAGGTCGTGCTCGCCGGCCGTCGCGAGCTTCCGCGCGGGCACGGTCAGGAAGCCGGGGCTCACCGTGTGCTCGCCGCCGGCACCGGGGGTCACCGGGGCCTCCACGCCGGGGAGACCGGCGCGCTCGGCGACCCCGGCGACGAAGTTGTCGCGCATGCGGTGGTCGAGGAGGACACCGGAGTCGGTGTTGCTGACGGCGTCCGTGAGCGACTTGAGGAGCCGGTCACCGGCCGCGCTCGCCGGGGCCAGCACCAGGCCCGGCTTCACACAGAACTGGCCGACGCCCAGCGTCATCGAGCCCGCGAGTCCGGCACCGATCGCCTCGGCACGCTCGGCCGCCGCGGCCTCGGTGACGACCACGGGGTTCAGGGAGCCGAGTTCGCCGTGGAAGGGGATCGGCACGGGGCGCGCGGCCGCCGCGTCGAAGAGCGCCCGGCCGCCACGGACGGACCCGGTGAAGCCGGCCGCCGCGACCAGCGGGTGCCTGACGAGTTCGACGCCCGCCTCGAAGCCGTGCACCAGGCCGACGACACCCGCCGGGATGCCGTGCCGGCCGGCGGCCCGGCGCAGGACGGCCGCGACCAGCTCGGAGAGCGCCGGGTGGTCGGGGTGCGCCTTGACCACGACCGGGCAGCCGGCCGCCAGCGCGCTCGCGGTGTCGCCGCCCGCGACCGAGAAGGCGAAGGGGAAGTTCGAGGCCGAGTAGACGGCGACGACACCCAGCGGCACCTTGTAGCGGCGCAGGTCCGGGATCGGCGGGGTCGCCGTGTCGTCGGGGTGGTTGATCACGACGTCGAGGAACGCGCCCTCGTCGACGATGTCCCCGAAGGCCCGCAACTGGTAGCAGGTGCGGGCGAGTTCGCCGGTGAGCCGGACCGGGCCGAGCGCGGTCTCCGCGTCGGCGGCCTCGACGAGCTGGTCCTTGGCCCCTTCGAGCAGGTCCGCGGCGGTACGCAGGAAGGCCGCGCGCGCTGTGCGGTCCACGAGGGAGCCCCGGGCGGCGTGTGCGGCGCGGACGGTCTCGTCGACCTCCTGGGCCGTGGCCTCCACCGCAACCTGCTCGCGCTGCTTCCCGGTTCGGGGGTCGACACTCCAGACTGGTGCTGCTGCCACCGGGGGTCCCTCCAGATGTGATGCCGCGGTTCTTGTGTCACCGACCAGTGGCGTTCGATATACTGAACGCTGTCTCTGATGGTGAATATGATGCGGAGACTATTTCCCGTCCAACGAGGGGGTCAAGGGCGATGTCGGCAGGCGAGACAGGCGGCGGAGCGCAGGTCAAGTCCGCGGTGCGGACCGTGGAACTGCTCGAATACTTCGCGGGCCGGCCCGGTATGCACTCCCTGGCCGCGGTCCAGGAGGCCGTCGGCTATCCGAAGTCCAGCCTGTACATGCTGCTGCGCACCCTCGTGGAGCTCGGCTGGGTGGAGACGGACGCGACGGGCACGCGGTACGGCATCGGCGTACGCGCCCTGCTGGTCGGTACCTCGTACATCGACGGCGACGAGGTGGTGGCCGCGGCCCGGCCCACCCTGGACCGGCTGTCGGACGACACCACCGAGACCATCCACCTGGCGCGCCTGGACGGCACGAACGTCGTCTACCTCGCCACCCGCCAGTCCCAGCACTACCTGCGCCCCTTCACCCGGGTGGGCCGCCGTCTCCCGGCGCACTCGACCTCGCTCGGCAAGGCGCTGCTCGCCACCCACACCGACGAGCAGGTCCGCAAGATGCTCCCGGAGACGCTGCCCGCCCTCACCGAGCACACGATCACCGACCGGGAGAAGCTCATCGGCGAGCTGCACCAGGTGCGGGAGCAGGGCTTCGCCGTGGACCGCGAGGAGAACACCCTGGGGCTGCGCTGCTTCGGCGTCGCGATCCCGTACCGCACCCCGGCCCGGGACGCGATCAGCTGCTCGGTGCCGGTCGCCCGGCTCACCCCCGCGCACGAGCAGATGGTCAAGGACGCCCTGTTCGACGCCCGCGACCGGCTGACGCTCGCCACCCGGAGGCTCTGAGCCATGGAGGTCGCGCTCCGCCCGGTCCACGACAGCGACCTGCCGGTCTTCTACCGGCAGCTGAACGATCCGGAGTCCCTCCGGACGGCCGCGTTCACCCCCAGGGACCCGGCCGATCGCGAGGCCTTCGACGCCCACTGGAAGCGTGTACGGGCCTCGTCCGGCGCGCTGTCGCGCGCCGTCCTCGCGGACGGCGACGTCGTGGGCAGCGCCGCGGTGTACGGGGAGCCCGGCGAGCGCGAGGTCACGTACTGGATCGACCGGGCCCACTGGGGCCGGGGCATCGCGACGGCCGCGCTGCGGGACCTGCTGGCCGAGGTGCCGGAACGCCCGCTGTACGCGCGCGCCGCGGCCGACAACGCGGGGTCGTTGCGGGTCCTGGAGAAGTGCGGGTTCCGGATCACCGCGCGGTCCCGTGGGTACGCGCACGCGCGCGGCGAGGTCACGGACGAGGTCGTCCTCACCCTGGCGAGCCGCCCCGGACCTTCATGAACGGCGCATGAGAATCGCGGGCGGCGGGGAACGATTCCCGGCCGCCCGCCGTCCTTCTGGGAGGAATGAACAAGACGATCAGGCGTGCCGCCGTCTTCACCATGCTGCTCGTGCTCTCCCTGCTGGTCAGGGCGACCTGGGTGCAGTTCTACGACGGCAGGGCACTCGCGGACGACAAGAACAACCGGCGGAACGCGATCGAGCAGTACGCGAACCCGCTGGGGAACATCATCGTGGCCGGCGACGCGATCACCGGTTCCGCGCAGACGAAGGGCAGCGACCTCAGGTACAAGCGCACGTACACCGACGGCCGCCTGTACGCGGCTGTCACGGGCTACAGCTCGCAGGTGTTCGGGGCGACCCAGCTGGAGGGCGTCTACCGGGACCTGCTGGACGGCACCGACAACCAGCTCAAGAACCCGCTCGACACGGTCACCGACAAGCGCGCCGATCCGGGTGACGTGGTCACGACGATCGACCCGGACGTGCAGAAGGCGGCGTACCGGGCGCTCGGCGGCAAGAAGGGCGGGGCCGTCGCCATCGACCCCGAGACCGGCAGGATCCTCGCCGCCGTCTCCACCCCGTCGTACGACCCGTCGCTGCTGAGCGCCGGCGACTCGGCCGCCTGGAAGAGGCTGACGAAGGACCCGGACAAGCCGATGACCAACCGGGCGCTGCGCCAGCCGCTGCCGCCGGGGTCGACCTTCAAGCTGGTCGTCGCCGCGGCCGCGCTGGAGGACGGGCTGTACGCGGACGTGGACGAGAAGACGGACAGCCCGAACCCGTACACGCTGCCGAACACCACGACCGTCCTGAAGAACGAGAACACCTCCGCGCCCTGTGCGAACGCCCCGATCCGTGTCGCGCTGCAGTACTCCTGCAACAACGTCTTCGCGAAGATGGCCGTGGACCTCGGCCAGGACAAGCTGCGGGCGATGGCCGAGAGGTTCGGCTTCAACGACACCTCGCAGGACGTGCCGGTGCGGGCGTACCCGAGCGTCTACCCCTCGGACATGGACAAGTCGTCCACGGCGCTGACGGGCATCGGCCAGTACGACGTCACCGCGACCCCGCTCCAGATGGCCATGGTGTCGGCGGCTATTGCCAACGGCGGCAAGCTGGTCTCGCCGCACATGGTGACGCAGACCAGTGACGCGGACGGCACTGTGGTCAGGAACTACGACGACAGTCCGGACACCGAGGAGATCGTCAGCCGGTCGACCGCCGAACAGCTCCAGTCCGCGATGCGCACGGTCGTCGAGGACGGCACGGGCACCAACGCGCGCATCCCCGGCGCGACGGTGGGCGGCAAGACGGGGACGGCCCAGCACGGCGAGAACAACAGCAAGACGCCCTACGCCTGGTTCACGTCGTACGCGAAGTCCGACTCGAACGGCAAGGAGGTCGCCGTCGCGGTCATGGTCGAGCAGTCCGACGCGGCCCGTTCCGAGGTCAGCGGGAACGGTCTGGCGGCCCCGGTGGCCCGGGCGATGATGCGGGCGGCGCTGAAGGACTGAGGCGCCGCGCACGTCACGGGGCCGCCCCGCTTTCCCGGGGCGGCCCTTCTCGCGTGCGGTCACTTGACGCCGAACAGCTGCCTCACCGGATCGATCGCGAAGTACACGAGGAAGAGCGCCGACACCGCCCACAGCAGCCAGTGGACCTCACGGAGCTTGCCGCGCACCGCCTTGATCACGACGTAGGCGACGAAACCCGCGCCGATGCCGTTGGTGATCGAGTAGGAGAACGGCATCGCCGCGATGGTGAGGAACGCGGGAATCGCGATCTCGTAGTCGTCCCATTCGATGTGCTTGACCTGGGTCATCATCAGGAAGCCGACCGCGACGAGGGCGGGGGCCGCCGCCTGGAGCGGGACGATGGTGAGCAGCGGGGTCAGGAACAGGGCGAGAGCGAACATGCCGCCGGTGATCAGGTTCGAGAAGCCCGTCCGCGAACCCTCGCCGACCCCGGCCGCGGACTCGATGTACGCGGTGTTGGACGAGGCGGAGGCCGCGCCGCCCGCGACCGCCGCGGCGCCGTCGATGAACAGCACACGGCCGATGCCGGGCACCTTGCCCTCGTCGTCGAGCAGCCCCGCCTCCGCGCTGATGCCGACGATCGTGCCCATGGCGTCGAAGAAGTCCGACAGGATGAGGGTGAAGATCAGCAGGATGACCGTCAGGGCGCCGGTCTCGCCGAAGCCGCCGAACAGGCTGAAGTGACCGACGAGCCCGAAGTCCGGGGCGGCGACCACGTCGGAGGGGATCTTCGGCGTGGTCAGGCCCCAGCTCTTGATGTCGGCCGCCGAGTTGATGATCACGGCGACGACGGTCATCGTCACGATGCTGATCAGGATGGCGCCCTTCACCTTGCGCGCCATCAGTCCGATGGTGAGCAGCACGCCGAGACAGAAGACCAGGACGGGCCATCCGGTCAGTGAGCCCGTCGCGCCCAGTTGCACCGGCACGGTGGTGTTCGCGATGTCCGGGATGCGGCTGACGAAGCCGGCGTCCACGAAGCCGATGAAGGCGATGAAGAGTCCGATGCCGACGCCGATGGCGTGCTTCAGCTGTTGCGGGATCGCGTTCATGACCGCTTCGCGCAGTCCGGTGAGGACCAGGACGCAGATGATCACGCCCTCGATGACCACCAGGCCCATGGCGTCGGGCCAGCTCATCAGCGGGGCGATCTGGAAGGCGACGACGGCGTTCAGTCCGAGGCCCGCCGCGATCGCGAGCGGCAGATTGCCGCCCACCCCCATGATGACGGTCATCACCGCGGCCACCAGCGCGGTGGCCGTGACGAGTTGGCCGCTGTCGAGGTGGTGGCCGAACTTGTCCTTGGCGCTGCCGAGGATGATCGGATTCAGGACAAGGATGTAGGCCATCGTGAAGAACGTGGCGAATCCGCCGCGTATCTCCCGGCCGAACGTGGAACCCCGTTCGGAGATCTTGAAATACCGGTCGACGCTGTTCGTCGCCGGTGGCACGGGACTTGGCCGCTCTGTCACCTTCTGCGCTTCGGACATGGCGATACTCCTCGTAACCTGCGTGGCGGGTGTGCGGATGCTGGCTGGATTGTTCCCGCGTCGGACCGCTTTCAGGTTTTCCCTGTGTTACGGAATCAGGCCCGGCCCGCCATGGGCCGTTCGAGCCCCCGGACGAACACGGCCGTACGCGCACGTCCCACCCTCATGGGGGGCTCCACTTCCCCGAGACGGAACCCGGGGACCGTATACGCGCCGGGCCTTCCCGGCACGCGCTCCACGGCCCCGGGGGCGACAGGTGGCGGGTGACCGGCGGGGGCTACAAGTGGCGTGCGGCCGGCGGGGGCTGGAGGTTGCGGGTGACCGACAGGTGGTCCTCGGCACTGATTCGTGCCGCGGGACAACCATCCGCCTGGATTCCCCGTCCTTCCCAGTGCGTGGAGGAAGCACACCGGTCGACGGTTCCACGGGCTCGGTTCCACGGGCTCGACTCCGCCGGGCCCGGTGCGTCGTTCGACCCCATGGATCTGCTGGCCTGAGCCCCCCTCGGAGCCAGTCAGAGGAGCGCCCCCGCCGGTGACGACCGGCGGGGGCGTTCGCCTTGTCCCACGAGTGCGGGTGAGCGTGCGTCAGCTGACGAAGTACGTCGGGTTCGGCAGCTTGTAGGTCTTGTCCGCGTAGCCGCCGTCGAGGTCCGAGTACTGGTCGCCGAAGTTGGCGACGATGTCGTACCCGAGGGACTCGATGTGCTTACGGGTGCCGGCCTTGTACTGCACGGTGGTGCAGTTCCAGGCAGCGGCCGTGGCACAGGAGCTCAGGTACGCGGGCGGGTTGGCGGCGTCCTTGAGGAACATGTGGGCGGAGTCCAGGTTGACGTCGGCGCCGACCTTCTTCAGGTTCGCGACCGCGTCGGCGCGCTGCGACTCCTTCAGGCCCGAGTTGTAGAAGACCTCGACGCCCTTGGACTTCGCGTACGCGACCAGCTCGGGGGTGCCGAAGACGGCCGGCCGGTCGGCCTGGGCCACGTACGACGCCCACGTGGCGGAGTTGTACGTGTAGTTGGTCTTCTTCTCGTAGTCGAGGGAGAGCAGCAGCGTGTCGTCGATGTCGAAGACGACCGCGGGCTTCTCGCCCCGGTGCCGCGCCTGGTGGGCCGCCTTGTCGATGTGGCGCCTGGCGTCGGTCTCCAGGCGGGCCAGGTCCTCGGCGTACCGGCTGGTGGCGGAGGCCTGGTACACGCCGTTGCTGTCGAGCGTGGTGCCGTAGTAGGTGTCGATGTCCTTGACCAACACGCCGATGTTGTACGGCTCGTGGGTCGAGTTCGCCGTGGACTGTCCGGCGGTGGCGACACCGGTGCCGTAGAGCGCGGCGCCGGCGACGGCACAGGCGGCACCGACGGCCGCGACTCTGAGGGACTTCCGCATGGGTTCTCCGGATCTGGTGAGTCGGGTGCCCATCTGTCGAGCACCAGGTCGGAGACTGTCTACGCGCATCACTCACGACACGCGAGGGCCTTTATACGATCGATATCCCATCCACAGGGGACACTTGCGCCGACTCATTGCCGGCGAATGACACGTCCTTGACCGTCCCTTGAACCGGTTCCCTTGAGGTCGCGGCGGCGGACGCTGTCATCGAGTTCGGCGCCACCATGGGCGTCACGGTGTCCGCCTCTGTCGCCGGGACAGCGGCGGGCACCCTGGTCGCGGCCACCTTCGGGGGGATCGAGTCGGTCACCGGGCGGCCCTTCGCCGGTCGTTCTCGTCATCGACCAGCGTGTACCCGCTCCCGCCCGCCGCGTCCACGGCGGCCTGGACGGTGGTGTGGCCGCCGCGGCCGCCGGGGTCCACGTACAGCGTGCGCGCGGTGAGGCGGGCGGAGGGCGAACCGTGGCATCCGAACGGTGACCGGGTCGCCGCGCGGGCGGGTGCCGCGAGCGCCGGAGCCAGTTCGGCTCCGATGCCCGCGGCGACGAACGCCCCTCGGCCGAGCGGGACTTCGGTCATGATCAGCAGACCTTGCCGGCGCCCGCGCGGTGGTCCACGATCGCCGGCACCGCCCGTGGCCGATCGACGTGGGTCCGCAGGGTCGGTGTCCAGCCGGCCCCGGACCGCAGTGTCTCGGCCGGGATCTCCGCGTTGTGCACGGCGATCAGGTCCGTCGCCACCCCGTTGACGTAGTTGTCCGCGGCGGTGAGCGGCGCCTCCTTCCACTTCTTCAGGACGGTCGCCGCGCTGATACCGCTCGGCAGGGTGAACGCGTTGTGCTCGGCGACGAGTTGGGACTCCATGCCGATGCCGTAGCTGTAGGAGAAGCCGTCGCCCGCGACGAAGTGGTTGTTGTACGAGTCCACCTGGCCGAAGCGGACGCGCGGCGCGCGCTCGAGCAGGTTCGAGAACAGGTTGTGGTGGAAGGTCACCTTGAGGTGACCCCGGTCGTCCGCGGCGGTGGCGGCGCTGTCGCTGTTGCCGATCAGGATCGTCTTGTCGTGGTCGGTGAACACGTTCCAGGAGGCGGTCACGTAGTCCGCGCCCCTGACGATGTCCAGTTCGCCGTCGTGCTGTTCGTAGATCCGGCCGAAGTACGTGGGCAGCGAGCTGTCGGGGTGGTCCCCGTCGGTGAAGGTGTTGTGGTCGAGCCAGACGTGGGTGGACCCGTAGACCACCGCGCTGTCGTACTCGGAGTTCCAGTTGCCGGCGGAGGTGTCGGTCGGGTCCCACTGCGGGAAGCAGTCGAGCGGGCTCTCGAAGGCCAGGTTGCGGACGATGACGTTGTCCACGGCCTTGATCTGGAGGCTCGCGCCCTTGAAGCCCGCGTTCCTGCCGACGCCGACGAGCGTGGTGTTCGCCGGGACGTCCGCCTTGACGGCGGTGTCCTGGCGGGCGGCGGAGGCGCGGCGCAGTCCTTCGGGGCTGTCGTCCGGCTCGGCGTCCAGGTTGGTGCCGTATCCCCAGTTCTCCGGCGCGTACTTGCGCAGATAGGCGTCGAAGTCGTAGCCCGGGGCTGCGAAGGCGTCGCAGCCCCCGGCGCCGGCGTCGATGGTGCCCTTCACTCTGATGATCTTCGGAGCGGTGGAGCCGTTCCTCAGCGCCGCCTTGAACCCGGCCCAGGTGGTGACGGTGTAGACGTGGGCGGCGTCGGCGGCCGCGCCGCCGGTGGTGCCGGTGCCGGCGGAGCCCCAGCCGTCGCCGGCCGGGAGGGTCTGGCGGCCGGGGTCGCGGGGCCGGGCCTGGGCCTGGGCGGTGGTGCCGGTGGCGGCCAGGACCAGGGCGGTGCATCCGACCAGCGACATCATGACGCGCGCATGACATTTCTTGGTGTTCATGGTGCGGCTCTCTTTCCATCGGGTCGAGGGTTCGGGGTGAGCGGGGTGGGGCGCGTGGCCCCTGCCGAACGGGAGGCGCGGACATCGCGGGCGCGGGGAACCGCGCGGCCGGCCCCCACCGGCCCGCGGTCGCCCCGCGCTCTCCCCGCCACCGCGGCCGGCCGGGTTCTCAGTGGTTCCGCTTCCAGTCCGCCTGCGCCTTGTCGAGCTGGTCGGCCAGGGTGTCCAGGAAGTCCTTCGCGCTCATCTTCCCGAGCAGCAGCCTCTGGAAGTTGGGCTCGTTGTCGGCCTTGGAGATGGTGTTCCAGTCGGGCAGGTAGTAAGGCAGCTGCACGATCTTGGTGTCGGCGCCGTTGAGCGCCTCCGCGGCGAGCTTGGTCGGCTCGGCCCGCTGGATCCAGGCGTCCTTGGCGGCTTCGGTGTTCGCCGGGACCTGGCCCGCGGACTCGTTGAACTTCGAGTTCTCCGCGGCCGAGACGGCGAACTCGATGAACTTCCAGGCCGCCGACTTGTTCTTGCTGGACTTGAAGAGGCTCAGCCCGTCGACCGGGTTGGACACCTGCACCCGCGTGCCGTCGTCCCGCGTCGGGTTCGGGATGCCCCTGAACTTCTCCGCGCCCAGCGCCTTCAGATGATCCTGGTAGGAGCCGAGGTTGTGACTCAGCATGCCGATGCTGCCGCTGTCCCACTGGGCGACCATCTTGGCGAAGTCGTTGTTGACGTCGGCGGACGGGGTGTCCTTCTTGTACAGGGCGATGTACTTCTCCAGGGCCGCCACGTTCTTCGGGTCGTTGACGGTGGTCCTGTCGCCGTTCCAGAACGAGGTGAGGCCGGTCTGCCCGTACACCGCGTCCAGGGCCGGCGCGATGGCCCCCTCCCCGCCCCGGATGGTGAACCCGAACCGGTTCCCGCCCTTGTCGGTCAGCTTGTCGGCGGCCTCGTAGAACTTCGCCCAGGTGGTCGGCGCGTCCAGGCCGGCCGCCTTGAAGAGGTCGGTGCGGTACCAGAGCGTGCCGTTGTTCGCGGAGGTCGGCACCTGGTACAGCTTGCCCGCGCCGCCCGCGGCCCGGCTGACGTCGAGCAGGTTCTGGCTCAGCCTCCCGTTCAGCGGGCTCTTCTCCAGGCGGCTGTCCAGCGGGTCCAGCGCTCCCTGGACCGCGACCTCGGCGAGCATCGCGGTGCCCACTCCACCGACGTCGGGCAGACCGCCGCCCTGGATGGCGGTGTCGTACTTCGACTGGGCGCTCGCCGCGGGGACGCCCACGTAGTCGACCTTGATGTCCGGGTACTTCTTCTCGAAGTCCGCGATGATCTGCTTCCAGATGTCGGTGCGGACACCGCCGTTGTTGTCCCAGAAGGTGATCCGGCCCTTGCCCGAGCCCTCGTCGCCCTTGTCCCCCGCCGCCCCGCCGCCGTTGTCACCGCAGGCGGTGGCGGTGAGAGCGAGCACGGAACCCAGGGCGACGGCCAGTGCGCAACGCCTGGTCCCGTGGATGCTGATCTTCATTGGCCGGCTCTCTTCCTCTGGTTCCAACAGGGTTTTGGGGTCTGATCGGTCACGGTCGTCCGGTGCCGGGGGCACCGGCTCCGGACGTCCGGCACGCGGCTTCGGAAAGCGCTTGCTCAACAGGTGCGGCACTGCGGCTCCCAACCGGCTCACTGGTGATGGACGACCCTCAGGGGGTCGCGGTGATACGGAACTGCGTGAACGAGGCCGCGCCGGCGTGTCCCGCGCCGGCGGGGGCCAGCGCGAACAGCCCGAGCAGCGCGCCCACCCAGCGCCACGGGGTGGCGGCGAAGACCTGGCCGGAGGACACCCGGCCGCCGCCGACGTCGTACGAGAAGCGGCAGCGCGCCCCCGCGCCGATCTCGATCCACAGCCGGGCCCGCCCCTCGGGCGCCTCCCGGGAGACGGCGGCGTCGCGCTCCCTCCCCCACCGTCCCGAAGACGAGGCGGGTGCTCCCGTCACGGCGGACTCGGCGAACCGGTGTACGAGCAGTACCGATCCGTCGGGGTGGCGCTGGAGCCCGATCCAGCTGAACGCGTCCCCGAGCACGGCGAATCCCGCCCGCGCGCCGGGCTCCTCGCTGTCGAGCCGCAGTTCCACCTCGGCGGTGGCGGCGATCCCCGGCAGCCGCTGGGTCAGGACGTGCGGCAGCCTGCGCAGATCGTCCGCGTGCGCCGTCCGTAGGCAGGTCAGACGCAGCCCGTCGGAGGAGTGCTGGGTGGCCCAGCCGTCCTGACGGTTGGCGGTCCACTGCCACTGCCGCCCGAACCGGCCGCCGGGGAAGTCGTCGTCGGTGGCCGGTGCCGAGCGCGGCTGCCGCGGCAGATCGGGCTTCCGGTGCACCGCGACGGGGGCGCCCTCGTCACCGAGCACCGGCCAGCCGTCCGGCCCGCCCCAGCGCATCGGCTGGAGGTGCACGACCCTCCCGTACGGACCGCGGTGCTGGAAGTGCGCGAACCAGTCCTCACCGGCCGCCGTACGCACCCAGCCGCCCTGGTGCGGGCCGTTGACCTCCGTCTCCCCCTGCTCCAGCACCACCCGCTCCTCGTACGGGCCGAAGAAGCCGCGCGAGCGGAAGGCGCCCTGCCAGCCGGTCTCCACTCCCCCGGCGGGCGCGAAGATCCAGAACCAGCCGTCGTGCCGGTGGACCTTGGGCCCTTCGAGGGTGAACCAGCCGGGAATCCGGTCCCCGTCGACGATCACCTCGCCCTCGTCGAGCACTCCGGTGCCGTCGGGCCGCATCCGGTGCCCGGTGAGCCGGTTCTTCACACCCGAACGGGATCCGGCCCAGGCGTGCACGAGGTAGGCCTCGCCGGTCTCCTCGTCCCACAGCGGGCAGGCGTCGATCAGTCCCTTGCCCTCCTCGACCAGGTGCGGGCGGGTCCAAGGGCCCCGGATCTCCGGGGCGTTGACCTGGAAGACACCGTGGTCGGGGTCGCCCCAGAAGATCCAGAAGCGGTCGTCGTGATGACGCAGGGACGGTGCCCACACCCCGCGGTCGTGCTGGGGCCGGCTGAACTCCCGCACGGGTTCGAGGCGTTGCAGGGCGTGCCCGACGAGTGTCCAGTTGACCAGGTCGCGGGAGTGCAGCAGCGGCAGACCCGGCACCCGGCCGAAGCTGGAGGCCGTGAGGTAGAAGTCGTCCCCGACACACAGCAGATCGGGGTCGGACCAGTCGGCGTCGAGGACGGGGTTGCGATAGGTGCCGTCGCCGAGGTCGGAGGAGGGAAGGGCCATCAGGGGTGCACCGCCCCGCGGACGAGCGCGGCGGCCTCGCTCCGGCCGAGGGTGCCGTCCGCGACGACGGTCACGACCCTGCGTACGACGGTGTCCCCCGGCCCGATGGGCAGCCGCTCGGTGTGCGCGAGGCTGGAGCCGACGCCCGGGTACTGGGCGGCGCGCACGAACCACGGGTCCTGGCGGGTCCGTTCGGTGGCCCCCGCGAAGACCAGGGTCCAGCCGGCGCCCGCGAGCGCCAGCCAGTCGGCGCGAGTGCCGTGCACCGCCTCCTCGCCCTCGGTGTCGGCGGTGAAGACTCGCGGTGCCGCGGGCTCCTTGCGGGCCCGCCAGAAGAAGCCGCCGTAGGCGGCGCCCGGCCGCCCGTTGGTGGCCGGGCTGCCGAGGGAGAGGGGTTTCGGGGTCGTGTTCGTGAGCGAGAAGGTGAGGTCCAGCGCCCAGGCGGAGTCGGTGAGCCGGGTCGCGGCGACGGTCCGGCGCTCACGCAGCAGCTCACCGACCGCGGCCACCCAGCGCAGCTCCGCCACGAAACCGTCCGGGCCGATCGACCGGAAGCCGGAGTGCCGCTGCGCGCCGTGGTCGGCCGGTTCGGTGGGCCCCTGGCCGCGCACATAGGTGCGCCCGCCCCAGAAGTTGCGCCCCTCGACGTCGGGAACGGCGACACCGACGCCGAGGTGATGGAGGTGGTCGGCGGGGCTGAACTCGGTGACCGCCGTGCCGGAAAGGGTGGTGACCGGGTGGAGGTACGGGCGCGGGGAGAGCCGGGGGGACAGCTCCGGGCGGGTGTGGTAGCGGCCTACCGGGCGGCCGGCGACACGCAGGACCGGCGACTCGTCGTGGGGTGTGGTGTTCATCCGGTGCTCACCTCGTTCGGGGACGCCCAGGAGGCGCCCAGTTCGGAGTAGAGGGCGAGGGAGTCGGCCGCCGCCGCGACGAGCCCGTCGATGCCGCGCACGATCCGGCGGTTCTCCGCGGGGACCGCCTCCCAGGCGTCCGCGGGCAGCGCGACGGGATCGGGCGCCAGCCGGATCGCCTCGACGACCCGCATGAAGGCGCCCGTCGACTCCGGTGCGACCAGCAGCTCGGTGCCGTCGGTCAGATGCGCGACCAGGTTCTCCAGCAGGTCCGTGCGGCCGTACTCGATCTCCTGCGGGCCGTGCCCGGACCGCTGGACGAGCACGCGGTCGAGCTTGTACCAGAAGGTGATCCGGCCCCCGCTGCCGTGCACCAGGACGTACGGCTCGCCGGGCCGCTCGGCGCAGAGCGTGACGGCGACGGCGACCCGCCCCCGGGGGGTGGTGACGCGTACGCAGGAGGTGTCGTCGGACTCGATGTCGTTGGCGCGCAGCAGCTCGGTCTCGATCGTGCCGACGTCCTCGGCGCGGGTGGCGCCGTGCAGCGCGAGGGCGGTGACGACGGCGTGCGCGAGGGGGTTGGTGAGGGCCCCGTCGATCACGTCCACGCCGTCGAGGCGGCGCTTGCCCGCCCATGCCGCCCTGCGGTAGTAGGCCTCGTCGCGCGCCAAGGCGCCCGCCGCGCCGATCCCGGTGACCGTGCCGAGTACGCCCGACGCGATCATGTCCCGGATCGCCGGCAGGGCGTGCGAGCCGAGTGACTGGAAGCCGATCTGGCAGGCGACGCCGGCCGCCGCGACCCCGTCGGCCATCCGCCGGAACTCGGCGTACGAGGGCGCGGGGGGCTTCTCCAGCAGCAGGTGCGCGCCCTTGCCCGCGGCGACGAGCGCAAGGTCGGTGTGGGTCGGGATGGGCGTGCAGATCACCGCGATCGCGGCGCCGGTGGAGTCGAGCAGTGCCCCGAGGTCGGCGGACTGCTCGGGAGGCCGCTCCACGGGGTTTCCGGGTCCGTCGAAGTCCCCGAAGTGCTCGCGGAGTTCGGCCGTCGTGAGGGGGCTCAGCTCGCAGATGCCCGCCAGCCGCACGAGCCCCTTGTCCTGGAGCCGGCGGATGTTCCGCAGATGCCGCCGGCCGTGGCCGCGCGCCCCCGCGAGGACGACCGGCAGCGGGAGTCCCCCGCCCGGCGCGTTCGGCCCGCTCATCCCTTCACCGCCCCCGCGCTGAAGCCAGTGATCAGCCACTTCTGGATGAAGGCGAAGACGACGACGACGGGGATCGCGGCGATGATGCCGCCCGCGGCGAGCGCGCCGAGGTCGACGCTGTCGGCGCTCATCAGGGTGTTGAGGCCGACCGGGATCGTCTGCTTGCCCTGGTCGCTGAGGAACATCAGGGCGAACAGGAAGTGGTTCCAGGCGTGCACGAAGGCGAAGGAGCCTACGGCGATCAACCCCGGGCGCAGCAGCGGGAGTACGACGATCCGGAAGGAGGTGAAGCGGCCGCAGCCGTCGACCCAGGCGGCCTCTTCCAGGGAGTACGGGACGTTCCTGATGAACCCGCTGATGAGGATCATCGACAGCGGCAGCTGGAACACCGTCTCGGCGATGACGACGCTGCCCAGCGAGTTGATCATCCGGAGTCTGGCGAAGATCTGGAAGAGCGGTACCAGCAGCAGCGCGCCCGGCACGAACTGCGAGCACAGCAGCGCCAGCATGAAGCCCCGTTTGCTCCTGAAGTCGAAGCGGGCCAGGGCGTATCCGCCGGCCAGGGCGACCACGGTCGTCATGACGAGCGTGGCGACGGCGATGAGCACGCTGTTCTGGAAGTAGGTCCCGAAACTGCGCTCGGTCCACACCTTGTCGAAGTGCTCGAAGGTCATGGGCCACGGCACCAGCGAGGTGGAGCCTGCCGGGCGGAGCGCGAAGAGCAGGATCCAGTAGAAGGGGATCAGGGTGAAGAGGAGATAGACGCCGAGCGGGAGGTAGATGTGCCACCGCGGCACCTCGTCCCAGGCGCGGCGCTTCGCGCCCGGACGCCGCCGGGGTCGTTCGGCCGCCGGGGCGGGTGCCGCGGGGGCGCTGACGGTGACGTCCTCGGTGATCACTTGTCCCCGCCTCCGAACTTGCTCAGCCGCAGATGGACGATCGAGCAGAAGAGCAGAATCACGAACGCGACCGTGGTGAGGGCGGACGCGTAGCCGAAGTTGTGCGCGTCGACGCTGGTGTTGGCGATGTAGAGCGGAAGGGTGGTCGTCTCGCCCGCGGGTCCGCCACCGGTCAGGGTGTAGAGCAGGTCGACGTTGTTGAACTCCCAGACCGCGCGCAGCAGGGTGGACAGGACGATGGCGTCCTTCAGGTGCGGAAGGGTGATGTGCAGGAACTGCCGGAGGCGGCTCGCGCCGTCCACCTCGGCGGCCTCGTACAGGTCCTTGGAGACGGACTGGAGGTCGGCGAGGATGAGGATCGCGAAGAAGGGCACTCCGCGCCACAGGTCGGCGACGACGGCCGCCGGGAAGACGGTGGAGGTGTCCGACAGCCAGCTGGTGCCGTACTGGCCGATGCCGGCGTCCGCGAGGTAAGGGGTGATGCCGGTCTGGGAGTTGTAGAGCAGTACCCAGATCGCGGAGGTCAGCACTCCGGAGACGGCCCACGGCGAGAAGACCAGCGCCCGGCCGGCCGCGCGGCCCACGAAGGTCTGGTTGACGATCAGGGCCAACGCGAGGCCGAGCAGCAGTTGCAGACCGACCTCGACGACCACCCACTTGGCGCTGAAGGTCAGCGTGTCCCAGAACTGGGGGTCGGCGGTGAAGGCGTGCGCGAAGTTGTCGAAGCCGGCGAACCCGTTGCGCCACGGCTTGGTGGGGTTGTAGTTCTGCAGGCTGTAGTAGAAGACGCTGATGACCGGGTAGGCGATGAAGCCCAGCATCAGCAGCCCCGCGGGGGCGATCAGCAGGTACGGGAGCCTGCGGGGCGTCGCCGAGCCGCGGCGCCACCGGGGCGGCGCGGGCTGTTTCGCCACGGCTGCGGCTTGGGCCATGACTGTTCTCCGTTCTTACGGGTGCCGTGGAACGATTGCTGTCGGTGACGGTGCCGGTGCCGGTGGCACAGGAAGCGCTTGCTACATGTGCAGGGGTGAACGCGGCCCGGAAGTGTCGTCGGGGGCGGCCTGGGGCGCGGTCCTCGCGGACCGCCCTCACCCGGCGTAGGGATCCGGTACTTTGCCCGGCCGGGCCAGGAACGCGAAGTCGCAGCCGGTGTCGGCCTGGGTGATCTGCTCGTTGTAGAGCGCCCCGTAGCCGCGCTCGTACCGTTCGGGCGGCGCCGTCCACAGCGCTCTGCGCCGCTCCAGCTCCTCGTCGTCCACGTCGAGCCGCAGCGATCGCGCCTCGACGTCCAGGGTGATCGAGTCGCCGGTCCGCACCAGGGCGAGCGGCCCGCCGATGTGCGACTCGGGCGCCACGTGCAGCACACAGGTGCCGTAACTCGTGCCGCTCATCCGGGCATCGGAGATCCGGACCATGTCCCGTACGCCCTGCTTCAGCAGGTGGTCGGGGATGGGCAGCATGCCGTACTCGGGCATCCCCGGGCCGCCCTTGGGCCCGGAGCCGCGCAGCACCAGCACGCTGTCCGCCGTGATGCCGAGGGACGGGTCGTCGATGGTCCGCTGCATCGTCCGGTAGTCGTCGAAGACGACCGCCGGCCCGGTGTGCCTGAGCAGCCGCGGTTCGGCGGCGATGTGCTTGATGACGGCGCCGTCGGGGCAGAGGTTGCCGCGCAGGACGGCGACACCGCCCTCGGCGGCGACGGGGTTCTCCCGGGTGCGGATGACGTCGTCGTTGTGCACCCGGGCGGTGGCCAGCTGCTCGCGCAGGGTGTCGTACGACACCGTCGGCCGGTCCAGGTGCAGCAGGTCCGTGATCCGGGACAGGAATCCGGGCAGACCGCCGGCGAAGTGGAAGTCCTCCATCAGGTGGGTCCGGCCGCCGGGCCGTACGTCGGCGAGCACCGGCACGGTCCGCGCGGTCCGGTCGAAGTCGTCGAGCGTGAGGGTGACGCCCGCCCGGCCGGCCATGGCGATCAGGTGGATGACGGCGTTGGTGGAGCCGCCGAGTCCGAGGACGGTCGTCACGGCGTCCGCGAAGGCCTCCTCGGTGAGGATGTCGGACAACTTGCGGTCCTGGTGCACGAGTTCGACGATCCGCAGGCCCGCGGCGGCCGCCATCCGGTCATGGCCGGAGTCGACGGCCGGGATGCTGGAGGCACCCGGGATCGTCACTCCGAGCGCCTCGGCGGCGGCGGTGAGCGTGGACGCCGTCCCCATGGTCATGCAGTGACCCGGGGACCGCGCGAGCCCGCTCTCCAGTTCGGTCATCTCGCAGTCGCCGATGAGTCCGGCGCGCCTGTCGTCCCAGTACTTCCACATGTCGGTTCCGGAGCCGAGGACCTCGTCGCGCCAGTGACCGGGCAGCATCGGCCCGGCGGGCACGAAGACGGTCGGCAGGTCGACGGAGGCCGCGCCCATCAGCAGGGCGGGCGTGGACTTGTCGCAGCCGCCCATCAGCACCGCGCCGTCCACGGGGTAGGAGCGCAGCAGCTCCTCCGTCTCCATGGCCAGGAGGTTGCGGTAGAGCATCGGGGTCGGCTTCTGGAAGGTCTCGCTGAGGGTGGAGACCGGGAATTCCAGCGGGAAGCCCCCGGCCTGCCAGACGCCCCGCTTCACGGCCTGCGCCCGGTCCCGGAGGTGGACGTGGCACGGGTTGATGTCGGACCAGGTGTTCAGGATCGCGATGACCGGCTTGCCGAGGTGCTCCTCGGGCAGATAGCCGAGCTGGCGGGTCCTGGCCCGGTGGCTGAAGGAGCGCAGCCCGTCGGTGCCGTACCACTGGTGGCTCCTGAGGTCCTCCGGGCGCCTCGTCTCCCGTCCCGCGCTCACAGGGGCCATCCCGCGGCGATGGCGGCGACTTCCGACCGCTCGGACTCGGACAGCTCCCTGCTCGGCGGGCGCACCTCGCGACGGCACAGACCGAGTGAGGCGAGCGCCTCCTTGACCACGGTCACGTTGTTCGCGGAGGCGTCGGCGGCGCGCAGTTCCTCGAAGCGGCGGATCTGCTCCCAGACCTTCATGGCGGCCGGGTAGTCGCCGGCGCGGAGCGCCTCGATCATGGTGAGTGAGAGCGACGGGGCGACGTTCACCAGCCCGGAGGTGAAGCCGGTGGCACCCGCCGAGAAGTACGAGGGCGCGTAGGGTTCGGCGAGCCCCGCCACCCACACGAACCGTTCGAGTCCCGCGTCCCGGGCGAAGGCGGCGAAGCAGGCGGCGTCCGGGACGGCGTACTTGACGCCGATCACGTTCGGGCAGGCGTCGGCGAGTTCGGCGAGCCGGGCCCCCGGGAGCCCGGGGTTGCGGACGTAGGGCACGACGCCCAGCTCCGGCACGGACTCGGCGACGGCCCGGTGGTAGTCGAGCCAGCCGCCCTCCGAGACGTACGGATGGACGGGCTGATGGACCATCACCATCCCCGCCCCCAGCGTGCGGGCGTGTCGGGCGGAGGCGACGGCGGTC
The DNA here is from genome assembly GCF_009498275.1 of Streptomyces fagopyri. Taxonomy (NCBI): domain Bacteria; kingdom Bacillati; phylum Actinomycetota; class Actinomycetes; order Kitasatosporales; family Streptomycetaceae; genus Streptomyces; species Streptomyces fagopyri. The sequence goes on along the minus strand of NZ_CP045643.1, from coordinate 7,002,385 downwards.
GGTACGTCGTGCCCGACGCCGACCAGAACGGCGGCCCGGTCGTCGGCCTCCTCGACGGTCAACTCCGTGACGAGTTGCCGCTCTTCGGGGGTCAGGGCGTAGAACTCACCGGTGTTGCCGTTGGGCGTGAGGGTGCGGACCCCGCCGTCGAGCAGCCGGCGCAGCAGGGCGCGGTGGGTGTCGCGGTCGATCGTCCCGTCCTGCGCGAAGGGGGTCACGGGGATCGCCACGACCTCGGCGAGCGCCGCCCGCAGGGTCTCGTACGTCGCCGTCATTCCGGTCCGTCCTCTCCCTGGGCCGGAGGGAAGGCCCGCCGCACGAACGACGTGATGTGGGCGTGCAGCGCGCGGGCCGCGCCGTCGGCGTCGCCGTCGAGGGCCAGGCGCAGGATCTCCCGGTGCTCGCCCGCCTCGCGCTCCCAGGACGGGTCGGCGGCCCAGGCGACCGTGGAGACCAGGGCGGCCTGGTCGCGGACCTCGTCGAGCATGCGGCCCAGCAGCGGGTTGCCGCAGGACACGTACAGGGCGCGGTGGAACTCCCGGTTGGCCAGGGAGCGTTCGGCCGTGTCGGAGGCGTCGTCGGCACGGGTGAGCGCGTCCCGCGCGGCGGCGAGCGAGGCTCCGCGAAGGACGGACCGGCGCAGCGCCTCCGGCTCCAGCAGCAGCCGGACGTCGTACACCTCACGCGCCATGTCCGCGTCCACCATGCGCACCGTGACGCCCTTGTACTGGTTCATCACGACGAGTCCGGTGCCGGCCAGGGTCTTGAGCGCCTCGCGCACGGGCGTCTTCGACACCCCGAACTGCGCGGCGAGCTCGCTCTCGACCAGGGCCTGACCAGGCGTCAACTGCCCGGTGAGGATGCGGTGTTTGATCCCCTCCTGCACGAACTGCGTGCGGGACGGTATCGGTGTGGGCACAGAGGTCATGCGCGCCTCTCGGATCTCACGGATCGGATCTCACGTATCGCGTCTCATATATGACGTATGAAGTACGACGCGATGAACGTAGGAGCGCGCTCGTGTTTCGTCAACGCCTCCGGCGAAAGAAAAGGGAGACGAATCGCGGAAGGGCCCCGTCCGAAGCCCTCCACGAGGCTTCGGACGGGGCCCTGGGTCCCAGGAAGTACTAGGACTTCCAGCCGGGGTCGCGCCCGCTGAGGGCGATCACACGGTCGAGCAGCGGCGCGTCGTCCGGCACTTGCACCACGGGGCCGAACGGGCCTTTGTCCCGGCCGGGATCCTGGGCGGCCGCGGCGAGGAAGCCGTACGACGCGTGCAGCGCGGCCGCGTCGGGCTCGTACTCCTGGCCGGTGGCGCGGGCCAGGTCCCAGCCGTGCACGACCAGTTCGTCGGCGGCCACCGCGCCCGCGACGGCGCCCGGCAGGGTCACGCCGCCCGCTCGGGTCTCCCCCGTCCAGGCGGCCGGGTCGCGCCAGACCTCCGCGAGTTCGTCGAGGGCCTCGGGCACGGTCTCACGCCAGCCGGGGGCGATGTCCGGCACCGCCGCGTCCGGGCTCGTGTCGGTCCTGGCGCCCAGGTTCTTGCGCCCGGCGTCGCAGAAGGCGACGGCCAGTCCGCCCACGTGCCCGAGCATGTGGCGCACCTCGTACGCAGGACAGGGCGTGACGTCGTGGAGCTGCCGCTCCGTCACCCCCGCGACGAGCCGCGCCACGATCAGGGCCTGCGGCCCGAGGTCGAGAGTCGGGTCGGTCATCCGCTGCTCCTCAGTTCCGAATCCTCACAGGGTCCACTCGTGGGGTAGACCGGGGCCGCGTCAGGAACTCATCGGTGCGGCGCCCCGGGGCGGGCGGAAGGGGCGGGGTGCGGGCGGCGGGGGTGCGGGCCGCGGCCGAAGGGGCGGTGCGAGGAAGGACGGTCACACAAAGGGCTCCCAGCCCGGCACCGGCCGGTGAGCCGCGCCCCGCGCCACGCGGCAGGTGTTGCGGGAGCCCTCCCGTATAGGGCACCTGCCCGATCCCCGCCGGCCCTCCTTAGGACCACGATCACCTGCCATGACATGGACAGTGACGCGTGTGCTGCGCGACCGCGACGCGGGCCTCTACCTGGCCGCGGTGGTGGTCTCCGGTTTCGGCTCGTCGGCGATGTGGCTGGTGTCGGGCATCTGGGTCAAGGACCTGACGGGCTCGAACGGTCTGGCGGCCCTGTGCGTGTTCGCGCTCTGGGCACCCACACTCGTCGGCCCCCTCCTCGGCACGCTCGCGGACCGCACCCGCCGCCGGCCCCTGCTGATCGGCACGAACCTGGCTCTGGCGGTGCTCCTGCCGGCTCTCCTCGCCGTGGACGCCCCGGACCGGCTGTGGATCCTGTTCGCGGTGCTCCTGGTCTACGGCGCGGCGGGTGCCGTCCACGACGCCGCGGAGTCCGCGCTGGTGGCCGCGGTGGTCGACCGGAACCTCCTCGGGGACTTCAACGGGCTGCGGATGACGGCCAACGAGGGCATGAAGCTGCTGGCGCCGCCGGCCGGGGCGGCCCTGTACACGGCGTACGGCGGCGCGCGGGTGGCTCTCCTGGACGCGGTGACGTTCGCGCTGGCGGCCGGGGTGTGCGCGCTGCTGCGGGTCCGGGAGTCGCCGCCCGCCCCGGACCCCGCGACCTGGCGGGCCCGGACGGTGGTCGGCGCGCGGTACGTCCTGGGGCACCCGGAACTCCGGCCGCTGGTCCTCGCCGGCGGTACGACGATGTTCTTCGCGGGTCTCAACGGCGCCGTGATCTACGCCGTCGTCGAGGGGCTGAGGCACTCCCCCGCGTACGCCGGGCTCCTCTACGCCGTCCAGGGCCTCGGGTCGGTACTGATCGGCCTGGTCTCGGGCCCGCTGCTGCGGCGGTGGGGGGAGCGTCGCTTCGCCGCGTACGGGATCGCCCTGACGGCGGTGGGCGTCGGCGCGCGTGCGGTGACGTCCGACGCGGTCGCCCTGGTGTGCAGTGCCGCGATCGGGGCCGGGCTTCCGTGTGTGCTGATCGCCGCGTACACCGCTGTGCAGCGGAGGACTCCGGGGCCGCTGCTCGGGCGTACCGCCGCCACCGCGAACACCCTGATGTTCGCGCCGAACGCGCTCGGGCTGGCGGTCGGTGCGGGGGTTGTCGACCTCGTCGACCACCGCCTCCTGCTCCCCGTACTGGCCCTCGCCCTTCTCCTGGCTCTCCGTCCTCTCCTGACCAGGCGCTGAACCGCCGTGCCGACGCCGCCCCGCGCCGCACCCGAACAACCGCCGGACACCGGCCCGCGCCGCACCCGAACAACCGCCGGACGCCCCCCGCCGTACACGGGGAGCCCCCTCAGCTCACGCTCCTCAGTGCCCCCCGCACCGCCTCCAGATCCCCCTCCGAAGCCAACCCCGCGTGATACAGCCGCAGTTCCCCCGCTCCCAGCGAAGCCGCCCGCGCCGCGTCGTCCGCGAGGGTGTCCGGGCTGCCCCCCATACCGGACACGACCGTGAAGTTGGCGGCCAGTACGGCCCCGTCACGCCCCTGTCGCGCGAACGGTGCCAGCGGCTCCGTGCCGCCCGTGCAGGGCACCACCACCCCGTCCGCCACCGAGAGGATGTGCGCGGGATCGACCCCGGCGTTCGCCCCGCAGTGGAACGACTCGGGGTCGGCGTGCAGCAGCACCTGGAACCCGTCGGGCGCGGCCGCCCGTACCGCCGTGACCGTGGTCTCCTGGAGCGAGCGGGCCACTCCGTCGCGCCACGCCCGGGTGGCGCCCGCCACCTCGCTCCCGAGCAGCTTCTCGATCGCCGGCCAGCCCCCGTCCGACGGCACGGCCCCCCGCCAGACGGGCTCCAGTGCCTCCCGGACGGTGGCCGCCGCCTCGCCGGCGTCGAGCCCGTGCCCGGCGTACCCGTCCCGGCACGCCGGGCAGAAGCAGAGGGACATCAGATACTGCCCGGCGTCCCCGAGCCCCACTCCGCCGGTCTTGTCGTGCGCGTGCAGGTGCGCCAGCCCGTACCAGCCGAGCGACTCCAGCTCGGTGCCCCGCGCCCCGGGCCGCACCGCCGCCTCCACCGCGAGATCGACGAGGTACTCCCGTGTGCCGGCCTGCGCGACGCACGGCGCCCACCCGTACCGGTCGCCGTACGCGTTGACGACGGACGTGTCCGGATGCTCGGCCCCCAGACGGGAGTTGTGCGCGAGGACCACCCAGGTGTGGACGTCGAGACCGGCCTCGGCGAGCGCGGCGGCGGCGGTCCCGTACGCGTCCCCTGGCGCCCAGTCCCCGGCCTCGTACGGCCGCAGCGCGCGCCCGTCCCAGCGGGTGCCGTCCACCGGGTACAGGACGGCCGCGTGCGACGCCGTCACGACGCGGTGACGGGGGTGACGGGGGGTCAGCGCGCGGGTGGAGTGGTAGGCGGAGGCGAGCGTCGCCTGCCGCACCCCGAGTCCGGCGATCCGCCCGGCCGCCTCCGGGTCCCCGACGACGTCCCACGGGTAGACGAAGGCCGACGCCTTCACAGGGACTCCCCCTCGGCCGGCTCCAGCAGCGCGTACCCGCGCTCGACCAGCTCGGCGAGCTGCTTCACATGGTCCTCGGTCGGCTCGTGCAGCGGTGGCCGCACCTCCCCCACGTCCAGTCCGCGCAGCCGCACCCCCGCCTTGACCAGCGACACGGCGTAACCCCGCCCCTGGGACCGCAGATCGACGAACGGCCGGTAGAACCCGTCCAGCAGCCGGTTCACCATGTCGTCGGACCCGGCGTTCAACGCGGCGTGGAAGGCCAGCGCGATCTCGGGCGCGAAGCAGAAGACCGCGGACGAGTACAGGGTGATGCCGATGCCCCGGTACGCGAGCCCCGTCAGTTCGGCGGTGGGCAGCCCGTTGAAGTACAGGAAGTCCCCGGGGACCTCGCTGCGCACCGCGCTGACGATCCGCTGCATCAGGTCCAGGTCGCCCAGGCCGTCCTTGAAGCCGATGATCCCCTCGCTCCGGGCCAGTTCGACCACGGTCGCGGGCGTGAACACGGCGTTGTCGCGCTGGTACACCACGACATCCAGCGAGGTGGCGGCCGCCAGCTCCCGGTAGTGGCGCAGCAGCCCCTCCTGTCCCGCGACCACGAGGTACGGCGGCATCGCGAGCAGTCCGTCGGCCCCGGCCTCCTCGGCGAGCCGCGCGAACCGTACGGCGAGCGCGGTCCCGTACCCCGCGCCCGCGACGACCGGCACCCGTCCCGCCGCCTCCTCCACGGCCACCCGCACGCACTCCTGGAACTCCTCGGGCGCGAGCGCGTGGAACTCGCCGGTGCCGCAGCAGGCGAAGACCGCGGCCGCCC